>JBCDEZ010000017.1:0-26364 GCA_039179045.1 Chlamydiota bacterium | reverse complement strand
GTTTTTATGATTAGTTTAACGATTGGATGCACTTTAAACCATTTATTTTCTAGGTCAATGGGAAATACTTACTTCCCTTCGGTGGAAAGGTATACTGCCAGCCTTATCTTGTTTAATTTAGCGCGCTCGATTCTATCTGTATTGGGAAGAACTCTAGATCTCGTCTTCCACTCCTCATTGCTTGTCGGACACCTTATCAAGTACAGTGGGCATGCTCTCTTGAGTCGAGACAATACGGGAAAAGAAAGTGCTTCTCAGAGTCTTGCGTTGCATCGGGATATCCTTCTCTTCACAATTTTTGGAAAAAAAGCCTCTTCCGTTTCTTTCCTTTTGAAGCAATTGTTTTCAAAAAGCTCATTGCAGGTCCTATGGCGTGCCGCTCCCAAAACAAAATCTCCGTCTTTTCAGGAGCGGTATTACGGAAAAGTTAGCCTTTACAAAAGCGAGCATGAGCAGAAAATCAACAGTTGGCTAAGGGAGCATGTTTAGAACATACTACGAACCTGTGTTACGAGTTCAATTGATTGAAAAAGTAGGATAAAAAATTTTACTGCAAAAAGATCTCTACCTGGTAGAAAACGCTTGTTTTTCAAATCCACGGATTATCCCAGGAAAGATCGAAACATGATCTCTGTGGCCTATCCTTCAGAACAGACCCATTGCATACACCCATGTAGCATAAAAGACACGCCTGAACGCCTCGCCTATAGAGCCAATTCTTGATGACTTGCAACTCGCAACTCAGGTGAGTATTTGTAATCCTACAATAGCACGGTTTTCTCAATCACATGCAGTAGATCCTCTTTTGAGAGGAGAGGAATATGGTCCCCGTCATGTTTGCCAATTGAGCTTTCAACGAGGTGCCTTTTGGCATCAATCATTCGATGAATATCCTCTTCAATCGTTTCCTTGGTGACGAGTTTGAAGACATGCACTCCGCGGCTTTGCCCCATCCTGTGCACGCGGTCGGTCGCTTGGTCCTCTTTGGCTGGATTCCACCAACGGTCGTAATGGATCACGATTGAGGCGGAAGAAAGGTCGATACCCACGCCTGCAGCGAGCAGGGAGGCGACAAACACCTGACAGCTCGGATCTTCGCGAAATCTTTGCAACGCCTCTTTCCGGTTTTTTGTTGCCCCTCGGATGGTGGTAAACCCAATGCCCTGCTTTTTGAGATATTTTTCGATGATTGATAACATCCCTAGATACTGCGAGAAGACAACAACTTTTTGTTCGGAGGCGAGCGCATCTGCGAGTAACTCCTTGAAAAACTCCCATTTACCCGATGCATGCTGGTCGTAAGCAGCAAGATCTCCATGAATCAAGCTGGGGTGATCGCAGACCTGCTTGAGATGCGATAGGAGGGAAAAAATATGCGTGTAGGGAGCTTTGCGATTTTCGGAGAAGCGGTCCAAAATTTGGGGCGCTTTTTCGCGCGCGATTTCTTGATAAAGCGTTCGCTGCTCGTCTGAAAGATCGAGATAGGAGATCTCTTCGATTTTTTCGGGCAAATCGCGCAAAACAGACGATTTTTTCCTTCGAAGGATAAAGGGTTTGACCAAAGTTTGCAAGAGGACTTTCTTATCAGGATCGTGCTGCTTTTCGATCGGGAGAATAAATAGCTCGCGAAACTCTTTTTCTGGAGGAAGGTATCCAGGCAAGACCAGATCGAAGAGGGCCTTTAGCTCTCGAAGGCGATTTTCAATAGGCGTCCCTGTCAGGCCGAGGCGCATGGTCGCTTGTACATTTGCAAGAGCAAAGTGTGTCTGCGAAGTGTGATTTTTCGCTACCTGAATTTCATCAAAAATCGCAAGGGAAAACGAGTAGGGGCCCAAGTTTTCCTTGCCCGTACGCAAGATGCCGTAGGAGGTGAGCAGAAGGTCATAATCGGATAGAAATCCCTCTAAAGAGCGCTCCAATCCGTAATAGGTTAAAACGCGGATTTTAGGCAAAAAGCGTGCTAGGAGATCTTGCCAATGGTAGATCACAGAGGTGGGGCAGACGACGAGAAATTTCGCCCGCCGGTTTTCTTCGAATGCTGCAGCTAAAAGAGCCATTGCTTGATGGGTCTTGCCAAGTCCCATCTCATCGCATAACAGCCCTGATAGGCCATGACAGTAGAGAAACCACAGCCATTGCAGCCCCTTCTCTTGGTAAGGTCGCAAAGTAGATTGCAAACCGCTCAAATCGATCAACCTCTCTGAGGAGAGTGCAGAGAGTGAGCGCATCCACTTGCGCACTTCCATCTCTTCGGCAGAATCCCCTTCAGGCTCTTGGATGTTTTCTAAGATCGCAAGGCGCATCCACTCGATAGTCGTCAGGCGAAAAGACACCTGTTTTTTTTGCAAACGCTTTTTACCAAGAGCGCGCAACCAATTGAACCTCCCCTCTTGTAAATAGAGTAGACCTGCTGGGGAATAGTCGTACTGCTTCTGCGCTAAAACCGCATGCCCTGTTGCCATGGCGCTACGCAACCCAATCTCCGACTCGTAATAGAGATCAACGAGCCATACATCTTTCCCCCTCTTCCGCTCTTTTTTCATCGAACGGACCTTGAGCTGCAGCTGCTGCGGTTTTTTTAACCGAGGATCGAGAGAAAAGATGAACGCCTTGATCCGCTCCAACTCATACTGAAGGAAAAACTCTTCTTGCACTTTTGGAATGATTTGGGAATGGATGAAAGGGTCTGGTAAGGTGAGTTGCGCTGCCACAGGAAAAAAGCCGCGCCCTTGTACATACGCATAGTGCCCAAAAAAAGAGACATCCCTTTCTTCAATGCCCGAGGCGTAGGCTCTTTGAGGAGTCACGCAAATTTGCCCCTGCTCACTCAAAAAAATATCCAATCCTGAACGAAGAAGGGGGGAAGACTCTAAGAAAAACTGGGGTATATCGAGCAACTCTTCGCGATACTCATCGAGAAATCGGGGAATTTGGTCTGCAGAAATCTTCGCCCCCGAGCGGAGAACAAACCGCTCTTTTCCCCCCTTTTTCCGAAAAAACCCTTCCCCCTCGATGTAGATCCACACCCCTACATCGAGGAGTCTTTCTCCCATGGTGAATTTCGTATGAAAAGATAGAGTGCCTTGCTGGTCTACCTGATAGCGGAACTGCGCCTCTAAGCTGCCTAGGTGGGTTTGAAACCCAGAAAATTGATGAAGCCAGGAGCGGTGGTGTGTCACAAAATCACTGAGCTCTTCTAGAGAAATGAGTTGGCGCACTTTGGGAAACAACTTCCCTTCAATAGGAATAAAACCAGTACCAGGCAAGTAGGCATACGATGAGAAAAGAGCAGCGCACTCCTGCAAAAGATCTCCAGGATGATCCAAGTAGGCGGTGATCAAAAGCCCCTCTTCGTAGAGGATTTTGAGCTCGTACTGGAGCTTTTGGGCAGCTTTCTGCAGAACAGCTCCTTGCAAATGCTCATCCACGATTTGAGGATATTCTGTCAAAAAAGCATCTAGATCCTCTTCTTCTACAAAAGAGCGCCCCAAGAGATTCCCCTTAGTAAAAAATCCACGCCCCGGTGTGTAGAACCAGGTTCCTACCGCTACTTCCTTTCCCTCTCCTGCTTGCAACTTGTGGGGAGTTTTTTCAAGCAAAAGGCGCCGGTGGGTTGCGTCATAGGTGATCCTTTCTAAAGAGCCTACAATCTGGACCCCGATCGGTGAATGGATGCTGCGGAGCGCTTCAATCAAAAAGGGCCAATTGCCCGCTTCAATGGTAGAGGTGTAGCGCACATCTGGAAAGGTGACAAGGACACGGTTTGGTAACTGTTGATCTGCTTTTGGGAATGCAACTTTGTAAGAAGCCTGGGCATCTTGCACAAGAAAACACCACTTGGCCAGATCAGACCAAAATGAGAGCTCAAAGCGGAACTCGGGTGAGGCTCTGCCCTCCCTATAGTTTTCGATCTCTTCCAAAGAAAGGTTAGAAAATTTGATCGAAGTATCCTCGGTCTCTTGCACGCGCTCTTCAATGAGACTGCGCAAATAAGCTTCCCCTAAACCAGAGGTAGGAGTGGCAGAAAAAAGGCAGCCACTTTGGTGCAAAAGTTGGTAGGAGTCTCCCTCTTTTGTGAGCAGGTTCGTATGGTAGCCGAAAGAACGCGCAAGAGAGAAAAAAAGTGCATACCAAAAGGAGCGCTTGTAACGCACATGCAAAAGAGTCGGCTGCGTTACACGCAAAAAAGCGGCAGCTAGGTGAGGACAGGCGCCTGAGCTTTCAGAAGAGGGGCAAGAGCAGAAAAAATCGAGGAGTTTCCCTCCATCATCAAAGCGCAAAAAAGGCCAGTAGGAAACATCTTTCTCCCGGTCGAAGCATTCGATGAGGTATGTGCCCTCAGAAAACTGCACCTCGCGGATGGCATCAAGAGCCTCCTTGGATCCATCCACATATTGGCTGAGGGGAGGGGGAACTTGCATAAAGCCCTTGCAACTAACGTGTCGGAAGAGCGGAGAGAGCGTCCCTTGGAGGGACGTACTCATACCCCAAATCGGAGGCAACATCTAGATTCGTCACCTTTCCGTAACAGACGTTGAGGCCCGCTTGCAAATGGGGATCATCCAAAATTGCTTTCTTATAACCCACATTGGCAATATGCAAAGCGTAGGGCATGGTGGCATTGGTCAATCCTTGGGTAGCTGTTCTCGAACAGGCTGCAGGCACGTTGGCCACCGCATAGTGCACCACCTCCTCTTCGATGTATGTAGGCTCTGAATGCGTGGTTGGGCGCGACGTTTCGGCGCACCCTCCCTGGTCAATTGCAATGTCGACAAATACCGATCCTGGCTTCATGGTCCGCAAAAGGTCACGGGTGATGAGCTTCGGCGCTTTTTTGCCAGGCAAGAGAACAGCTCCGATGACCAAATCGGCCTCGGGCAAAATCTTTTTGAGGTGCTCTGGAGTAGAGAATAGCGTACGGAGTCTCGGGCCAAAGGCACGATCAAGATCTCGCAGCCTCGGAAGAGAGCGATCCAAAGCGGTGACCTGGGCACCTAGCCCCATAGCCATGCGCATTGCCTCTGTTCCCACAACGCCTCCTCCGATGACCACCACATTTGCGGGCAAAACGCCAGGGATTCCTCCCAAAAGAACTCCTCTTCCCCCCGAAGCGATATGCAGGGCATTGGCTCCTGCCTGAATCGAAATCCTGCCTGCAATCTCGCTCATTGGAACGAGAAGGGGCAAGCGGCCCATCTCGTTGGTTACTGTCTCGTAAGCAAGAGCAACAACATTGCTCGCAAGAAGGGCAGCAGCTTGCTGCGGATCAGGCGCTAGGTGCAAGTAGCAAAAGAGGAACTGTCCCTCCTGCAAAAGAGCGTACTCTTCTGGCTGCGGCTCTTTTACTTTCACAATCATGTCAGAGCTTTCGTACAAAACTCTTGCAGAGCACAGGATCTGAGCGCCCGCAGCCACGTAGAGAGTATCGGCAAAGCCAATGATGCTCCCTGCTCCTCGCTCTACGAAGACCTCGTGACCTGCGGCAACGAAGAGGCGTACCGCCTCAGGCGTAAGCCCCACTCGGTATTCGTGGTTTTTGATTTCCTTTGGTATTCCAATTCTCATATTGCTCTCCCAGTCCTTTATAGATGAATTGCGGAGATCCCGATATCTGGATCTTCTCAATCGGACACTGCTCTTTATTCATTTTTGCAAAATGCAGACGCGCCTTGAAGCTGCTTTCCCGAAACTGTACGGTGAAAGGACCCTCTTCTTTGTGTAACAAGTAGCAGATAGATGCAATCGCAGAAACCGCTTCCATCTCTAAAAAGCTCCGAGGCGCCCCTGTGTCCGGGCAAATAACCGCACAGGCGTTTTCCCATTTGTCGACAATATGAACATACCCCTGCATGCTCTTTACCAAAGACTCTCGAGGAAAGTTCTCAGATAGAGGAGGAAAAAAAACTGCATGACGCTTGTGCGCTTCAGCGATATGCATGCGGTCAGGGACTCCCGGCACTTCTTGCTGCACCTGCACCTTGCGCATCGGGGGCAGCCAGAGGCTGTACTCCCCATCTCCCGTCTCCCATACGCACCACAAGCCCGGCCCCGCAACGATCTCTACCTCTTTTTTCCCTAGATGCTTGGCGGCGCAAAAAAGCGCGCTACCAGAGCAAGGTATCTCGTTTCCCTGTGCATCAAAAGAAAAAAGGGCGAAGCGACCGCCTTCAGCTCGACGCAAAACCAAAAGCCCGCTTGCACCAATGCCCAACTGACGGGAACAGAACTGCTCGATACCTTTAGCGATCGTGTCTGTGTGTACGGGGAAAGAGTGATCATGATCTTCCAATAAAATCAGGTCCGATCCGCAACACGTGTACTTCCAAAAAGGACTATATTTGTGCATGAACGCCCTATGCGCAGAGCTCGCTAGACGAGGAGATCACCTTATCCAATAATCCGAAAGAGAGCGCCTCTTCGGCTGACATCCAGTGATCCCTTTCGATCATATCGTCGATTTCTTGAGCAGATCGGCCTGTCGACTTTGCATACATCTGCACAATCTGTTTTCTTGTATTTTCAATCTGCTCTGCATGAATCTCCAAGTCGGTAGCCTGCCCTTGAATCTGCCCGCCAATCAGGGGCTGATGCATCATGATGCGCGAGTTAGGCGTAGCGTAACGCCTGCCTTCAGAAGCGCACAAACTCAAAAGAGAGCCCATCGATGCCGCAAGCCCTGATACGACCGTCGTAACGGGAGAAGTGATCATCTGTACGGTATCCCATATGGCGAATCCGGAATCTACCGATCCTCCTGGGGAGTTGATGAAAAAGAAGATGGGCTTCCCCGGATTTTTCCACTCGAGATACCAAAGCTTACGCACTAAATCTTGGGCTGACTGAGAATCAACCTCTCTCGAAAGAAACACCCTTCTGCGTTCTAAAAATGCCTCTTCAATCTGATCATGCATGAAGGAAAGAGGTTTTTTATCTTGTCCCATAAATTCTCCTATTTTCCTTTTTTATAGCACAATTTTGCATTCTTTGACAAAGCCTCTTCATTCAGGTGCAACTCAGGGTAAAGTGGATAGCGCCCCACAAGCGCGTTCACCTCTTCACGGCAGTAGCGCAGAATCGAAGCTTCGATACGCACTTCCCCTTTAGAGGGCCTCCCCTCTATATGAGCGGGAGTGGTGGCTCTCAACAATGTATCGACAATGCCCACAATCTGCTCCATCTGCTCTTTGCCCATACCTCGTGTCGTAAGAGCAGGGGTTCCGAGGCGGATTCCCGACGTATACCAGGGCCCGTTTTGATCCTCGGGAATTGCATTGCGATTGACCCGAATATTGATCAAGCTGAGCGCGTGTTCCGCTGCTTTTCCCGTCAATCCGTAGGAAGTATGCGTATCGACCAGAACCATATGATTGTCGGTACCTCCTGTAAGAAGGGAGGCGCCTTTTTCAGTAAAAGAGCGCGCAAGCGCGCGCGCATTGTCCACAATGTTCTGGCTGTACACGGCAAATGAGGGGGAAAGCGCCTCTTGAAATGCGACGGCTTTAGCAGCGATGTTCTGTGGAAGGGGACCTCCCATGACCAAAGGGCAGCCTTTATCTACAGCAGCTTGGTACTCTTTTTTGCAAAGGATCATGCCTCCTCTAGGCCCTCGCAAAGTTTTGTGGGTAGTCGATGTAACAATATCTGCAAAAGGGACTGGATTGTACTTGCCTGTAAACACTTTACCCGCCACAAGACCAGAAAAGTGCGCCATATCAACGAGCAAAGTCGCGCCCACACGATCGGCGATCTGGCGCATCCGAGAAAAGTCGATCTTCCGAGTATACGAAGAGTATCCCACAACAAAAATCAGAGGCTTTTCTCGAACGACCTGCTCTTCAAGAGTGTCGTAATCGATCCATCCCGTCTTGGGATCAACCTCATAGAAAGAGGAAAGAAAAAGCTTGGAGGAGATATTGTGCCGGTACCCGTGGGTGAGATGTCCACCAGAACTTAGGGACATACCCAACATCTTTTGCTCTAACATGATCGAACGGAGATCTGCAAATTCTTCAGAAGAGAGTTCATTCAGCTTTTTCCCCTTGTATTGCAAGTGTGGCTCTTGGACGCGAACGGTCAAAATTGCGAGGAAAGCAATCAGGTTCGCATCGGCTCCCGAGTGGGGCTGCACGTAGGCATGTTCCGCTCCGTAGAGCTGTTTCGCCAAGTCTACCGCTTTACGTTCGATCGCATCTACATTCTCGCAGCCCGCATAAAACCTCTTTCCCACAGAACCTTCACTATATTTATCGGTGAGGAAATTGCCGCCCATGCTGAGCTGCACGCGCAAAGAAGCGTAGTTCTCCGAGGCGATCATTTTCAAAGAATTTCTTTGATCAAAATACTCTTGGAGAATCGCTTCTACCGCTTCTGGAGAGGTTGATTGCATCGCATCGAGCGCGGCAAAAAAACCGATCGCCTCAGGCGTTTGTTCTTTTTCTGACACCCTCTTCCAATATTTTTTTAAATAGTGCATCTGCTATTCCCCATGTTTTCTCGATTTTTTCCAGCTCTTCCTTGATCGATTCGCTGGTTTTTAGTAAAGTATTTGAGTAGTGAGTTATATCAGGATATGCGGATGCAGGAAAGATTGAAAGTGATTTTAGAGATTCAACAGTTTGACATGAAAATGATTCGACTCATCCGTCTGCGCAAAGATCGGGAGAAAGAGCTCCACCACATCTCGTCTCTCCGCTCCGGCCTTCGAGAGCAGCTTGAAGAAAAACAGACAGACATCGGGAACCTCTCCCTGGAGATCAGTACGAAAGAAATGGAAATTCAAGAGGTTCGAGAAAAGATTGAAAAGCTCGAAGCCAAGCAAAGTAGTGTGAAAAAGGTCGATGAGTTCAACGCTCTTACCCAAGAGATCACCGTTGCAGAGCGGGAAAAAGTCACAACCGAGCAGACCACATCTGACTTGATCGACAGAAGAACCATGGAGCAGGAGATCCTCGAGAAAATCAAAGAGAGTCTTCTCGAGTCTGAAGAGAGTAGCAAAGCTTTAGAAGAGGAAATTCGATCAAGCATTTACGCGATCAATGAAGAGGGGCAGAGTTTGAAAAAAGAACGTGACCTGCTAGCCCAAACGGCTGATCCAGAATATTTGCGAGTCTATGAAAAACTCCTACACAACCGGAAAGACCAAGTCGTTGTCCCTATCGAAAACCGAACCTGCTCGGGATGCCATATCACCCTTACAGCGCAGCATGAGAACTTGGTACGCAGAGGAGAGCATCTCGTCTTTTGCGAACACTGTTCACGCATCCATTACTGGTTAGAAGAGGCAACTACCACAGCGACCCAAAAGCGGAGAAGGAGACGCTCTGCAGGCGCATTCTCATAAAACATCGTGTGAAAAGGGGACAATCGCGAGAGGCATTCCGTCTCTTGAGGAAAGTCTGGACTTCATAGAAGAGGATACCAGCGAAATGCTGGGGGCCGTGAGGCTACGGAAAGTGCAACAGAAAATACATCGCCAGTTACTGGACAGACTGAAAATACTAGCTTCAGGAGCTAGTCGTTTTGCGGTAACGCAAAAATGGTGCAAACCCTATCCGAAGCAAGAGATAAAAAAATTTCCGTTCTTCGCAAAATTTTTTTAGCAAAAGCTCGCTTGAGCTTTCTGGTGACAGAAAGCCTAGAGGAATGATTGTCAAAAACAGAATCCGGCTTACCACTTTTCACACTCTTTTTCTGCTAGCGGATGGAATTTTGCGTACTCTTTTTGCTGCAATTTTTGAGATACTTTCGTATAGACTGTGGTAGCGCTGAGCGACTCATGGCCGAGCAAGTAGCGGATACTTTCGAGATCCATCCCCCTCTCGAGCCAATGAGTGGCGACGCTATGCCTCAACGTATGCGGGGTAATCTCCGCACTAAGCCCGCTTGACTTGTGGTATTGGGAGAAAACTCTTACAACGGAGCGCGAGGAAAGCTGCCTGCCCCACTTATTGAGAAAAATCGCGCGAGGGTCTTGCTCTTTTTGATGGGTTTTCGTAGTGCGTATCCTGTCCGGATGAGTGAGGTACTTCTCTACCCACTGGGCCGCTGTATCCGTGATCGGAACAATTCTTTCTTTGTTTCCCTTCCCCCGAATGAGTAGTACCCCCCTCTTTTTTTTCCAATCATCACGCAAAAGACCCACGAGCTCCGAGACGCGTAGCGCCGAACTGTACAGCAATTCCATGATCGCCCGGTCGCGCAAGCCCAAATAACGAGCAAGATTGGGCTGGGCAAAAAAGATCAACAGCTCTTCATAACCAATCGCTTTGGGCAGCAATTTTTCCCGCTTTGGCGTATTGAGCGCCTGCAAAGGATCGCGCTGTAGATAACGTTTTTCATGCAGATACCGGGAAAAAGAGCGCAAAGAAGAGGCCTTGCGCAGGAGAGAGGACCTCTTTTTCCTCTCTCTTTGGAGTAAGGAGAAAAATTCTCTTACCGCCTCTTTACTGAGAATATCTCTACCCACAACTTGAAAAAACTGTTCCAAATCGGCGCGGTAAGCGCGAATCGTTTCTGGAGAAAAGCGGCGCACTACCTTGAGGTGTTCTAAAAACTCTCCGATCTTTTCCTGCATTTCCTTGCCTCGCCCCTCCTACGTCTGCTATTGTAGTTAGAAGAAAATTAGCAATCCCTATGATTACACTGCAACGAATTTCCAAACGCTTAGGAGGACGCACTCTACTAGAAGAGGTCACAGTCTCCTTCAATCAGGGAAACCGCTATGGCTTGACCGGTCCCAATGGATGTGGAAAATCGACACTGCTAAAAATGATGATGGGTCTAGAGTCTCCCACCTCGGGAAGCGTATCTCTGCCGGAGAAGGTGGGCTTTTTGCGCCAAAACATCGAGGACTTCCAAGAAGAGAAGGTCGTGAACGCTGTCATCGCAGGCAATGAGATTTTAGCTAAGGCGCTAGCAGAACGGGATCGACTCTACGAACAAGAGATTACAGACGAGGTGGGTATGCGCCTCGGAGAGCTCGAGGAGATCATCGCAGAAGAGGGTGGCTATACGGCCGATGCCGACGCGGAGATTCTTTTAGAGGGAATGGGCGTTTCTACGGCATTTTTAGAGATCCCCTTAAAAGAAATCCCTTTGGACAAACAATTTCGTGTCCTTCTTTGCCAGGCGCTTTTTGGCAACCCGCAAGCTCTCATTTTGGATGAACCGACCAATCATCTCGATTTGGAGTCGATTGGATGGCTTGAAAAATTCTTACGCGAATACAAAGGGACATTGCTTGTCGTCAGTCACGATCGCCATTTTTTGAATGCCGTTACAACCCATATTGCCGATATCGATTATGAGACACTCATCATCTACAAAGGCAACTACGACGAGATGGTCGAAGCGAAAACGGCGGTACGAGCTCGGGCAGAGCACGAGAACAAAGCAAAAGAGAAAAAGATCGCACAGCTGCGCGAGTTTGTAGCAAAATTTGGCGCAGGGTCGCGCGCCTCCCAGGTACAATCCCGCGTGCGAGAAATGCGCCGCCTCGCGCCTTTAGAGTTGAAAAAGTCGAACATCCAACGACCCTACATCCGCTTCACACTTCCCGAAACTTCCTCTGGGCAAGTCGTCTTCCAAATCAAACACCTCGCAAAGTCGTATGGAGACAAGCAAGTGATTGAGAATTTTGAAACAGAGATCCACCGAGGAGAAAAAATTGGAGTGATTGGGAACAATGGAGCTGGAAAAACAACCCTCCTCAAAATGCTCACAGGCCAAATCTCCCCTTCTTTGGGGGAAATTGTACAGGGCAACGGGACAGTCGTCGGCTATTTCCCGCAAAATCACCGGGATCTTGTCGATACTCACTCCCCCCTTTCGATTTTTGACTGGCTCAAAGAGCAAAAGCAAGGGGTATACGACCAGGACATACGGGGTGTATTGGGCAAGATGCTCTTTAGCGGAGAGGATGCTTTCAAGAAAGTGGCGAACCTATCCGGGGGGGAACTGGCACGACTCATCTTAGGCGGCATCACGCTAATGGACCCAAACGTGCTTGTTTTCGATGAACCCAACAACCACCTAGATCTTGAAGCGGTCTCCGCTCTTGGATGGGCACTCAAAGAGTATCCAGGAACTGCGATTGTAGCGACTCACGACCGGGATCTTCTGGATCAATTCTCCCCGAGCAAGCTTTTTGTCTTTGAAGAGGGGCGCCTGTCGATTTTTCCCGGAAGCTTGCAAGACTACCTGCAGGCACAAAACTAAATGTTCGCCAAAAAAAAATTCCTCCAATTGGAAAAACGGCAGCAGCACAAGCACTGCGCACGTCTGCTCCGCTCTCTTTACGAGCGCTCTTTATCTGGGTTATCTCTCTGTTTTTTGGAGTACCACGCCCTTTTGCAGTGGATGTCCTTGCCCCTTTTTTCTTTGGAAGATCCGAAAAGACTCTCCGACCAGTACCATTGGCACCTGCAGCAAAGTGGCATTTCCCTAAAAGAGCACAACTTACTGCCTCCTATACGACGCTCTGACCGCACCCCGACGCGCCCTTTCGGCAAAATGGCGATCTACCTCGATAAAATACGCTCGGCATACAACGTAGGCAATATCTTGCGCACCGTAGAGGCGCTCCGCTTAGGTCCGGTCTACTTTCATCCGAATACTCCTTTCGTCGACCATGATAAAGTCCAAAAAGTCTCTATGGGAGCCTATAGAGACGTTCCTGCACAAAGAGTCGACAGTCTAGATCTGCTCCCAAGGCCGCTCATTGCCCTCGAAACGGGAGAAGAGGCAGAAGAGATTGCCTCATTTCTCTTCCCCGATGAGGGTACCCTCATCCTGGGAAATGAGGAGTACGGGATCTCTGATCCCGTCTTGAAGGAAGTGGACTGCGTTGTGAGTATCCCTCTTTTCGGGAGAAAAAACTCAATCAACGCAGCAGCAGCTCTCGCGATTGCAGCCCAAAAAATCCTGGAATGCGCGCAGAAAAAGGAGAATTACCTCGACCAGGCGTCGCAACCCTTTGATGCCGATTGAGCCCACTCAAGCCCCACGCAAAGGACAAGCCCCGTTGGACAGGCTAGCGAGGTTCGGAAAACGCGGAGAAGCGCCGCTCGGAAAAGGGTTTGCTCCATCACAAGGGTGGAAAGAGGGAATGCTGACCCCTGCACCTCGAAGGAACGCTTCTACTTCGGCAACATTTTTCCTAAGGCATTCCTTCCTCTCCTCTTCGACAGAAGTCGCTTTTGCTGTCGCTTCTATAGCTTCCTCTTGTAGAGCATTTTGCTTTTCTAACAGCGCAATGTTCTCATCTTGCTCGCGCAACTCCTCATGCAATCCCTGGAGAGCCTCCTCTCGTAATTTTGCTTGTATTTTCCCCTCGTCTTGCAGGCGAGAATAGCGCTTCGCTTGCAGCTCGATCTGTCTGTTTTCCCGTTTTTCTGCCCACATACCTTCCCATAGTCCTAACGAAAAATAGGCCTTTTGCGCAAAACCATCGCGAGTGAGAAGGAATAAGAAGAGTAGCGCATAGCTAATATAGCTGTAAGCATACGCGCTCAGATCATAGATTGCTTCCTGCAAGAAGAACAGGCCAGAGAAAAATGCGCAACGGCTCTGCCTAAAGTACCGCTCCCATTGGTAGGAAGAAGCAGCAGGCTGTATTGGATCAATAGGTGGGACGGGTGTTGTTTTCATAAATACCTCAATTTTGCTCATCTTTTACAGCAAACTTTCCTTTTTTACAAAGATTTTTTATAGTTCATATTTTTGGTATTCAAGGAACTTCTTGTTTAAAAAACGCCATGATTTTTTCTTTTAGCAGAAGGAAAAAGCAACTTGATATAGAATAAAATTCTTTTTTACGCGCTTACCTCAGATCACTCTGTGGCAAAACATCTCTTTGGAGAATCGTTGCAATAGATCGTGATAAGGAGACTGTTCTTGCACTCTTTTCAACAAACGACCCGTCAGTTGCAGCGCATGTACCACCGCTCGCATGATATCTCCGATCTTTGGATGGACAAGCTCTTTCCTAAAGAGAGGCAAGGTTGCATCAATTTTGGCTACTGTAAGGGACTTTGCTTTCCGATTACCAAAGAGAAAAGAAGGCGCGCAGCAAAGCAACTCTACTTCCTTCTTTTTGCGCAATTCCCTAAGAAGAGTCGTTTCGTATTGGAGGTGGGTTGTGGACGGGGACATGGGGTTTACTGGTTGCAACAGATGCGCTACGAAGCGTATGGAATCGATATTTTGGATGAACAGATCGCGCTTTGCAGAAAAAGCTATCCCCACTACTACCCCTACTTCCAAAAAGGAAGAGCAGAAACAATCCCATTTCGCAATGCATGCTTTGACGTGGTTTACTCATTAGAAGCTGCGCAACACTTCTCCTCTTTTGAATGTTTTTGCCAAGAAGCGCACCGTACTTTGCAAGAAAGAGGAACTCTCCTCATAGCTACTTACGCAATCAAAAGCCAAGAAGCAATAGCTCCTTTGACCTATGCCATTCCAACAGGTATTGAAGGATTCCACAATGCGCTTGTCTTAGCAGATCTCATCAGTTCACTCCGCAAGCACCACTTCTATATCCCCTCTTCTCCTAAATCCTTAGGACATGAAATTTTCCCCTATTATGCTGCCTGGCACAAACAACAACTGGAAGGCACTTCCTGGAACGACCTGTCCGATGAGAGAAAAAAATGGGGCCCCTATTATACAGGCTCCTCTGAGGAAATGCATCCTTGGCAGCGCGTTTACGAAGAAGGGCTTCTCGATTACTACCTCATACGCGCCGAAAAACAGTCTCAATGAGAAGTGCACTCCCTTGCTTCTTGATGGACAACCTTTGTAACAATTCCGATCAAGACCATCTGTTATTCAGGAAAAATTTGTCTTTTTTCCCTAACTCTCTTTTTCCAGGCGATATTTTAGACAGTATGTGTAAAAAATCTTGTAAAAAACTCTCGTATTGAACAAAATCTCGGAAAAACTGTTTGTTTTATGAGAAAAATATTACCTTACATGCGGCTCGTCCGTCCGGCTTCAGATAGTACCTTGCCTCTTCGCTATTCTCCATCTAGCCTTAGAAAAATAGGCGCGTATGTTTGCTAGCGGCGTTGGTGGACCGGTTCAAAGGGGATGGCGCTTGTTCGGTCGCGGAGGAGCAAATGACCGTGCAAAATCCTTGCCTCGAGGGAAGAACGGTGCATCTCATTCATCTATTTCCAGCATAACTCCTTCAAAGACGAGATCTCATCCAGCTAGCCCTAAGCACCCTAAGGCAACTAGTTCTTGGAGTCAACTGAAACAAGTTGACTCTAATTTAGGGAAACCGGGAGGAAATTCGCCAAGCCGATCCTCTAGCGTTACCGAAGCATCCTTCGGGAACGATTATACGCCGCCTGATTCTAAGAAATCTCGGATACTGGGCGCGATAATGGCATTGTATCAATCGGTGGGCAAGCTGCCTTCAGATCGCTTTTCGGGTAAATCACAAAAGCGCGCCCAGATCGACCAAAAGGGAAAGAAAAACAGAACTTGTCATCTCGGCCGGAAACAAAATTTGGAGAGAACCCCAATACAAAAGCAGGCATCCGATCTTTATAACTTGCTTCTTGAGGTAGGCTTATTCAATCTTCCAGATCCAGTTCAGAATCAGCCTAAGCAGTTTCCAATACGTGTGGTATTAAACGCTGCCGAGGCCGAAGGCCGTCGAGTACGAGAGAGCGCAGCCAATGCGTCGTTTGTTGCAAGGCTCTGGTTTCTTTTCGCGCCTTCCACCGCTGCCCAATTCTGGCAAACAAAGACATTCACATACAGCTCCCAAAAGAGCGTACAAGATGTTTCTCTGGAGATTGCCGAAACCGCTGCGAAGGGGAGGCCTCCAGTTTTCCGCAGGATACCCTCCTCCCCTCTTCCCTCAAAGAGTGCTTCGGAAGCTTCCTACTTATCCTGCGCATGGAGGTGGCTCATGAACCCCTTTCGCTGGGTTGCTTCTTTCTTTTGGTGATGCAGCTTAGATCTCCTCTTTTCCCACACTGATAGATCTGAAAAACGGCGGGGAAGTTCTTTCGATATTCAACGGACAATTCTAGAGATC
This sequence comes from Chlamydiota bacterium, assembly GCA_039179045.1. Classification (GTDB taxonomy): domain Bacteria; phylum Chlamydiota; class Chlamydiia; order Chlamydiales; family SM23-39; genus JBCAXK01. Next base: position 10,313 of record JBCDEZ010000017.1, on the reverse strand, counting down.
CGTTCCGTAACATGCCTGTGTCCACAGTCTTCTCGCGCCTTGTCCTAGACAGAAATCTCCAGGGATTTTGCCTGAAAAACCTCCGATCAGAACATCTTCCAGCCGAAAAAAGGTCTAGATGCGGAAAAAATCGGCGTCAGAAGGCTCTCTCAAACCAAGTAGAGGAAGGAAAAAAGTAGGCAGTACTCAGGGTTTTCTAAGGGGACAAGAATACTTTTTTCAGACCCATCCTCTGAAGAGGTAAGATAATAATTGGTCCGAATGCCGTTGTCATCCCTAGATTCCTTAATCGTCACATTCGAAGGGCGAGAAAAACCTCCCTCTGTGGAAAGAATAACAAATGCATTGAACAGCGTAGCCGCTACATCTAACGCAAGGTTGCACGCCAGCCCCCAAATAGTAACCTCGAAAATGCCACGTATTGCCTGGGCAGTAGCTGTTTTTAGAGCTTCCCAATACCAATCCTGGATAATCAAGCCTTTGCAAGCACCGGGATCGCCGATCTTGAGAGTGGTCAAGAGCAAGGCGACACCTGTGAATATGCGAGTGCCACCAGAAAAAACCCGGGTTGCTGGCATATATCCTAAAATGTTGAATATGAGATTGTGTATGCGTAAAGAAGTAAGTACTACGTATCGATAATACTCATGAATACCAGCCTTTGCACCACAACGAACATTGAAAGTTGTTTTATTGATCGCGCAAATACCGTAAGTATTCATGTATGAATTCCCTTCAATTTGTCCACAGATTCTATCAGTTTTTTCCTTTTCATCATATGGAAAGCAAGATATGCGCCCTCATAAAAGAATAGTAAAAAGGTAGGGAGCGCTAAGCAAAGTGTGTAGCTTTGCAAAGTTCCTTCGAAATATCAGCTTACTCTTCCGAAAATACGGCACAAAGACGGTGGACAATATGGGAAAAGCGCGTTTCTAAATTTCTCTCTTGGCCTCGATAGATAGCTAAAATCCGGTAAGGCGCAGGAGAAGGCTGCCACAAAACGGGATGAAGAGCGTGTGTTTTTGCAAGAAAATCAGGCAAAAAACCCACTCCATCTGTTGCCGAGCAAATTTGCCCAATCAAGGACCAGCTAGGAATCCTAGCGCGGATGGGCAGCGCATATCCACGCACCTGAAGCCAGGTTTGCTGCAAAAAAAGCACCTCCATTTGCTCTTCTGGGAGCAATACAGGTTGCAAGGGTGCCTCTTTATTGCGCGAGTAGAGTTGAAAATATCCTCGACTTACTTCTGCTGCCACGATCCCTTTCCAAGGCGCATTGTCGAGTACAAGTGCCATATCTGCTTCAGATTGCACAATCGCTGCATATGCTTCATCGGGCCTCATATGTTTGAAATCCATGTTATCAAAACAGAGCAAAGGGGGAACGGCCACAGCTGCAATCGCATGGGTAGTCACAAGGCGAATCGGAGGTGGGTCGTGGGAAGCAACCAGCCCGCGCACGCTTTGTACTACCTCTTCAAATTTTGGAAGAAGGGTTTGCCCTTTTCTCGTTAAACGAAACTGCCGCCTTTCATGAGTGCAAAGATCTTCCCGGAAGGCGATCTCTACTCGCTGCACAGCAGCGCTTGCAGCGCTTTGGCTCAGGTGGTGCGCTAAGGCGGCTTTTCCTAGATTGTGCATGCGAGCTGCCGATATGAACAACTCGAGATCAGCGATACGCAAGTTTTTTAGCGAATGTTCCATAGTTTGCCGGGCTAACTCTTCGAAGTGCGCTTCTTGAGAAGCATCAGAAAATGATCGCATGAGGTCGTCTCTTTTTAAAATCGATTTTTTCGATAATTTATATTTATAATATCGACAATACAAATAAATACCTAGAAAGTATCCTAATTTTTTGCAATAAGGAGAAAGTTTATGAATCAAAAATGGGGTTTATTGTCGTTATTTCAGCGGATGTGTCGTTTCAGCTTTGGCGATTTTGCACGGGAAGAATTCAAGAAATTTCTGCGTATGGGAGCAATTTTTGCCCTCATCATCGGCGTGTACTGGACTCTTCGTCCTTTAAAAGATGCGCTTTTCATCCAACTCGTGGGAAAATTTCAACTCCCCTTTGCAAAAACTGTCTCTGTTTTGACTCTTTTACCTCTCGTAATGTTCTACACAAAACTTTTAGAAAGAATATCTCGAGAAAAAATGTTGGTGCTACTGCCCGCCTTGTACGGAACCGCGATACTTGGGTTCAGCGCACTGATGTGCTACCTGCAAGGATCCATTGCGGCGATCGCAAATGCCTCTGCCTTTGGCTCTATTGCCCTACAAGCGCTCGGCTATTTTTGGTATTTATTTGTGGAGAGCTTTGGATCATTAGTAGTCGCGCTTTTTTGGGCTTTTGCAGCAGATACAACGAACCCCATTCATGCAAAAAGAGGGTTTCCTCTAGTAGTAGCCATCGGGCAATTGGGAGGCATCGTATTCCCCTACAGTATTGGGGGGCTGCCCCATAGGCTACAACTTACAACAGACAGCCTATCCATGCTCTTTTTGGGTCTGCTTATTCTGTTGATCATTCCCCTCGTGCGCTATTTTCTTAGAAAAACTCCCCAGCATCTACTCACCTCTTTTGAGGGAGCAAAATCGTTGGAACACCAGGCAAAAGCCTCCTCAAAAAAGAATCGAGAGAAACCCGGTTTTTTGGAAGGCCTACAGCTTCTTTGCAAAAATCGCTATCTGCTAGGGATTTTTGGGGCGAATTTCATTTATGAGGTGGTTATTACAATCTTTGATTTTAGCTTCAAAATTGCGGCAGGATCCACCTACTCTGGGGTTGCATTAAGCAACTATCTGAGCGTGTACGGATCGAGTGTAAATGTGGTTTCACTTCTGTGTCTTCTCTTCGGAATCAGCAACATTACACGCTTTTTGGGAATTGGAGTGGCTCTTGGAGCGATGCCGATCATTGTTGGACTCGCCCTTTTTGGCTTCCTAAATATTGACACACTCACTTTCTTGTTCGCTTTGATGGTCGGCTCAAAAGCGATCAATTACGCTTTGAATGGTCCTGCTCTAAAACAGCTATATATCCCCACAACTCTAGACGTGAAATTCAAAGCGCAAGCATGGATTGAAACGTTTGGCTCCCGCTCTTCCAAACAGATGGGATCGGTATTCAATATGTCTCTTGGACCCTTGCAAGGAGCGTTTGGAGCTGTACTGGGCAAGTCGTATTACCTTGCTTTGAGCGGCGTGCTTTGCTTCCCCCTACTTGGCATTTGGCTTTTTCTAGCCCTTTTTCTCAGTCGATCGTTTCAAAAAGCCATCAAAGACAATGTCCCCATCTGCTAGGAGAACCCGTTGCATGCAATGTGTTATACTCGTTTCATTTGAAGAATTGTGGGTAAAGCGGAACAGATAGAGAGGGGAGCTAGTTGTGATCCATTTCTTCAGTGTGTGGAAAAGCTCTGGACTAGGTGGGAATACACTCTCCAAAATCCCCACCTTTTTGTTTCCGGAGAATTTCCTTACACAACTCTTCACTCATAAGTACAGATAGTGCTTTTGCGCGCGCAGGCGTTGCGCAAAAATCCCCCCTTCTTGTAGGAAGAAGAAAAACTCCTACCGGTCCTATGGAAAACTTTTCCCGAGCAAGAGCTCTTTTTGCCGTCTATTTTATCGCGGCAATTGACAACTGTGGATACGCTATGGTCTTCGCTCTTTTTCCCCCTCTTTTACTCGATCCAGAGTACGGATTTTTGCAGCAAAATCCGAGCGTAGGTGAGCGGCTCTTGGCCATGGGAGTTTTGTACGCGGCGTTTCCAATAGCGCAGCTGATCGGAGCTCCTTTGATTGGGGATCTTGCAGATCAATATGGGAGGAAAAAGATTTTTTACCTCACGATCATAGGAACTATAGGAGCCTACGTTTTCACAGGCTGGGTTCTGCTCTCAAAGAGTATCTTGCTCTTATTCTTCGCGCGCTTTTTGACCGGGCTGTTCTCGGGCAATCAAGGTCTTTGCAACGCCTCTATTGCCGATTTGAGCCCAGATGCGCAAAAAAGAGCGAAAAATTACGGCATTTTGACTGTAGTCTGGGGGATCAGTTTTCCCGTTGCTCTAATTTTAGGAGGTTTTCTATCAGATCCTTCTGTAGCGCGCTCTTTTAGCCCTTCTCTCCCCTTCTATATCACAGGGGGCATCACTGCTTTGAGTCTACTGACGCTAACGCTATTTTTCCAAGAGACATTCCCTCAAGGCTCCAATACTGGAAAGATGCACCTTTTGCAAGGCGTCAAAAATATCTTTGAAGCGCTTCGGATCAAAAGTACAAAGCCCTGTTTTTCCCTCCTTCTACTCTTGACATTGGGTTGGGGATTTTCCATTACCTGGTACGGAGCGTACGTATTGCAGCAATTTGGCGTATCACAGGAGATGGCGACTTTGGGATTGATGATACGAGGGTTGGGCTGGACGCTCGGAGGGGCTTTTCTCAAACCTTTATTGCTACGGACATATTCTATATGGCAGATCGGCAAGATCTCCTACTGGTCCACAACAACGTTCCTTTTTCTTGCTGCCTGCATGCCCACTTTCTTCTCTTTCATCGCAGTATACGCTTTTTCTGCAGTTGCAAACGCTGTCTCTTTGAGCTCTTCATTCAATTTTATCTCTCTAAGAGCGCCCAGCCACATGCAGGGCAAAGCGATGGGTATAGCACAATCGATGATCTCGCTTGGATTTTTTCTTGTCCCTATTTTAGGAGCGCTAACAGGCTCCATTAGCGTTGCGACTTTTTACCCCGTTGCGGCTCTATTTTTGTGCCTCGGCTCGATCGTCCTTGGCCGGATCGAAAAAATATCTTGACGATTGTTCCGGAGAAAAAGAGCGCAAAAAGTCGATCTCTTCTCTATTTTATGCCTACATCGCTCCTAATGGGCCTTTTTCCCGTTGTATTGGAAGTTGAGGTAGTTTGAATCGGGCAAGAGATTGCAATAGGAAAAAAACCTTGTTGAACGGTCATAGATTTGCTAGCGATTGGCGTTGCATTTACACGACCCCAAGCCTCTGCGTGTTCAAAATTTTCTCTTGCAGGCAGGGATACTTCGCAAATATCTCACACATGGGATGATCCTTGGGCAATTGCATTTTTTGATAATAGGACATTGCTTCATAGATCGATTCTGCTCCTCGAACAGAGGGCCTATCCAATAGAAAATCTTGCAACCAATCTATTCCTTCTTGCAGTGTATCTACTACCGCGTCGCTCAAAGAGGCAACAAAAGGGTGCCTCCAATTCTCTAAGCGTGCTCCGAGTAGAGTCACCTCTTGCTTGTGGTAATGACTATTTGCAGGAGCAATCGTCAAAACAGGAATGCTGTGGATTTTTGCCCACATCATCTCGGCACCTACCCCAAGGCCTCTTCTTTCTCGCGCATCTACGAGAACAACGTCTGCGCAAAATACTTGGGTCATATCTCGACCAAATACAGAGGTTGGATCAGTGAGATCATCCGCCCGAAAAGCAGGATTCAAAAAAGCAACGGAGCAAGGAGCTAGTCCCTTTTCAAGGGTCTTGCGATCTTCCTCTGTCCAAAAGACGTTACTCTCGTTTTCATGCCCTTTTTGGATGTTCCCCGCAAGATAGAGTGCGAGATGCTCTGTGGCTTTTTTTCGCATAATCTGCCTAAAGCGGAGTACATTTTTGCCCTCTCGTTCCACACTCCCCAAAAACAAATCCAAAGGGCGCGTCCACACAGCCCGCTCGCCATAAAGAGCTCGGTAGGTCACCACCTCTTCCAAGCTTTCGCTATGAAGACCAACAAATAGCACCTGGTACAAAGAGCCTTTGTAATGCTCATAAATGCCTCCTTCCAATATGAGCCGACTATGCACTGAAGGAGGGGGGAGAGGTTTTCTTGGCATGGTATACTCCAAAAGATTTTCCATATCGTATGAGGAGGAAGAATATTTTTCAATCTTAGGAAGGCGTGCAAAAACAAGAATTGCATCAAGGAAATGTTCAAAATCCATCCAACCTGGTCTTTTTTTCGAATAGATCGCAGCTGAAAGAAGAAATCGAGGCAGATCCATCTTCTTTCTGGCGGTACATGGCGCTTAGGGTTGCTTTAGGCTGAGCAGGGAGTTGAGCCTTTATCAAATTTGTCATAAAATCTGTATCTTTTGTTACAACGCGAATTCAATGATGAATATTTCTCTCTCCATTCTGTGCATGAACATAGCCCTAGGTTCCCTCTTTGCTGAAGTAGATTTTCAATCAAAAAAAGTGGAGGAGAGTCGTGCAAAAGAATCACGCAATGTCTTCGAGCGCTGCAAGGAGAATATACGATACTATGCACTGGAAGAGGGGCAGACTCACCACGACATTACCGAACTGCTTTTAGCCAGCAAGGACGTTGCCAAGATCCACAAATCCATGATCATCGAGCAGAACCGCCGTATCGTTGTATTCGAATATCCATCAGATGGAAATGCAGTGAAGGGCTATATCTCCTACACACCAAAATATAAAAGTGCATCTTTATTGGTATTTTTACGAGGTGGCAATCGAATTTTAGGCCTGATGAATCCTGCAAATGATTTCTCATTTGCAAAAGATTATACAGTCATTGCTACCACATATCGCGGAGGCATGAACGAAGGTCGAGATGAATTTGGAGGGAGTGAAGTGGAAGACGTAGAAAACCTCGTGCAGTTCATTCCTCAGCTCGAATCTATGTTGCAAATGCAGCTCGCCCCGCACCAAAAATTCATTTTAGGAGGAAGTAGAGGGGGCATGGAGATGTTTTTAGCTCTTGTACGCTCGCCATTTCTACAAAACTATTTCGACAAGGCAATTTCCTTGTCAGGACCAATGGATCTAAGGACCACGATTGCATTGCGGCAAGATATGAAAAATATGTTCGTTCGCGACTTTGGCCTAACATTAGGCGAGAGGGCCGATGCATGGTTGACCTATCGCAGCCCTATTCATCATTGCTGCGCCTTGAGAAAAGATCTTCCTCTGCTCATCATTCAAGGAACGGAAGATCACCGAACGCATCTTAGCCACGGAAGAGCGATGTTTGCAGAGCTGTCCCGTTTGGGAAACAATGTGACCTATTGGGAAATAGCAGGGGCTACCCACTGTTTGGCCAACCAAAGGAACAGAATAGGGTTCATAGTCGATTGGTTGGAAAACTTCTAAAAACAAAGTCACTTTTTCGTACAAAAGGACGCAATAAAAAAATCATCCAAGCTAAGGTTGTGGCATTACACGTCCCTTTTTCTCTTTAGAAAAGGACCTCGGAGCTAATGATGAGGCGACCTTTAGTCACAAGATCAAGGATGCAACCTCTTTGAAGTTCACTGGATGTACCAAGAACAAAAGAGATCGGTATCCAAGACCCTCGAATCCAAGAACAATTGTGATGAGTAGGCTAATAAGTAAATGATGGCCAGAGCCAGAATCGAACTGGCGACACAAGGATTTTCAGTCCTCTGCTCTACCGACTGAGCTACCTGGCCTAATCCGTACTATAGGATATAAAGTTGTCGGAATTTTCGCAAAGAAGAAAATTGCGCAAGAAAATTCAGTCTCTTTTCTGCATGCACACGCCGGAGTGTCCGTTTGGGAATCGTGACTTATCCATAGGAATAGAAAAGAGCCTTGGTTCAAAGAACAACGGCTTTTTTCGGCAGTATGGACAAAACAAGACCATCTGCAAATAGCAGCGCCCTCTTTTCGAAGGCGCAAACTTCTACAACCATCTCTTTTTAGAAATCCCCTCCGACTCGGAATACAATCTGGTTGGTGTGGTAATTTTCACCAAATTCTCCCTTATAAAGGAAGCTGTAGTTGAGAAGTTCGGTGATATACTCAACTCGAAACTCTGGAGAGAGAAAAGCAATACTCTTATCGAATGTGTCCACGATGAGTTGCTGGTTGTTACTCGCAAAGTCGAAGAATTTACTTGTATACTTCCCATTTTGCAAGGGTGTTTTGTAGACCCAGCTAGCGCCTGCAATCACATTCCATTCTCCACAGTCAAGAAGAGCGTGCTTCCGGAACCGACCTCCAAGCTCAGAGCGCAAGTAGTGGTCATCTCGATTGAATACAGTAAGATCCAAAGAATCCGCTCCGTCTTCATCAAAAGTCCCTTGATGAAGATAGTGATAAGCAAAAGAGCCAAACAACTCGAAAAACTGGAGATCATGCCAGATAAATCCCAGATGGGAAGTGAGGTGGCCTCCTACGTGATCCTCTTTCGCTGTACGATCTACAGAGGCATAGCGAATATTTCTTTTGCTATCATAGAGGTTGATACCTCCGAACGTGGCAAGATCAAAGATCCATCCTGTAGGAGAAAAACCACTGCGCATTCCGATAAGAAGTTGATGGATATCCGCCTTGCCTGCGTCTTGTCTCCAATCGAGGCGTGAGTAGTTGTATCCTAAGAAAGTTCCTATCAAAATATGTTCTTCAACAAGAGCGTGGTCGTAACCAAATACAATTCCTCCTGACATATCTCGGTAACCGCGCATCTGGTCGATCTTGTCGACATGCGATAAGAGTCCAAAGGGTGCAACCCAGAAGTAATTCCCACAATACTGCAAAGGACGTTCATCGCAAGGATCTTGATAGAGTTCTGTATTCAGAAGTTGTCTTTGCAAAATCCCTGATACAACAGCACTCGTATCCAGGTTCATGAGCGGAAAAGCTCCATACAGAGCAGGGTGCATTTGATCGAGGGCACGCTGCAGCTGTTCATCGTTCAGGGTCTCCGCAATCAGCATAAGATCGAGAAGGTCTTCATCTTGATTGAGATCGAAAGAGTCGATGTAATCGCGAACTCTTTCGGGATTGCCCTCTCCCACATTTCTACCATTCAAAATGAATGTGGCATTGACAAAGAGCCTAGCTACCGTGTTTCCCTCCTCTAAGATTAGCGTAACGGGAAGACCGTTCTCAAGATCTTGCTCTGTCCAAAGCTGATTGATGCCCCCCGTTGCTGTAAGGATATCGTACGATGTTCCTTTGGGCACTGTGCCTGCAGGTTCAAAGATCCTTAAGATCGCACCATTTGCCAAGGCAGCTGTTCCGCCAACCACAATCTGGTCACTATCGGTCCCTTGGATTTCGACCTCATAGACTGATCCTGCCGCTTGTGTATAGTTTCCTGCAACGGTAATAATGCCGATCGAATTTCCAGGAGCAATCGTACCATCTTGATCCAGCACAATACTAGAGTAGTCCCCATTTCCCTCGATTCTGCCTCCCTGCGAGCTAACCGACCCCAAGACACCATCTCCCGTCAAAATACTCCCCGGACTGACCACCACAGAAGCAGTAGCAAGAGAGGCTCCAGATGCTACTTCTATTGTTCCATTATTCAGAAGCAACGAGCCTGTGTAACCTACATTAGGATTGGAAAACACAAACATGCCTGCTCCGTCCTTTATCAGGGAATCTGTCCCTGTGAACGTGCCGGATGAATTGAAGCTGTTGTTCATATCGACAACAATCGTAGCAGGCCCGTTGATGAGGAAATCCCGATCTGATGTAGTGAAAGAACCCAGAGCTTGGAACGTCGTATCTGTTGCTAAAGTAACGGTGCCGCCATCACCCAAGCTTCCAGCCATGAAGGTTCCTGCTTGCACATCGATATTGCCTGCATAGGAGTTGTTTGGTCCGGAAAAAGAGAGTGTTCCCGTTCCTATTTTTGTTAGCAACCCGTCTCCTAGCACTAGTCCTGATTGGGTAAACGTCGTGCCATTTGCCACTTCGATCGTTCCCGAGTTGGTTCCATTACTCATTCTAAGCGTGAAAGGATGCTCAAGGGTCTGCGTGGTCACAAGGGTGGCTTCACCATTGAATACAACCTCTCCACTGCTCAACTGATTCCCGTTGCTGATTGAAAGAGTTCCTGCGTTGAGCGCAAGAAGATCAAACGTATTGTTCCCTCCCAGAATCAATGTACCTGTACCATTTTTTCCAAGAATTGAGGAACCAGAAATCGGTCCCACAAGAGTGGCCGATGCACTACCATCTACAACAATAGCAGCATTCCCTGCCAAAGTGATCGGGCGGCTCGAAGAAAATCCATCGAGAGGCTGGAAGCTCGCGCCCTCTTGCATCGTAATCGTCTCCGTTCCTCCAAGACCCGTCGATGTCAAGGTCCCTGCTTGCAGATCGATCGGTCCTGTAAATCCTAAGCTATTCGTGAACGAGGCTATGCCTCCTCCCGTTTTGACCAAATTCCCTGGTCCTAGCAGTAGCACCGAATGCGTAAACGTCGTGCCGTTTGCCACTTCGATCGTGCCTGAGGCAGTTCCATTATCCATTCTCAGGGTGTTATTGCG
>JBCDEZ010000016.1:0-26776 GCA_039179045.1 Chlamydiota bacterium | reverse complement strand
TTTTTATATTGAGTATTTACTATTAAATAAAGTAAAACAACTCTTTTCTTAAAAAGAGGTTCGTTTTAATGAATGTATTTTCTCATATAAATCTTGGTGTGGTTGCTGATCCAGTAAGAGAGCCTAGGTTACATCGCAATTTTGCATACGATATTACACAAGAGCAAAATGCTCGTCCATTGCAGCCTTTGAGAGATAGAGTGTTTCAAGCATCGCTGGCTCTACTGCCTTGTTTCATTCCATCTATTAGCAGACATGTATCAGTTGGAGCAAATACGTTACGTCTATTTTCTGCAACAAATGAATGCAGCCTCTCGTTTGAGAAAATAACTAATCTATCCCTAGCAGTAATTGCATTTACGGGAAGTATATTTTCTGAGTCGACTCCCGCATTAGCTGGAATCACTGTCTTACATGATACTATTTTAGATGTTGGCATCGCTTTTACTGCTGGAGAATTTAAGGAAAAGATCTTTTCTAGCTTGCGAATACTTAATAATATAACTTATCTCTCTCTTATTATGTATGGGACATTAGAAATGCAAATCGTTTCTTTGGCAACGCAAATTATATTTAATATAGCTTCTGCTGTAAGAGAATCTCTCGATGGTAGAGGTATTGAAGCGGCTACCAATCTTATTATAACAGGTGTCCGCGTAAAGCAGGCGCAAGGCTACTTTAGGCTGTGGCAGAGAAGGCAAGAAATTGCAAAAGCTTTGAAAAATATTTATGTTGGAGAATTAGCAGAAAAATGGGAATTCTGTTCAGACCATATACCTGTTTTTATGAGGCTGAAAGATGAAGAGGGTGAAGAATTTAATGTAGTGACATGTAACGTATTGAATGATGCGTATCTCGGCTGGCTTATCGATAAAGATTCGCAAGGAATTAATGGCTCTGCAATTACTCAGTATAACTACAAAAAAGAGGGTGAAAAACTTACAGAAAGAAATCATCTAATGATTGATACGATGAAGAAAATAATGAACAACCCAAAATCTGGTATGATTATGCTACAAGAATGTAGTACGCCTTTTTTGAAAGCACTACAAAAAGATCTACCAGGCAATTGGAAACTTACTACAATAGATAAGCCTTTAGTGGATCGGGAAGCTATTCTTTATAACCCAGAGTATGTCTCCCTCAAAGGGACGGTACTTCCTGTAGACCCATACCCTTCCGCACCGGGAAGGAGTTTGATGCACGCTATCTTCGAAAAAAGAGGTGGTGATAAAAAACGTATACACGTAGTGAATGCTCATGTACCAGGCGATCCGAACCTTCCTTGTCGTGATGAATTTGCAGACTATGTTAAAAAATTGCCGAAGGATGACATTCGGCTAGCAGGAGGAGACCTTAACTTTGAAAGACTTGATATGATTCATGCTTTTGAAAAAGCAGGGCTTTTTGAGGAGCGTTACCCAGAACAAGTGTTTTATTCACCAGCCTATCATACGAATATACATCCAAGATCAGATTCAGCCGATACTTTCGGGCCAGGAGCTTATCACTCAAAAGCAATTGATCATATGTTTACTTCATCCCTATTCGAACCGTTGAATCCAGCAGACGTCATAAAGGATCGCAGAATAGAAAATACAATTGAAGTTCTCAGAACACCAGCGTCTCTTAAAAAGTAGTAGTTTAGGTCGGTTATCTTGCCAGAGATGGAGCTGTAGAAGATTTGTTTGTACTTTATGCTAGTACTGAAGCGATCCTGACTCATCTCGAATACATAGCAGTTTCATTTTATCAATGTAAAATGAAACTGCTATACCTCAGTAGATATTCCTGAAGCTAAGCATGAGGTTATTGTTTTAGATCGAGCAGCTCGGCATACCAGAAAAATAGGAGATTTCTCTAAGCTTACCTTTTTTCTTTCACCAGCTTCCTCAGAATTCAATCCTACTTACCAAGTTTCGCAAATACAGAACATTGAGTAGGATTGAGGTTCACGACGATCTCGTGTGTTTGGGATGGGTTCTTCTTGAGTATCAGACTTCCTAACACCCCTTGCAAAGAGCTGAGGAATCTGAATTGTATGCTGCGAGTCGCGACTTTCTTCATATGCTTATCTAGAAATCCCCAACTTTGCAAGGAGGAAAGCTTTTTCGTGCTTGCAATTTTTCCTAATCGACGCGCAATAGCTGCATTGTGTTAGGACCCGCTCCAATAGCAGTCTCATTTTCACAATGACATTTATAGTCCTGGTTTAATGCAAATTCTTCTTGATGTTCGAAGAAGTTGAGTAGCAGTGAGCACTCTAGGGTAATAAAAATCAGACCAAGGACACCTAAAAACGCCCATATTTCTGAGTTTTTTCTTGCGGCTTGCGCGAGTTGCGCGTTCAGGTAAGAAGCTATAAAAATCCCTATTCGCGCCAGATACAAAATACGCTTTAGGCAGTTTCTAGGGCAGTGCGTATGGGGCCATTTCTTTGCAATGTACTCATTGCACGAAACAGGGAGGTCTGTGGAGCCATTTTCTTGCGTTTCCGGAACTATAGTCCACGTATGATGGTTGTCTACTTGCGGGATATCTTGGCAGGTGTAACAGTTTTTCCAGAAAGGAAGAGCAGGCAAAGGGTTGCCCCGAACCGTAATCGGATGCAGGATAACAAAGAGCAGTTTTTTCTTTTGCCATCTTTCCAAACCTTCATATAGAAAAATTCCCGTGCTCAGCGCTACAATGCTCCCGCTTTTGAGTAAAGAGCGGTTTTGTGTGGAATCTGCAAAGCCTGCTGTAAGGAGAGCTCCTAAGTAGAGGATTTTGTCGAAGAGAAGGAGGAGCAAAGTAGTATCAGGGTAAAATTGCCTTCGTATATTTGCTCGCAATGTTGCACATATACGGGGATTTTGCAAAAAATCGTAATCTCCTACGAATCGACACATAACAGACTCCTTCCAAAAAAAATAGCATGCTAAGCAGAAACGGAGAAAAAGCATACTCTTTTTTTCTTGATTTATGGAGAAAGTGGAAGGTCCACTCTTTGTATAGCACGGCAGTGGGGGCTCGAAATGGTGACTTCTTGAGAAAAGTTAGCCGTTGCATGATCGAAAATCCAGGTTTGGGATGAAGAATCATCTGGCAAGCCGTTGGAAAAACGTTCCACAGTAACTGTGGGAAAAAAGGCGCATTTTCCCTGGAAATCGTAGATCGCAAACGAAGAGCAGGCATGGTGCAGATAAGAATATTCTCCTCGATTCTCTTCAAAGTGCAAAGAGACCCCATGCAGGTGTTCTTTTGGGATGCGCGCGCCTTCTTCGAGAAATAGATTCATCCTACCTGCTTCGAGCGTGCAAAGAGGAGTTTTTCTTTGCCCACATCCCCAAGTAGATTTTGTAAGGGCTCCTGTTCGAAGTATTTTCTGTGGAGAGCTGTATGTTTGAGGGGCGAGATTTGTTCTGTCGGTGGGAACAAAGAGCCCTAGGATCAACAAAAAGAGCGATCCAACAGCAGTGCAACAAAAAGCGCTAAGAGCTGTTCGCTGCCAAGAAGTCATGCCTGACAAAGCTCATATAAAGGTAGGAGCTCTTCCATCAAGACTTCTAGGTCTTCAAAGGAGTAAACGGTATTTTGGTCGCTCAAAGCTTGTGCGGGATTCGGATGAGATTCGATGAATAGCGCCTGGACGCCAAGGGCGATGGCAGAGCGGCTCAATGCAGGTATGAACTGTCTTTCTCCTCCAGAAGAGCTGCCTGCAGCTCCGGGCAGCTGAACCGAATGCGAAGCGTCAAAGCAGACGGGAAGGCCGAGAGATTGCATGATGACAATCGCGCGCATATCGCTCACGAGATTGTTGTAGCCAAACATCGTACCCCGTTCTGTCAAAAGGATCTTTTCTCCTCCAGCATTGCGCACTTTTTCCACCACATGCTGCATTTCCCAAGGGGAGAGAAATTGCCCTTTTTTGATGTTCACCCATCGACCTGTCTTGGCTGCTGCTGCGAGAAGATCCGTTTGCCTACAAAGGAAGGCGGGAATCTGGATGATGTCGAGAAGAGCTGCTTTTTCGGCTTCTTCTGGGTGATGGATGTCCGCAGTGACCGGTATCGCAAAGGTGTTACGTACTTTTTCGAGTATGGCAAGGCCCTGGTCAATTCCAGGTCCCCGGTAAGATCTGTGTGAAGAGCGGTTTGCTTTGTCGTAGCTCGCTTTGAAGATGAGCTTGCAGGGCCACTTTGCGAACATGCGCACCAAGGATTCTGCGCAGCGCAAGGTGTGCTCTTCGTCTTCGATTACGCAAGGGCCTGTAATTACGTGGAGCACAGAGCCTTTTTTGAACAAATCTGAAAGCATAATTCTCCTTGAAGATTTTCCAGATTCATCTTAATCTAAGGAGGATTTATTGCAATCATCGAATATGGATTGATAGCTCAATGGATAGAGCGCCCGCCTTCTAAGCGGACGGTTGCAGGTTCGAGTCCTGCTCAATCCAAAAATTTGTTTATGTCAGAAAATGATTTAGGATCCTTGCAGTTTTCTCAGAAAACATTCCGAGACATCGATGCTGTCTTTGCGAGGTTTTATGAACCGTCTTTTCAGGCTCTTGGGGATAGGCAAAGAAGTAACCTTATCAACCGCGTTCTGTTAGATCTCATTCAAAAAGAACCTGAGCCTGCCTTCTTGCTGCGCGAAGTGCTTGATTTTGTGGAGAGAGTTGACCGGGAAAATCTTCTCAACCATTATATTTTTACCAGTTTCGAGCTGTGGCTCAATCAGTACTCCGATCTCTCCTTTGAGGAGAATTACCGCGTGCGCGCAAAGATTGCGGGAAAATATGTACCGAGAGAAGCGTACCAAGCCTTTTTTCCCATTGGCATGGGCAAAACTTTTCCAGGTACGCATTTCGTTACGGCACATAAATCTCCCGATCTTGACACAACCATCGCCTCTTTTTGGGGCTGGGTGGATGCCTTCGCTGCGCGAGTTGGCACAGGCCTGCACATATGGAATGTCCCCGGGGGGCCTCCTCCCTCACAAATCGAGGTAGAGATCTTATTTCGGGAAATTTTCGGTGGGGGTATTTTTTCCCATGTTGCGAAGACGAGAACCATCTTGTCTCTTACGGGCAACGATCTCATGACACAGCAAGACCTTTTGCGCAAGCGTCCCGCGGACAATATGAGCTCTTTGCACGCTACGAGAACCAATAAGGCAATCGTAGTCGTAGACAGTGACGGCTACTATCTTGGAGACTTTCGCACAATCGATGCGCAAGGCGTGCGTCAGGTGCTATCCCTATTGCACCAATGCCTCCGATGGTTCGAAAACCGATTGCATATCGAGCTCATCACTCTCTTTTCTGAAGAGGATCTTCGCGCCTCTTGTCTCACGCAGTTTGTGGATGAAATCTTCTCGACTCCTATTGCAAGTGTGGATCAAGGTGAGGTATTTGGTGATGAGGAAAAAGAGCGCCTTTCCCTTTTGATGCGGGAAGTGTTTGGTCTTTCGGAAGGGATTGAAGCTTCTTTTGCTGTTTTAGCAGAGGCTTTGAAAAAGGAGGGGAGCGCGCAGTTTGCAAATCTTCAAGAGATGATTCGTGCGTTGAAGTATTCGGATCTTTTCGATTTTTCTGGCTGTTTGATCGAAGACCGATCGCGTATTTTTTCCTCTCTTGCCTCTTTGATTGCCGCTCTACACGAGAGTATCCAAGAGGCATCTAAGCAGATGGACCAGCTCTCTTGGGCACTCCGTATCAAAAAAGAGGTGTTCGCATTTTCTCCTAAATTTGTGAGCGTGCGCTCTGATGTGGAGGAGATTCGGAGCAAGATGGGCTCTTACCAGTACCTTACAGTCAACTATCCCGACAAAGACCGCCTCTTTCCCGTGGGAGTGATCCCTGCTCTGGAGTTGCGAAAAAAAACGCTTGGAACCGTGAGCCTTCGCGATTTTTCCAACTCTTCTGAAATGACAATTCCTTCGTATCTCGAAGTGATCTCGATCATCGATCACCACAAAACAACGGGCTTGACCACTGTGAAACCCCCTGTTTTCAACATCAAAAATGTGGAATCTTCCAACTCCATTGTTGCCGATTTGACCTTAGCAATCAATGGGCGGTACTCGACGTCAGGCCTCTGTGCTGCGTTGATCGAAAAACAGCAAAAAGAGGAGAGCGATCCTGCTCTTCTCGAAAGACTTTGGTCTTATCAAGTCGTTTTGCGACGCAACGAGAAGTACTATGTTCATCCCGAAAGGGAACAGATTGAGTATCTCCATTTTTTGTATGGGATTTTGGATGATACCGATCTTTTGTCCAAAGTATCGAATGCAGATGTTGAAACAATCGCGCGCCTTTTGAACCGTTTGAAAACGCTTTTCTCTGGAAAAGAGCAGATCGCAATCGATCTAGAAGACATTCCTAAAAACGCCTCCTACGCTAGGCAAGCAGCGGATCGGATCTTGGAACACCCCGATATGCGCGCTCTTTACTACAAAATGTATCTACATAGGGAAAAGGATCTCGAAGAGCAACTCCTCTTGTGTGCAGCTGGAAAAGAGTCACATGTTTTTTCTGATACAAAGGAGCTCAACCGCCTCGCAAGGGTGGGGCAAACCAAACTTTTTGCGAAAAATATCCCAGCGCTGCAGGCGAATAAGGCCTCTATTCGCGCGGCATGGTATGCGCATTGCCGCAAGTTCTTTGCAGACCATCCCGATACCGACCTTTACCTACATATGATCAGCACGGTGAGTATGGAGCGCAAAGAAGTAGAATATACGCACGAGGATGAGCTATGGGTATGGCCAGCACCTACTGACTTGGCCATCGAACATCTCAAACGCTTTTTGAGCGCTTTCCAAGCTGCTCCTGAGCTGCAAGAGCAGAATGTAAGGGTCTCTTTTCTAGGCAAGGACTGCCCCGAGCTGAAAAGAAGCTTCAAAGAGAGTTTCATGCAGACTCAGCAAACAACAGAAGATGAAGGAATGCCGATAGCAATCATCCACTACCGGGCAGGGAGTATCAACTCGCGCAAATCCATGATCTCTCCGTACCTGCCGATACTCTCGAAGTAAAAAGAGGCTTACTCTACGATCTCAAGATTCACACGAGTGCGATTGTGATCGCGGCTTGCGACAGCCATTACGAGAGTCCGTAGTGCGTTGATTGTCTTGCCCCCCTTGCCAATGATCTTGCCAATATCAGGTTTGGGGACATGGAGCTCCAAGATTTTTGTATTGGTTCCCTCAATCTCATTGATCGAGACGTCATCGGGATTGTCGACGAGATTTTTCACGATATATTCCACAAACTCTTTCATACAGCAATCCTTCGGTTATGACGTCAATAAAGAAATGATTTTATAGCATAGAGATTGATTTTAAGAGAAGCTTTCTGCCAGATTTTTGGTGTTTTGAAAGAATTCTTTCTGCAAAAGACTGCGCATATCCAGGGGGATAGGAGCCACAATATTGACAGGAGATCCCGTGATAGGGTGAAGAAAAGAAATGCGGTATGCATGGAGTAACTGCCGGAGCTGTCCTGCTGGAAAACCGTATACATGGTCCCCTAAAATTGGTGCGTTGAGATGGCGCAGGTGGAGTCGAATCTGATGGGTTCTCCCGGTGAGAGGTTCCACGAGTACGAAACTTATTTTTTCATTGAAAGCCAAAACAAGCACGTTGGAAATAGCCGTCTTTCCTGAGGTGGAGATGCACATCTCCTTGCGCTTTTTTGGATGTCTTGCGATCTCGGTTTCGATAGGACCATTTTTGGGTTTACCCTGACAAAGGGCAAGATACTGCTTTTTTACGCGTCTTTCTGCAAAATCTTGAATGAGCTTCCGATGGGCTTCCGGTGTCTTTGCTGCAACGAGCACTCCCGAAGTGTCCTTATCGAGCCGATGCACGATTCCAGGACGTAGCGGCTCTCCCACAGCCTCCAAAGTCTTGCAATGGTGTAGAAGGGCGTTCACAAACGTACCTGACCAGTTTCCTGGTGCGGGATGCACGACCATCCCAGGAGGTTTGTGCGCGGCTAAGATCCATTCGTCTTCATAGAGAATGTCGAGAGGAATGTCTTCAGGATCAAGAGAAATCTCTGGCGTGATCTGGAAAAACACCTCAATCTCATCTTCCTCTTTGGTGAGCACACGCTTTTTTACCGGTTTCCCGTTGAGGAGGACGCAGCCCTCAGCGATCAGATATTGAAAGTAGGAACGGGACTTTTCTGGGAATTTTTCCGCAAGGAAGCGGTCGATGCGAAGAGGGGAATCCTCTTTTGAGGCAACCAGTAGAAAGTGGTCCAATTCTTCAACTTCTTTCATATAAGTTAGACATTCTAACAAAAAAGTGCGCTAAAGAGCAAAATATTTCTTGGAAGATGAGGCGCTCCCAAATAGAGCGCCTAGAATTGGGTGGTGGAAATCAGGACTGGTTAATTGCCTTCGATCGACTTTCTGATTGCTTCCTCTCCTTCCGATTGTTTTTGGTTCATCTCTTCGATGCTGCCCGAAAGTCCTGATAAAAGCGAATGCTTTAGAGCCGATTGCGCATCAGGAGACGGGTGTGTGTCTGTTGTCTTATCCGTAGAACCAGAAGTACCTGGCGCATGACTTATACTAGATGTCATCATAATAACTCCCCTTTTCTACCATTATAGCAGAAAAAGGGAGAAAATTCAAGATATTTTTTGATTTCTTCGCTTTGTTAAGAGGCATACTCAATCGTACATGGGTTTGCCTTCCGCCACGCGTTTGAGTCTTTCGTTCATTTTTTTAGCCCGGTCTTGATCATGCTTCATCTGTTGGGATAGATTCCTGGCTAGCGTATTCATGAACTTTCTCCACTCTTTATCCGTGAATTCCATAGGGCCGAATTTGTGCATTTTCCCTGTGGGAGTACTGTCACTTTTTCCTTCGGAATCGTTGTCCCCTGAAGGGCCCTTGAAAGGAGGAGGGTTTGTTTTGTGCTTCTTCTGAGATTTCTGAACCGAATGGTGATCTGGTGGAATAGGAGCGTCTAGCATAGAATACCCTTTACGAAGAACTTTAGCAAAAACACCTTTCTGAGGCAAAGATTTCTTGGTTCTGGAAAAAGAAGCGATCCAACCATTTTCTGAGAAATAAGCTGCGCAGCGCTTCCATACCACAACCTATTTTTAGAAGCCAGTATCTCTCTATATCTTCCTTCCCTATTTTCCCCATGACTTAATCCCTGCAATCGCGGTATATGAGAGGAAAAGCGTACAAAAGGGGATACTTTGAAGATTGGTGTTGTCGGGGTGCATTGTAGGACAACAGCTTTAGCCTTTCGCGAGTCATTGGCAAAATCGTTGCAATCGATTCCCGCGGAGTGGGCCTCTGTAACGCTTTGCACATGCAATCGTGTGGAAATCTATTTTTCGGGAGAGCGTCTCTGGGAAATACGGCGCCGCTTGCTGGCGCATATCGCGCGTCTTTTGCCTTCCAAGCATGTCTATACCTACTCGAAAAAAGCGTGCTTTTTGCATCTTGCTTTAGTCACATCGGGCTTGGATAGTCCCCTTTTTTTGGAGTCGGATATCCAAAGACAGGTGAAGCGCGCCTATGAGCAAGCTCGCAGTTCTTCGAAGCTGCCGAAAGTAGTGCACTATGCCTTTCAAAAAGGCTTGCATGTGGCCAAGACTCTGCGCGCTCTTGTTCCCTCTGAGAGTCAAACCTCTCTTGGATTGTTGATCTGGGAAAAGAGCGTGGCCCGATTTGCCAATCTTGCGGGGAAAAAGCTTCTTCTCATCGGTTTTTCTGAAACGAACCGGCGTATCTACAACTACCATCACAGAAAAGAATGGAAGGAGATTGCGTTTTCGTCGAGGAGTCTCGAGGCAAGAGAGTTTTGTAGGAAAAAGCAGATTCGGTTTCTTCCGTGGAAATCTTCTCTCTATCTGCATTTCGATACGATCGTAGTCGCGACATCTGCAAAGGAGTACATACTCTTTGAGCTCCCCGTAAAAAAATCGACTCTTCTGTTCGATATCAGCGTCCCTCGCTTGATCGATCCTGCCATAGAAAAAGGAGAGATACAACTAATCAACATGGATCACATTGATCGGATTTTCTCCTCGCAAAAACAGGCAAAAAGAAGCAAAAAAGATGTCTACGTAAAGCTAGTAGAAGGCCATGTGGAGCGGCTGGTGACCTCCTACGAAAAAGAGAAGCTTATCTACTGTTCTTCCATGGCCTAAGCTAATTTGGGCGGATGTTTGTGCTATTCTGTTGTGCGAATCAAGAGGCCTGCTAGAGCTACGCGCGTTTTTTCCTGCATCGTTTCCATAGCAGCCAATACGCGGTCCAGACTGCACTTATCTTGCCGTAAGAGCAATTCATTGCATGTGTCGAGGAGCAGTTGCGACTTTTCTTTAGCAGACAACCCGTAATGATCGATTCCCTGCCGCTCTGCAAGAGATAGAGGAGGATGAATCTCTACTGTTTCTCCTTTTGCGATTGTGCCGAGCCAAGTGTAGACGCGCTCTTTGTAGGGGCCTGGTTCTTGCAGTGCGAAAAGGATCAGATTGGCATAATTTCGTACTAGGGGAGAGCCAAGCGCCTCTGCTTGCTCTTTTAGAAGAGTCAGTACAGGTTCCGTTCGTAAGTTTTTCAACAGCCCCATGATGCAAGGGACAAAAGTTTTGTCAGCACTCTTCAAAAGAGCTCGGATCACAGAGAGAAAGTGTGTTTGTGGCAAGCGCATGGCAGAGCGGAGAAGCTTTTCTTTGATCATATTCGAAACGAGGCGATCTTTTTTCCCCTCTTCTGTACTTTCTGGGCGGAGTGTGACTACCTTCAAAATACTTTGGGCTCCTCCAATCGAGCTTTGCATCCGGAATCCTAGGTCCTTGCTTTTATCAATAAGAAGAGGGATGAGATGGGGGCATGCCCTGGGATCTTTCTGAGCGAGCAGCGCCATCACCGCATTGGCATGCACTTGTCTGTTTTTCGTATGCACCAGTTCGTATAGCGTGTCTTCTGTTCCCGGAACGCCTACTAGCGCTTGCACCGCGAATGCGTTGTGGGAAAGAGCCAAAAGCTCCAAGTCTTTTGCTTTGCTTTGGTCTCCCAAAAGGTAAAGGGATTTGAGCGCAGCGATCCGCACATTCATAGGAGATCGATTGGCCAACATTTCTAAGATAGGAGCGCTAGCAGTGTCAGCAAGAGCTCCTAAGGCATACGCGCATGCCTCCATCTCAGCGAGGTTTCTTTGGGAAGCTTTGCGGCGGATCAGTGGTAGAAAATCGTCTCTTTGATGCTGAACCACGCTCAAAATCGACTGCACACGCACAAGAGCATTCGTATCTTGCAGCAGTTGCCGCAAAGCGGCATTGGACTCTTTTGAGCCCGAAGCTGCGAAAAACTGTGGAAAAAAAGGGCGGAAAAACGGAGGCAAGTAGGACATTAGAGCGTGGATATAGCTCGCAGCATGCATTTCTTGCCGCCTTGCCAAGTGGTAACAAGCTTCTGCTCTCGTAGATAAAAAAGGAGAGGAGGTAGCAGCTTTTTCCAAAGCTCTTCTGGAGGGATTGTCGTGCATTTGCGCCAGAAAAAAGATCCCAACAAGCTGCAAGTTGGGGTCAGAGCTTTCTACACTTTTTTCCAGGATAGAAAAGGCGATATTCGAAGCGGAGAGACCCGCTCCGTAGGTCGCAAGCATCCGCGTTTCGAGATCTTCTGCTTCCGATGCCTTTTGTAACAGGAGAGTTGCCATAGTGCGCACGATTTCATAGTCGTGCTCCTCTGTTTCTCGATAGCGCTGTCGGTAGAGCTCAATTGCTTTTTGTGGGCGCTGCTTGATCAGGTACAAGCAATGGCCAAGCGAGTTTTCCACTGCAAAAGCGCTATGCGTCAGGAGTACGATTCCAAGGGCAATTGAGCGCATTTTTTCTACCTATTCCATCACACTTCATTCTTTGAAGAGCAGAAGAAAAAAGCAAGTTATTTTACCAATTCCCCTTGATAGATATTTGACATCCAAAACTTGGGCTGAGGTGGGAGGCTTGATTGTGCTCAGGTATAAATATTTTTATTGAATAAAATAGGGGTGTAAATGCAAAATTCGCTCGAAATTTTCAGGTAAGTGTATGAAAAATTATGATTTAACGATCATTGGTAATGGTATCATGGGGTTATCTACTGCGTTAGCCTTATGCAATAAATTTCCAAAATTTCGGATTGCGATTGTAGGGCCCTGGGGGAATAAGAATGGTGCCAGTATTTCTTCTGGTGCAATGTTGCATTGTTTTTCAGAAGTGACAACACAGACGCTTGCCACCGCACCTGGCCAGGCAAAATTTGCGCTGTGTCATCAAGCTCTTAAGAAATGGCCTATTTGGCTGGAAAGCATCAACAATTATTTACCAGATGCAAAAAAATTGCGGATATACCCGGGAACGTATTTATTGCTGAACAACCGTTCTAGCGAATTGGATACAGATAATTTTTTCGCCATTATTGAAGCCTTGAATCTTTATAGTGAACCATTCGAAGAGGTTCTTCCCAAAGAAATTGGCGAAATTGATCCGGTACACGATGCTAGACCGTTACGCGCAATATGGGTGCCGGGCGAGGGTTGTATTTCCTCCCATGAGCTTTTGTCTTCTATGACAACCATTCTTAGGAAAATGGATAATGTGGATTTTGTAAATGATCATGCGGAAAATATTGATTGCAAAAATGGAACTTGTAAGTCCCTTATTTTGAAAACAGGTGAAGTGATTCATTCAGAAAAAATTTTGTTAGCAGCGGGAGCTTTTTCTCAAGCATTGATTGATAAAATGACAGATCTGCGTGACAGCATGCCTATGGTATTGTCTGGTGTTGGGTATTCCATTTTGGTGGAACAAAATAAAAACAAACCCATTACACATGCAATCCGCACTCCAAACAGAGCAGGTGCTTGTGGACTACACGTTTTACCTAGAGAAGGAAATTCTCTTTACATAGGAGCTTCTAATGATTTGGCCTTTGCACCTCACAAAGATCCGAAAATGGGTATGTTCAATTTTCTCATGGAATGTTCTTTGGAACAGATCGATCAGAAGTTATGCAGTTCGTATATGCGAGGATTTTCCGTGGGCAATAGGCCTGCTACTCTCGATTCTTTTCCATTAATTGGCCCATCAAAAATCAAAAATTTATTCATTATGACTGGTACTTACCGTGATGGATTTCATCAATCTCCTGTTATGGCGCAATACATGGCAGACTTAATCACGAATACCGAAGAGGATTGCACGTCCCCATTCTTTCAGTACTTCAAACCGCATCGAGAGTTGATTCAGGTCAAAAATAAAAATGATTCAATTGAAGAGTATGTACGACACTTTCAAGGCAGTTCATATGAGCATCAGCTTTCCCTACCCATAGGAATTTTGTCTGACGATGATTACTTGGATATCGTAAGAAAAAAAGCAGAAAAATTGTATGACACGCTTGATATAGATTATGGACTTCCGCCAGATGTCTTGTTTATGTTTGCTTTAGAAAAACAAGAGAATGCGTCTATTAAAAGAACAACTAATCACGTTCGAAAACTAGGTTATAAACACGCGGAACCAACAGCAGAAAAATTGATTCCAAACAAGGAGATACTACATGAGTGCAGTATTGGATAAAAAGAAAGTATTAGATGTCGAATTTTGCAGGGAACAGTTCCCAGCTTTTCACGATCCTTCGGCTAGGGAATGGTTGTTTTTTGAGAATGCTGGAGGCTCCTATGTGGCTAATCCAGTTATAGAAAGGTATAACAAATACCTAATTAGCCACCGAGTGCAGCCAGGATCTTACCACGCGCTTTCCACTGCTGCCACTTCAGCCGTAGATGAGGCTTATGCGCTCTTTTCTGAGGTCATCAACGCAAAAAAACAGGAAATTATTTTTAATATTTCTACCTCTATGAATTTTTACGTTTTAGCTAACGCATTTCGGAAAGAGTTAAAGTTGGGAGATGAAATCATTGTCACTAATCAGGATCACGAATCAAATATTGGCTTCTGGAGAAGATTGGCTGATATGGGAGTTGTTGTTCGGGAATGGGGTGTTTCTTCGGAAACCGGATTGTTGCTAGTCGATGATTTAAAAAAATTACTCAATAAAAATACAAGGTTTGTTTTTTGCTCGCATTGTTCCAACGTAGTTGCAGATATACAAGATATTAAAACAATAGGAGAGCATGTCCATAATGTTAAGGCAATGCTCATTGTAGACGGGGTCTCTTATGCGCCTCACGGATCTTTAGATATGAATGACCTAAATGTTGATTTCTACAGTTATAGTATTTACAAAACTTATGGTCCCCATTTAGCTTTAATGTACGGAAAGCAGGAACATTTGGAAAGATTGAGTAATGAGGGGCATTATTTTAATCAGCATATTTTACGCAAGAAATGGTCGCCTGCCGGTCCTCCATATGAACAGATTGCTGCAGCTGTTGGTGTCGTGGATTATTATCTGCGTGTCTACGCGCATCATTTTGGTAAAAATGAAGAATGCCTTCACAACAAGGTGAAAAAAGTCCATGACTTGTTTCACATGCATGAAATCAATCTGTGTAATCCAATATTGGAGTATTTAAGAAAACACCCCAAAATTCGTATTTTGGGGGCTGAAGAGATGATTCCTCACAAGAGAGGACCAAACCTTGCCTTTACTCACGCTGAGTTATCTTCTAAAGCGATAGTTGAGGCACTAGCTAAAAAAAAGATAGCGGCTACCAATTATCACTTTTATGCCAGGCGTTTAATAGAAGCAGTGGGCATCTCCAATCCCAATGATGGTGCCGTTAGATTGTCTTTGGTGCACTACAACACCTTGGATGAGGTGCACAAATTTTTAGAAGTATGCGAGGAAATTTTATGAAGGGATTGAGTGAAAAATCTGGTAGCTATGATGGAAAAATTTCGGCATGTCCTTATCAAAACTGTGGCTTTCGCTGTTGTAAGTTCAACCAAGATAACTACATTGTTATGTATCCGGGTGAGGTAGAGGAGGCTGTAGCGGCGGGTAAAAGCTTATCGCACTTGCAGCTAACTCCGTATCACGGTGGTCATAAGGCTATATGCAAAGCCAAAAACACCGCCTCTTGTGACGATGGATATAAACCATTAGATTGCCGCTGTTATCCGTTTTTCCCGAAAATAGCCAAAGAAAAACTCTCACTGCTCTCGGTGATTAAAGGAGGCAAGTGCCCTCTTCAGAAAAGACATTTATTTGAGCATAAAAACTGGGTAAAACGGTTATGGCGGCATCTTATGAAAAGAAACTCCAAGGTAATTCAATGGTTAGAAAAAGTACGGCTAATTGGTTACGCAGACTACCATGATTAAAAAAGAAATCATCGGTGTTGGTTTTGGGCCCTCAAACTTGGCTACTGCAGTTTCCTTAGTAGAAAACGATTTTCACAGCACTTTATTCTTAGAGAAAAAAGAGCGATTTTCTTGGTTTCCAGGAATGATGCTAAAAAGATCGAGACTGCAAAATTCTTGTCTCAAAGATTTAGTCTTGGTTGCCAACCCTAGGAGTCGATTTACTTTTTTAAATTACCTTTTCGAAAAAAAAATTCTCGACGACTTCATCAACTTGAATAATTTATATCCTGAAAGAGAAGACGTAAACAACTATATGTTTTGGGTTTCTAGTCAGCTCAACAAATACATCCAATACTCTAGCTGTGTTTCAGCGATCACACCGCATTCTACAGATTTAGACTGCATGCAAAATTTGAAGGTTAGCTATACAGATATGCATGGTAAATTTGCTGAATTGATTTGCGAAAATATTGTAATAGGAACGGGGGCCGCCCCCTTCCTACCTACCAGCATTTTACCACATCCGAGAGCAACCCACACGGTAAATGCTGTACAATTTTTAGGTAATTTAAACAAGGAGCAACATCATCATTTTTTGGTAATTGGGGGTAGTCAAAGTTCTGCCGAAATTCTCTATCATATTTTAGAGTTGTTTCCATATTCCCAAATACAGGTCGTATCAAAGGGATTCATCTTTCGCTCTCTGGAAGCTAGTGCTTTAATCAACCGAATGTTTTCAGAATATGGAATGAGTTGGTTTGGTTGCTATCCGCGGAGTGCTCAGAAAAATATTTATCAAGATCTTTTGACGGCCAATTATTCCGCTGTTGATCCAGATTTAATTCAAATGATTTCTGAAATTTTGTATTTCGATAAAAAACGGGGAAGAAGTCGCGTCACATTTCATCATTATCATGAATTGATTGATATCGTGGATCATCAAGACACGTTTACTTGCAAATTGAGGTGCACCTTGACGAACACGGAAAAAAATGTTCATGGTTCGCAGCTGATTTTTGCAACCGGTTTTTCTTACCGCAATACGTTGAAATTGCTTGAACCTGTCGAGAAATGGTTAGTTTATGACAAAGAGGGTATTCCTATTCGCAATTCTGATTACTCCTTGAAAACGCATCCCAATTTTCTTCCAAAGATTTTTGTGCATTCTGTGGGAGATGCAACCTTTGGGCTTACCGAAGGTGGTATGACGAACTTGGCCGTGCGCGGTAGAAGAATGATGCAGAGTATGCAACAAAAGCGAGTGGCTTTACGCCGAAAAGATGCCCCTGTAACTGGGTAGAGTTTGTGGTGATCGAATCGAACGAAGTGGTAAGAACTCATACGGACTTCTTACGTATTCTGGGCGTTTCTTCTTCCATGGGAGGCAATCTTCGGGGGAGCAGCCACGCCCCTTTATTTCTAAAAAAATACCTACAAGGTCACCTGCTATGGGATCCAATGATTCATCAGAAAGAACACTTATCGAAATGTGCTTATACGTCTATTTCATCACTCTGCGGTCATGTCGCTTTGCGCATACAGGCTGCTCTTCAGAGTAAGAATCCGACTCTAATTCTAGGCGGTGATCATTCGGTTGCGATTGGCACTTGGCAAGGAGTGTCCGAAGCCAAAAATAACAACATTGGCTTAATATGGATAGATGCTCATATGGATGCCCATACACCTGAGACATCAGATAGCGGGAATATTCACGGAATGCCTCTTGCAGTTCTTTTAGGATACGGTGATAAAAAATTGGTTTCTGGGTATACTCTTGATCCTAAATTTGTTTATTTGATAGGTACACGCTCTTACGAGGCGCCCGAATATGCTTTTTTAAAAAATTTAGGAATAAGAATTTACTTCATTGATGAGGTGCTGAAAGCCGGATTCCGGGAAATTATGAGAGACGTTGTTTCTCATATGGTCAAAAACCGCAAAGCTTTTGGTGTAAGCCTAGATATGGATGTACTAGATCCTTCAATCGCTCCGGGCGTAAGCACGCCAGTGCACACGGGTATTTTATTACATGATCTTTTGCAAGGGTTGCAGGGTTTAAAAAATTTGAGTAATTTCATCGCTATGGAAATCGTTGAATACAATCCTTTCAAAGATATTCGTTGCAAGACTGCTCATGCCATCCAAAAAATTATTGAAACTGTTTATCCAACTATTGTGGGACGTATATGACAAAAAAACCAAGGGTAATTAGCCTTTTTCTTTTAGTAATGATTAATATATCAGCTATCTGTAGTATCCGTAATTGGCCTTTATCTGCGGCATATGGTTTTTCTTCACTTTTTCTGATGTTGATCATTTGCCTCTTTTTTTTCCTGCCGATCGCGTTTGTTTCCGCAGAACTTGCTACAGGCTGGCCAGAATCAGGTGGTGTTTTTGTCTGGATAAAAGAGGCCTTTGGTCATCAATTAGGCTTTTTATCCATTTGGTATTTATGGTTAACCAACATTCCTTGGTACCCTACATTGCTATCTTTTATAGCGGCTACGGCAGCATTTTCGTTCTACCCCGATCTTGCCCAAGATAAGACCTACATGTTGGTCATGATTTTAACTCTATTTTGGTTTGCTACTTGGTTGAATTTAAAAGGTATGAAGATGTCGAGTCAAATCAGTACTTTTGGGGTTGTTTTTGGGACAATTGTACCGGGACTCCTGATCATTATTTTAGGAATGAACTGGCTTCTTTCAAATGCTCCTTTACAAATTGAGCTGTCCAGGAGTTCTTTTCTTCCAGAACTCAATAGTTTGAACCAACTTGTTCTCGCTACAGGAATACTCACTGCTTTTGCAGGAATAGAGATGTCTGCTGTACATGCAAAAGAAGTCATTGATCCACAAAAAAACTATCCTCGAGCGATTTTTCTATCGAGTTTTATTATTTTTTCCATTAGCGCGTTAGGAACTTTGTCTATTGCTATGGTTATTCCCCCATCGGAAATCAGTTTTGTCTCGGGGGTGTTAGATACGATTGCCCTATTTTTGGGAGCGTACAACCTATCTGCCTTTCTTCCTCCGATTGCGATCGCGATTGCAATCGGGGCATTTGGGCAAATGAGCACCTGGATTGTAGGTCCAAGTAGAGGATTATTGGCTGCAGCAAACCATGGGGATTTGCCTGTATACTTGCACGGAGCGAACAGCAACGGAATGCCCACTGCCCTAATGCTCTTACAAGGGATAATCGTTACTTTTTTATCTTTACTATTCCTTTTTATGCCGAGTGTCAGCAGCTCTTTTTGGTTGCTCACTTCTCTTACCACGCAGTTTTATCTTCTTATGTATATGCTCATGTTTGCAGCCGCAATTCGTTTGAAGTTTTGTCAGCCAGATATTCCTAGAAGTTTTGTTGTGCCCGGTGGAAAAATAGGCATGTGCCTTTGTGCCGGAATCGGTTTTTTTACTTCTTTTTGTGCATTTATTTTGGGTTTTATCCCGCCAAAACATATCGAAGTGGGTAGCCATTTTTTCTATACGGGATTTCTAATCGTTGGAATTATCTTAGGTTCACTTACTCCAAAGATTTTGTCTTATTTAGCGGAATGTTTCCTGGTAGAAGACATCAAAACAAAGCAATAAAATAATTTTTTTCATAGATCGCTCTTGCGGCATTTGCAATGATTAGCATAGCCGCCTTGGAAAAAAGCGGCTAAAAACAAGTTTGTGGGAGAAAATCTGATTTTTTCAACAAGGCCTTATTCCTTTGATGCAGAGGGCATTTTCAGTGAGGAATCAAGATGCATTGACACTATTTCTTATGAGAAGGACATTTCCCGGCAGGAAGTGATTCTTCTAAAGGCGGCGGCCCCTTCGCAAAAACAAGAGCCTTCCCTTCAAGAGGTGCCAAGAGCAGATCAATATAATTCGCTCGAAACGCTTTTTTCTCTGCTTTTCGGGACAGAAGGTTGAGGGCAGACGTATCTTCAATGCCTGGGATGGTCAACCGCTCTTCGATAGGTTCGCTTGTGAAGTTGCAGGCGCTAATCTGGAGAGCGCCTGTTCCAGGCAGCCTGTGCAGCAGTACGAAAATCCCCGGATGCTTTGTAGGCAAAACCCCGAGCCAGACGGCTTTTGCAAGGTGTGAGCTTTTGCGAGCGAGAAGAAAGCTACGCACTTTGGAGGCAAAAGAATGGGGATCTTTCAGCTGGCGAGCGAGGGGAGCGTAGAGCGTTTTTGCTTTGGGCAAGCCTCCGAAAGATGTCGCGGCATCAGAGCAGTGTAGGAGATCGATTGCTCCCCGCAGATGCCATCTTTGATCGGCATCTTGCTGTGTCCACGGCTCACTCTCTTTTTTTCGAAGAGGAAGCGCCCCTACTATGTCCCAAAGAGAAATAGCGAATACACCCGGTTGCATTGCGTTGAAAAAGGCGCATAGAAGATGCGCTTTTTCTACATCTTGGCGCTCTTTTTTTGACATATCGTACACGTTGTTTATCCCCAAAGCTCCTGCACAGATCCCGACCATAGTCGAACAGAGCCCTTCAGGGGACACATGGTTGTAAAAGGGCGCGCTTCCGCAAGCAACGAGATCTTCTTCTTGGATTTTTTTGCGTAGATCTGTTCCGAAAAAAGATTCTCCATGATAGGAGAGAGTCCCTTCTACTTCTTTCAAATATTTTAGCTCGTAATTGAGCTCATCATGGTTTTGCAAAGCGTGGATCAGTGTTCTTGGGTCGATTTGGCACTCTTGCATCAGCCGGTAGGCAATTTTCAGAAGGTCGCAGTTGCCATGGATCAAAGCGTTGATGTATGCAGCGCGCGTCAAAAAGTCATAGGAAAGATCCGCACCAGAGCGGGTAAATTCTGCAAGGGATGAGGCGCCCAAGTTGAGCTCTTGAAAGCTATAGCCTCCAAACTTGCGGATCAACATTGCTAAGGTGTTGCTCGCATCGATGGCTAAAGGGTGAGACTCTGACCAAGCTTTTTTCGTGTACTCAATGATTTCTACTCCGAGAAAGGAGTTCGCATCGAGACGCACAATCTGGTTTTTCAAAACACAAAGAGCAAAAAGGGCATCACCTCCCGCGATCCTTTGCGCTCCGAAGGAGGGATCGAGCCAGTTGTACGAGGGCTGTGAGGATTTGAAATAGTGGAGGTAGACCCACCGTCGCATCTTTCCGTCGACGCCGCGTATTGGTTTGGTAACATCCCAGTTGCTTACCTTATGCTGGGGATGGAAAAAAATGGTCGTTTCCAAACTGCCTACAATATACCCCTTTTTCTGGAGACAATCGACTTGCTTGCGTGTAAGGTTTTGGCTCCAGCCTTCTTCTACTTTGGGAAGGTGTCTCCAATCGCGCCGGTCAATCTCTACCATGTGATAAATCCCCGGATACTCTTCATACCCTGCTAGTGCGAGCTGGAAATCGGCGCCAAGGCCACTGTGGGCAGGGATCAAATCGCCAATCACTACACTGCCCACAGCAGCCGCTTGCTCCACCATACGCAAGTACTCGGGGTACGATCCGTACATTGGATCGAGCGCCAATGAAATCCTATCGAAACCTCCATCAGTTGAGGGAGTGTTTTCCATTCCCTCAATCCCTCCGGCTCTTTGCAAGGGGCCTAAGTGTATGCCATCAATGCCTAAAGAATAGAGCGCCTTCCACAAATCTTCTTGTCCCAGGTAGGCAAGCACAGACTCCCCGGGTTCGGTGATCAAAGAAGGGGGATAAGAGGTGATCCAATTTTGCGCTGCGTCAATTGCGCTCAGTGGTTTGGGGTGCGCATAGGAGCGCTGCCAGCGGCATTTTCTCTGCGCGAACTGCTGGGTGATCTCTTTTGATTGCTCGAGCATCGATTGCGCACGTAGCCATTCGATATTTGGTTTTGCCAATAGACTCCCTGCGATGAGGAAAGGAAAAAAGAGGTATGCTATCCGCCCCATCGAGCCTCCCTTCTCTCAGGGATACAGGGGTAGGTGGGTAGATGTCAAGATCTAGGGAATTCTTTCTCCGAAAAGGAGGATGGTGCTTGCACTACGCAACGCTGCGCTACAAGCTTTTTCTACTAAACAGGCAGGAACAAATGCCCCGCTTGCAACAGCTTGTCGCTCTACATCTTTTTGCAAGCAAGCCTTTTTTGGGCAATTTTGCAGAGCGAGAAAGCCCGAGTTTCCCAGATAGGATAGTAGAGACGAGGCAATTTCTTGCCAGAAGAGCTTTTCAGGGAATTCTTCCGAAGAGTGTCCAGCTAGAAAAAGACTCCACGGAAGAGAAAAACTGCCTCTGCGTGCGATCTTTTTTCTACGAAATGTAGAGGTCTCATCAATCAGCTGCGCGGCCTTTTGAAAGTCTTTCCCTGGCTCTGCAAGAAGGGTAATGCGGCTGAGTCCTGAGATCTCTTTTTCTGGGAAAAAAGCGGCGTTTTGTGGCAGTAAGAGTACCTCTTTCACAAATCCTGCAAAGGAGCCTTTTTCCTCTTGAGGAGAAAGGAGATCACAAAGCGCCCTTTTTTCTTCTGCCTCAAGCGCAGACTTTGGGGCAAGGAGGTGCAAGATCCCCCCTTGTATCTGCTGGAAATGGGCAGTAGCGCGAAGCTCTTGGCTAGCGCCTTTTGCGATCATGAGCAGAGGAGCATTGGAGGGTAGTTTTTTGCGTAGCCAAAGGATTTTTTCAAGATCAAGCTCTGCTTCATCCGAGTAGTAGCAGTAGGGACGGACCAAAGAGATCAAGCGATTTTGTTCTCGCAAAAACGAGGGCCCAATGGGCGCTAAAGGAAGATAAAGGCCTCGTTTGATCGAAGAGGCTACGCTTTGTCCTGGCCTGGCAGCAATCGGATCGTTTGGAGGCAGGTGTTCCAGTGTTTTTACCCAAAAAGGAGGAAGCAAGCGTCGTCTTACAAGAAGATGCCTTGACAAAGCGCCTTGGAAGTAGTGTCTCGTGGGAGAAAAGGTATTTTG
The DNA here is from genome assembly GCA_039179045.1 of Chlamydiota bacterium. Taxonomy (GTDB): domain Bacteria; phylum Chlamydiota; class Chlamydiia; order Chlamydiales; family SM23-39; genus JBCAXK01. The sequence continues at coordinate 4,578 of JBCDEZ010000016.1, read as the reverse complement.
TGCGAGCAAAGCGCTCAGTGTCCCACATGTACTCTCGAGAAGATCCCTTGCTAGTACGGGATGGAGCTTTTTCTCGGGCTCTTGAAAATGTGCGAGAATGCAGCGTAAAAGTGCGCCACACTCGATGGCAGTTGTGGGACACTGTTTTTCGAACATCTGTAGCAGCTTGTGCACGAAAAGGGCGCCAGAGTTCAGAGTGTGAGATCGGTCCATCCATTCCTGTTTTTCCAGGATAGTTGAGGGGAGCTCTTGCAAGGGAGAAGGGAGCTTGGTAAAAACCGAGATCGCCTGTTCCACCTCGAGGAAGATCGCGGTTTGTAGAGGATCGCTTGACGATGCTGCCATAAGGCGCACGCTAGGACATCCTCCTTTTTTTTTCAATAGCCTCCTTTTGGGGAGTGATGGAGATCTCTTCGTACACGGTGGATGGGGGCGCGCGCAGAACGAAGGCTACCGTTTGCGCTATATCTTCTGGATCGATCGCGTGCCCGGGTGCGTTTTTCGGTTGGAAGTCGAGTTCGTCATAAAAGGGCGTCGAACACATGCCTGGATGCAGTAGGCTAATCTTCACTCCCGATGAGGAGCACTCTTTGCGCAAGGAATGGACAAAAGAGTGCAAGGCCGCTTTAGAGGCCCCATAAAAGGTATTGCACTTTGCCCATTTTTTTGCGGCAATAGACCCGATGAAGAGTAGATCTGCACGCCTCTTACTTTTTAAACGGGGCAAAAGAGCTTTTGCAAGAAAAGCTGGGCTGAAAAAGTTGAGGCGGAACAGTTCTTCTGCCTGCTCGCAAGAAATCTGCTCCGCCTGACGAAATAGCCCTCTACCGGCACAAAAAATTCCCCCGTCTAGCTCATAAGAGCGCAGAGTCTCCACGCACTTTGCAAGACTGGTAGAGTTCGAAAGATCATAGGGTAGATGCGTTACCTGAGGATGGGGAGGTGGAGGAGTGCGGCTGACCGCTACGATCTTGTATTCGGCAGCAAGTAGGCGGAGGCAAGCTAGACCAATTCCTCGGCTCGCTCCTGTAATCAAGAGAGTTTTCATATTCTATGAACCACCTCTTGAGGAACGTATTTTTGCAGCTCTTCTGCGCAAAATGAGAGCCACTTATCTTCTTGATGGTAGCGAAGTTCGGAGGTACAAGGTGCGCTATGCGCCAGTAGTGAGGGGCGTTCCATGTTTTTTTCCATATTCTTTTGAAAGCTGCGAGGCAGCCGGAATGCGCCTAGGCTGACCGAGTGGACTTGTTTGCCTACAACCTCTCTAAAAACTTGTTGAAAAAAGGTACGCATCACAGAGTAAAAGTTCTTTTGCGCTAAAATAGGATCAAAACGCAATCCCACTTTCCAGCCGAGCTGCTGCGCTTTTTTTAACAACGCAAGGCGCCTTTGCAAGGGTGCTGTCTTTTTTTCTACCTGTTCCACGACTTTTTCCGGGCTCAAGCTCCAAGCTAAGACCACATTTTCCAACGGTTGTTGCTGAAGCCAAGGAGCAGAAACGCCGCTTTTGGTGCGCACTTCGAAAAGGCAATCGGGGTGCCGGGCAAAAAAGGGAAAAAACTCCTGCAAGAAATGCGTTTTGTGCTCGAGAGCCAGACTGTCCCCATCGTAGCCTGAGAAGAAATGCCCCCCTCTTTTTTCTAGGATCTGCTCTTGCATTTCTTCGAAATTGATGAAAAACACGTAGTGAGCCGAGTGATACATTCCTTGCAAGAAGCAATAACCGCAATCGAAGGGGCAGTTGAGGAGGTGGGAGAAATAGTAACTTCGTTTCGCCCCGATTCCAAATTGTGGGGGGATGGGGTGCACAAGAGCTCCCTCTTTTTGCGCAACAATCCAGGCAGGCCGCTCTTTTTGCAGGCGGAAATTTTGATTCCTTCTATTGAAAATCTCTTTGTAATGGTCACAAAAGATCACTGTAGGGTTTGAAAACCTGCGCAAAAATGCTTGGGTCCGAGGCAGTGTTTGCACTCTTTTTTCGATGTAAATGATCTCAGGCATATTCAGGCAGGGTCGTCTCTGTGATCTCTTGCAGAGCGCGCAAAAAGGCGCGGCCTGTTTTTGCACGGTAGCAAGGGGCGAGGTCTACTCCCAACTCGCTTGCAAAACGGATGGATCTTGCTGCCTGCAGCCTTTGTGTATGCGTAAGGCGCCAGGAGGAGGGGAACGTGGGATCTTTGGGGAAAAAGAGGGGTGGAAGTGTTTCGAAATGGGGGAGCAAGATGGGCAAAGCACGCTCCATCCATACAGAACTTCTTTCAAAGGGGCGCTTTGGGCCGTCGGAGACGACCTTCCAAAGAATGATCTGCTCTAAAGGAACGAATCGCTTGGCCGTTTCGAAAAAGGCATGCCCTTCCATGTCGTAGAGGAGTTCTTCAGAAAAAAGAGTTTCTGGCCGCGTAACGCTCCGAAGAGGCATCGAAAGGAGAGTACTTTTCCCGGAAATATGGGGGTAAAAAGCGCTTTTCGCACCTTCTTTCAAGATGCTATTGACTGAGTAGATGGCTCCAAGAGGGGCAGATCGATGCCCTGCGTAGCCAATGTTCACTATGTACGAGTTTTTTGCAAGGCTGCCCACTGTGTGGGAGAGAGCTGCGATCATCGCATGCTCTCCGATCCCCGTTACGACAAGAGCAAGGCTCTCTCTTTCGTAGAGAGGAAAGGGGCTGTTCTGTGTTTTTTTCAGCGAGAAATGAGTGAGAAAAGGAGATGCTTCCAGCATGCAGGCAATCGCAATCAAGATCATACTGAAAGTGTAGAGCGTTTCTTTCGATAAAATCCATGGAAAAAATTCGTCGATTTCAGGATACTTTCTGAAGACAGGGTGGCATAGCCAAGTGGTAAGGCCGAGGCCTGCAAAGCCTCTATCCTCAGTTCGAATCTGAGTGCCACCTTATTTTTTGGAAAAATACTTTCTGGAAATCGCAGAGTTCTATTTTCCCTTGCAGATCATTTAGTCGAGTTCATCGGCCTCTTTTCTCTCTGCCTTTGTGAAGTATAGATTTGAAGCATACTGAGCGGCCTTTAACGCTTCCTCATTTGAAATTGGTGTTACTTTATGATCATTGAAGAAAAACCACTGCTCTGAGCCGTCTTGTTGCTTTCTTTTTGCGTAGGAGACGTAGTGACAAGGACTCCTGCCTAGTTGAACTTTTCCTGCCGCATCTCCATGGATCGCGAAGCCAAGTAATTCGTATTCTCGAGATTCTACTTTGTCGAATGCACCTTCTTGCAAGACTTCTCGATGTACGGTCATGCGGCTTGTGACCTCAACAGGCTCCTCTCTAATGATTTGCCTCGAATGCAAAGATCTTCTATGCACAGCGATGTGGAGATTTCTCGGAAGCTCTTCTGTTACCAAGTATTGATTCGAAAAGAGATCTTCCAAAGAGTACTGTCCTTTGAGCGCAAGAAGCTGAAAATGGGAATGCGTACGAAATGAAGTTGAGTCGACTGCAGCATTGCCTTGCTGATTTAGCACTTTCTTCATGGCAAGCATTGCTCCTTGCCCTGTATTTCCGATCAACCGCTCATACATCTTTTCCAATTGTTGGTGCATCTCTTCCATGTTGAATGCCGTCTTGCAGATCCGTCCTTCAGAGAATTCATCAGAATTTTCCATTTTCGTAATGTCGGCAAAGACTGTTTGGATTAGAGAAGTGGCATCGAAATACGGATCATTGTTAGCTCGATACTGTGTGCGTATAGCCAAAAGCGCGCGCACTCGATGCAGATCTCGATTCGCTTGCTCGATGAATTGCGAAGCAGCACGGATATCGCCTTTACTCAAAGAAATAGGCTCTTGTTTTTCTAGCAACGCATCGAGTACATCTCGGTCATCTTTGTTCATGAACTCTTCTCGCCCATCCCAAAGAAAGCGGTTGTCTTTTGCCCAACTTAAGAAAGCAAGGGCTTCTGGCAAATAACGACCATTCTCAGTGAAGTCCTTGCGGTTTATCCTACTGACCCTATGGAACGCGGCCTCATATTTCTCCTGCAACTGATTTATGAAATAGTCGTCTTGTAAGAGAGTTGTGATAAAGAGCGCGCCTGCCCAGCACGTTTGATTGCCTCTGTGGCGTATAAATCCCTTTGCGCCATATTCCCGCACAACTTGTGCATCATTTTCCTGAGGACTATATTTGGGAGTAAAGAGAAGGGCCTTTGTTCTTTTTCTCCGAGACTTCGTTCTAGAAGCGCTACTGGGTTCTTTTCCCTCACTTTTCAAAGGCGATTCAGGGGGCATAAAGACCCCGCTTGTTGTATTCTGGATTGTCTTGAAAAGTGCCGCTGTATCACTGTCTGTCTCTTTTTTAGGATCGTAGGAGTAGGTCTTTTTTGTGGGGGGAGCGGGGAGCTTTGCGAGGTCTTTTTTGCAGTAAGTGGCAATGAGAGCAAACGTCGATTTTGGTAGGAAGCAGCGCTCTTGTTTTGCATTGACTACATAGATGCGGTAGCGTCTCCCTTCGATAAAGATCCGATGCTCGCTTTGAGATGGATCAGGAGGCAGAGAAAATGTGGGAGAAGCAGTAAGAGCTAGGGGAGGCGCTTTGTTGCACATAAATTCATCCTTTT
>JBCDEZ010000015.1:0-28786 GCA_039179045.1 Chlamydiota bacterium | reverse complement strand
CACACACACACACACAAAGCAAAATTGAGTTTTTGCTCACAGGAAAGAGAAGATGAGCTCATGGAGCTTCTCGACAGATTGTCCTTCAATGATAATACACACTCTACAGAGCAACCCTATACCCCCCCTTCTCAACTAGGAGACGAAGCCCCATCCCAAGATCAGATCCAAAATACGGAAGATGCGATGGAGTTTTTCTCACTCATCTGTGAAATCGACGCCATGCTCGATGGTGGAATGTACGCAAAAAGCTCTGAAGAGGCGCTCATCAAAAAGCTCCAGACTTTACTACAAAATCCTGCTGTTGCCGCGCTCGTTGGAGGCAGTAAAGCGCAAGATCAGGTGAACCAGCTCGCGAATGCCATCAATGGGCAAGATGCGCGCGCGGCACTACAGATTTGCGGATCGCTTGAAAATGGTATTGGCGAGTTTTTTGCCGGTTCAGATAGCACCATCGAATACATACTTTCTCACATGAACTCGGGGAATATTCCTGATTTCAGTGACGCGAGCAAGAACTTTTTGGGCTCCATTGCAATGATCGCTTTTGTGTTAGCCCTCAAACCGGGAGCCTCGCAGACCAATACGCTTCTCTACCAAAAATTTTTCCACAACGAAGATACCACGATGGGCGAAGGAGTGCTCAACGAGATGCTAAAAGAGCAATTTGATCGTGATTTGGGTGATTTAGGAGACTTGGGGTACACGTTTTTCGTAGCAGGAGTAAATAAGATGGCGAAGGAAGCTCCCGCTGATCTACAAAACCTAGCCAATAGCCTCAATCCCAGCGGAGCTGAAGATCCTTCAAACGACCCTTTCAATTACGAAGAGGCGAGAAGAGCCGCGCAAAACGTAGCCGCCGCAGAAGAAGGCAGTGGTACTGTGGATAACAATACGAGTGGGGAAGGCGTAGGTGCCTGCGGCTACAGCGGCTCTCTCTGCACTTGTCCCTCCCCTTCTTCAAATCAGGAGAGCGGGGTAGAATCTGATGAGAGAACAGACGAAGGGAATACGGCTTCTGATGCAAAAGCGCTCTTGGAATTCTTCGCGAGACTACAAGCGCTGCGAAAAGAAGTAGCACCCAAAGAACGGACCACTTTCTCTCAAAGCATTGAGTTCGAAACAAAGAGCAGGATAGAATCTGCGCGCGAGGTGTAGAACAGGGGAAACACCTATCCTGAGAAAAAAGGAGAGGAAGGCTGTTTAAAAAATAGAGCCTTGCCTTGCGGCTTCAAGAGAAGAGGTATTGCCGTGAAAAACAAGATCACCGGAAGGCGCCCTATTCGGAAAAATCAAGGGGAGAACATTCTCATTTTCATTGGGGTGGAGTCGAACTAAAGGAACCCACCCAATGGTTCTATTTCCCGGGGGAGTTTGGAAGGTAAGAGAATTGCTATAGGTAGAATGTGTATTTCCAGTGCTATAAGTTGGTAACTCGGGTGAACTTCTCAAGAAGAGAAGTTGCATCAACGAGTCAATTCGCCTTGCTACTCTTCCAAGAAACGAAGGTTCCTGATTTCCCGCGCTCTCAGACCAAAAAGGATCTATTTCTCTATAGGGATCATAGGGATGAATAGAAGATGCTTGATTACAATGCATGAGAACAACTCCAAATTTTCCTAAAATTCTAGGCAAGCCCCTGATTCTTTTCAAGGAAAATTAAGGAAGAAAAGACAGAAAGCCACCCCATCCTCAAAGTAAAAATCCACCGTTCTAAAAGAAAATAGATTCGTTATAATCTCGGATATTGCTCCAAAAGGTATAATTCAATGGATTGCCCTTCCATTTTGTAAAGGAAAAACAAGCAGATCTGTACAAGTCCGGGTACGTTGTGGCATCTTCTGGAAAATGTGCCCTATCAACTGCTTCAGACGCGTAGACAGCTGTCTCATGCTTTATCTCTTGGATTGCTTGGAACAAAAAAAGTGGAAAAAGGCGTGTACCAGCGAAAAAAGACAGAAGGCACCAGAAGCATCCCGCTCAAAGAGAAGGACCAAGCCGAGAGATCTCTGCCTGTTATACGCCGCAAGGCATGTACCAAGGCCTTTTGTGCATACTGCAAAACGCTATTGCAGGTGTTGATTTTGAGGGAATAGCAACTTACATCCATGGGGGATTGAAAATCTTGCAAAACCTCCGACTGCACCGCAGTACCAATTGTTCCCTGACCTAGGAAAACCAGTTTCTTTTTCTTGGAAATTGTACCGAGAAAATCGACCACATACTCGGTGAGAGCGCGGCTGCAGTTCGCCATATTCTGAAGGCTAGAGTTCCCTTCACTACACCCGAGACCTGGATGGTTGATGGCAAAGAGGTTTACTCCATACCCTTTAGAGAAGGCCTTGAGCATGGTCGACCCTTCAGAAAAAAGCTCCTCTTCCAGGAGCCTTCCCTCTCCCAAAGTAGCAATGGCCCAACGACTCGCCCCCGCCTCGCGATTTTCCACCTTGTATCCATCGATCAGCTGCCCATCGACTCGAAGAGAGAAGCGGGTAAAAGTCAAATTCTGAGAAAGGTTGTCGTTCTTTCTTTCCGAATTGGGGCATCGGATAAAGGCGCGCCTTTCGGGTGTCGCGTAAGTTCCCTTTCCGATCATCCACCTGCCCATCCGGTCGTACACGTATTTCGCACCGAATAAGCCTGCTCCGATCAGAAAAAACTTCGTATGAACACAGGAAAGGGCTGCGAGAGTGGCGAGCGCGACTGCACCCCCAAAGCCTCGCGGCAAAGGAACAATCGCACTGCGGTAAAAAGCTTTGTGGATAGGACTAGAAAAAAACTCCCGTTCAGGATACGGGGGAGAGAGTCTCCGCAGGTTATCTCCTGCTTCTGTAGAGAATGCCAAAGCCATATTTGCCATATTTGTAAGTCTCCTAAGAAACCAGTTTGTTCAAAAGGCCATCCACGCGAAGTCGGATTTTTTGAGACACGTGTTCCACAGTTTCCGACCTGCTTTGCCTCTGCATCACTCAAGATCTCGAAAAGCCTGTTTGGGTTTCGATAGTACCATCAGCTTGGGTAAAGTGCATCGCCAATTCGCTTCGCAAGCATTTCCAACATCTTATTAGAAAAGTACCTGGGAGATTCGAGGAAGTGATCGGCGACAAATTCCTCGCCGTGTTCTTTTTGAAGCTGCTTCAGGCTGACGCGCTTGATAGAAACTTGATCTGGAACATGCTCGGGATGCATATCGGAGGCAGGAACACCAGAACCTGATTTGTTCAGGAGTATTTCGGGAATCTTGGAGTGCGAGCGATGCCAAAGAGAAGCTCCCCTCTCTTCCCAACGGAGGTAGCATAAGGAGAAAAAGCCCCTCAAAACCGCCTGGCTAATCTTCCCCAGGTCGACTCCCGTGCAGGACTTTATCCCTTCCACGAAAGCCTCTGTTGCCTCACAGGCTAACGAAGAGCGAACCTCTTGCTTCAAAACAGCGTACTTTTTGCCTTCTTTAGGTACAAAATCGCGCAGAGCTTCTCGTTGAATCGCCGCTCCTACTGTGCCTTTTGTGTAGAAAAGCAGTTCGTCTGGTCCATGCGCTTTTTCCACATACTCAATCGCCGCTTTGAGAGCGTGTTTCATTGTGCTGGGGCTTGGAAAGCCCTCACTAACCCCGATACCAGGATACCCTGTAATGAAAAGATTGGTGTTGCATCCTTTAGCCACCTGGTAGAGAACGGGATTCTGGCATTCGTCGAGTAGGCTGTGCAGCTTTTGTCCCTCGCCCAGATTGACCACTGTCCACCTCTTTGTCCTACTAGCTTCTCCTTGTTTCTCCTTGGGACAGATTGTGTACGCGTCTACCCTATCGCCGTCAACAGACAAAGAGAGTCTTTCGGCAGAAAACTCCTTTATGGCACCTTTCCCCGACTCCTCCCAATCTAGCCTATCTAGGAGATTGCGGATTTCAATTGGGCGAGCACGATTTCCCACGAAAGAATCGAAGTGCCCCATTGTCTGCTTGCTCTGAGTAGCTAACGCCCATCTGCAAAACGCATACCCAAGAGCGAAAAACGCGACCTCCAGAGAGTAGAAAAAGGGAGTACAAAACCCGACCACCAGCGCAGCTGGCACTATCCAACCGCGCACGTAAGGGTAGGGAGTACGCTGGTGTAGAAGTTGCGTCCAATTGCTCGAAAAATAGGTAAAAGACGATGGTGAAACGGGCTTTGGAGAAAGGAATGACCGATCGTCAACTATTGACACAATATACACTAAATGAACCTTACAATTAAATAATTCGAATTTTTACCTATAAATCCTATTCTGACTAATATTTTTTTCTACTATTTTTTACTTTGCGAAGTGAATTTCTGTACAAAGAACCCCCTTCTGCTCACATTTCTCCCCCAGCTTAGTCTTCTTGTGGGTGTTCTTGTGGGGGTTTTCGTGAAGTCATAGTGTTTTCGTCACAAATGCTAGAGTTTCTTATTTTCTCTTTTTCCAGCATGAAATTTTAAATAATTTAAATTCAGCTATTTAAGAAATTCCAACTCCGAAAAATTTGCAAAAATACTCATTTTTTGCTATAATAGAGAAACGGGGAAATCCCAAAACAGACAAACAAAGAGAAATCTATGAAAGAAAAGATCGAAAAATTAGAAAAACTCTACCAAGAGATGGATGAGCTAACTCCAGAAAACATGGAAACGCTTGTGGCAGAGTCGTTGCACGCTTTTGAACAGATTTTGGAGAAGCTGCAATCGGGATCAGACGCGGAAAAAGAACAAGCACAAAAATACGCCGACCAGCTGAAAACGCAATTAGAAAAGCAGGCAGAAGAAGCCGTAAGCGCTCTAAAAATTTCCCATGAAGAATTGGAAGCGTTTACCAACAATCGGGAGAATTTTTCCGATGAAGAGTGGGAAGCTCTATCACAAGCAAAAGAGGAGCTCGCCTCCTATCGCAAACACATCCAAGAAACCAAGACTGTAGAAGAGCTCAAAAACGAGAGAACACCTCGAAAAACCCGCCGCGCGCGATCAGCTCAGTGGGTTGCAGGGTAAGTTCAAGGGAAAAGGGGAAGCATTATGACAACAGATTTATCCAATTTAGATATTTTTCTGGAGAAACACAAAAAAAAGCAGGAAGTATCTACAGAGATCAACATCGATCTATCCAATGCGCAAAAAGCGCAGGCGATGGTGGCAGCGCAAATTGCGATCCATCTGCACGCTACACTGGAAATGATCCAACCCGGAAAAGGGGAATCCGTTACCGGAATAGGCTCCGTCACGGGAAGTCACCGATTAGGAAACGGCCAGACTGCGGCGCATAGCCCAGCAACAGATACGATGAGCGGAGGCTCCGCAGATGCACTATCAAGCCCATTTTCTCTTTTTGGCAAGCTTAGCGAACTGCAGGGATTGACAAACGATCTCAAACAGAGCGCGTCTTCGGTCTCTTCTGCTGCAATCAGCGCATCGAGCCCGACAGGCTCTAAGGGCGGTCCGAGTAAAAAATCGGGAGCATCTGAGGGGAAAACAGGCGGATCTTTAGGAGAAAGCGGTGGCGGGCCAGACTTCCCGACAAACGATCCAAACTACCCTCCCTCTCCCTATGATCCAAACGATATTCCTCAAGGGGAAAACAACATCTACTCAGAATACCAAAACTGGCTGAGAGCAATCCGTTCGAGCTCGAATCCCAACACGCTCTTTGCCTTTTTGCAGTGGCTGACCAATCTCGCAAATACGCCGGGAGATGCAGACATTGCGAACAAACTTTGTAACGACTTGGCAAAAGTCACCTCTGACAGTGGAGAATCGTTTGCTGAGATGATCGTCGATGCACTTAGGGACAGCTGGTATTACACAGGCAATTACGACGTGAAAGATGAGATGAGCAAACTTGCACAGATGTTCCAAGGCCTCGCAGGAGAAAACGACCTATTTCGAGGAATCTCGAACTACGCAACCAACGACTACAACGGGATCGATGAGTGGATCGACAAACAGAAGAGCGATCCTCCTCCTATCCCAGATGGGGATTTCTTCTACTACCAGGCAGGCCAGCTCTACGACTGGTTCCATGAAAATAGCTCGCTCAGAGCGCAGCTGCATAAATGGTTCATGGAGCAAATCAACAAACTCGTTGCCCGCTTTCAGGACAACCCAGAGATTTTGATCACCCTGATCTTCACCGCACTTGGTGGAAGCATGAACAACATGCAGTACCAGTACGGAGACTACGGTACGCTGGACAAACGGCTGGAAGATCTGACAAACAAGATGTCTGACATCCAGAAAGAATTTGCTGATATTTCTGACGGCCAAGACATTGATGCCAATGAGCTAAAGAAAATGACCGAGCAGATCAAGCAGCTTCAATACGAGGTAACGCAGCTCAACAAAATGTTTGGTAGCTCGATTATGACAAGTACAAACAACGCGCTCGGCAAGATCTTGGGAATCAAAGTAAATGATAACGGCACCACGTTAGGACAGTTGGCAGACCAAAACAATCCCGATTGGCAAGGCGCTGCGAACTATATCAAAGATCACAACATTCTCTATAACCCAGGCTCCCAAGCACAGGGTGACGAGAAGCCTCCAGGGCCTACTGATCTGACAACAGAAATCCAAAATGCGATCCGGACGGCGCAAACTACCTATACATCCCAGTCGCAGGCAATCGGAACGCAGATGCAAGAGCTATCTCAGCGCATCCAAACTACAGCAGGAGTAATCAACTCGATGGTCAATAAAGACTACAAAAACTGGGTTGATCAGGAAGTAAGAAACCAGATCCAGCCATAACGGGAATGATTGAGAGAAAAAGGAGAAAACACCATGACAGTTGCACAACAAGCGCCTTGCCTTGTAGAGGGCATGCACCAGGCGCCACACAAACACAGAGGTGCCTACGGATATACTTTGGGAGCGCCTGTAGGGGTCGCCCTCAGCAGGGGAATCAACGCCACGTTGGATCTTGCAACCAGCATCCAGGTCGTCTTGATGCTCGCCGTGGCCCACTCGATCCAGGTCACCATCAACGAACTTGAAACGGTGAAAAAACAAGAGCTAGATGCAGAGGATTACTACATAGGATTGATCAATAACGATGATGACAAGCAAGCGCCTATCGACGAACAGAAACTCAACGCAGTCAAAGCGAAGTTCACGAACGTAGAGAACACCCTGTCTGATGCACAAAACAGAGAAACGAATTTGCAAAAAACAGGCGCGGACAATGGCGCATCCCTGATCGGCGACGCGAATGAAATGCTGAAAGTATTGCAAGGGTTGGTTGCCTAAAGCAGCCCTCATAAAAGGAGTAATTTTTATGACGATTCATACACATTACGGGGAAAAGGCGCCTGCAAGCGCGCCTCTTACTCAAACCACAAAGAGCCCTGAAAACAGGGAGAAAGCAGCAGAGACGCGTTCTTCTACAAGAGCGCGACGCAAGATGCTAAGCAAAACAGCTCCCAACACGCAGCAAGAACAGGCGGCTAAGGGGAGCAATTCAGAGATGGCTCGAGAGTTGCAAGCGCTCGCAGAGCTGCAAACAATCTTGGTCGAGCTCGAAAACAAGCTCTCACAAGGTCAAGGGAAAATTTCCACTAAGCTTGCCGAAGATACAGCTAAAAGAGCTCACGAGGCGATCCAAAAGATCCAAGCAGCCGAAAAGAAGATGGAAGAGGCCAAGAAAAAGCAAAAGCAGATGCATACCTTAGGGATTGTCATTTCTGTTTTTGCCTGTGCTCTCTCCGCCTTCATCGGCCCTGAGGCCTTTTTAGCAGTCGCTGCAATGACCATCTTGCAGCAATCAGGAGCTTTCAATGAAGCGACAGACAAAATGCATATGAATCAAAAGCAAAAACTTGCTTTTTCTCTCGGAGTAGGTGCAGGCTTTGCTCTCCTTACAGGCGGCGCTAGCGCAGCTACTTTCGCCGACTCTGCCGCAGATGGTGCACTAGACGGAGCTGCCGTTGCGGCAGATGGTGCAGCTGACGATGCTCTCGCAGAGGAGCGCACCTTGATGGAAAAATTCTACGACTTTTTCCAACAAAGCGAACCGACGAGCCAATCCGAAGCCTTCCAGCAGGGCGCGCGCTTTGGTGGTGTTACAGGCGCTATGGGCGCCTTGACAGGGACAGGTGTATTGCAGCAAACATTCTCAAAACTTTGCGGTAAAAACGAAAAAGGTGAGATCACAAGCATGATTCTTATGATCGCAGTGGCCATGATGGCTGTGGCTCTTGCAGGATCTCCTGGTTCAGGAACAGGGGGCGCATTGACACAGCTCGAGGAGAGCGCCGAGGCAGCAGAGGCGAGCGCAAACAGCGTCATCTTCAAAAGCCTCATGCGCGCTGCAAAAGCGAGTGCTGGAGTCTTAAAAAGCACGCTCAGCTCAGGCAAAGTCCTAGCAGGCACAGCTCTTACAGGAGCCAGCCTCGCAGAGGGCACGATCAATCTGCAGCTTAGCGAGACGAATAAAGAGCAGAGCAAAATTGCAGCTTCGCAGGCAGAGATACAGCAAAATGTGTCGCTATTGAAATTTTCTACGACCCTACTGAACCATCTAGAACAGATGATTCAGCAATCACTATCTGGGTACTCGAAAAACTTTCAAACTAGCGCAAAAAACTTGAATACCGCCGCCTCCATAACCTGGGCAGTGACGGCAAATATCTTGCGCTCTACAGCAGCATAGATAGATAAGAAGAAGGAGAAAATAGTATGATGGATCTAGGAAGAATGCAACCAAGCGCAGCTGCAGCAACAGCTCAGTCTTTATCCGATACAGAAGCAATGGCTTTGAAAGTTTCTGAAAAAACGATGTTGTCGGAAGGGAAACTGCTCAAAGCAGCCGGTGCAAACAGCATTGCGCAAGCAAACAGCGAGTACAACTCGATCATGCAGCAGGCAAAAGCATTCCTGATGGACAGCGTTGCAAACATCGTTTCAGGCGCCTCGATTTTTGTTGCGCAAGGAGCTGCTCTACTGCAGAACCTCTCCCTTTCAGGAGAACGAGCTGAGCTGGAGACGCAGGTCAGAACGGGCAGCGACATGGAAGAGGCCATCCAAGCTGGCCTCGATAGACCCGTGGCACCGGGAGTAGGCGCAGGCGCAGCGCCCGTTGCCGCTTCAGCAGAGCAGCGCGCTCGCTTGCGCGCTCTTCGCGAAACAACTACTCTCGAAAGAGGCGGACGACTCACAGATGCGCAAAAAGAAGAAATTACGACTGCTGTGGCCGCTGCCAAAAACAACGCAGCTGACCGAGAGACGATCTCTCAATCGATTGATACAGTGCGCTCGCTGAAGGCAAATGCCAACAAACGATTGCACATTGTCGAGGAGAAAATGAGCCGCGCTTCGAACCAAGCGCAGGCAGCCTCTCAGCTCGGGCAAATGGCAGGGCAGGCAGTAACCGCCTATATGAAAGTGGACATCGAAACGTTGCGCGCGAAAGTGGAAAAAACTAAAACGCTTTTGCAGTATGCAGGAACTGTCTACCAGCATTGGCTCCAAGTCGCCTCAGAGATGTACCGCCAAAACATCGATCGAGCAAAGTCTGCCTTGGATACGCAAGCGCAGATCGCAGCCGCTAGACCCGCTTGAAGACTGAGATAGAAGCTCTTTTCTAAGAAAAACTCTTCTAAAAGCGATTTTCGGGATTTGTCTGTATTCCCCAACCCAAGCCTTACCTACTCAAAATAGGTAAGGCTTTTTCGTACTCGTATCGCAAGATTTTTTTGTTATTTGAATTTTATCATCAAGACATCAATAATCGGAGTAAGCGCTACGTAGGATGTGAGTTCCTCATGTTGGAGAAATGGATGCAGCAACTATCTGAAGAACTGGAAATTTCCCTTCCTGATTTTGTAAACGGAAGCGTGGTGTTTCGCCTGGGTAATGTATCTATCGATATACGCAACACTTCTCCTGGCTGTTTTTTCCACTCCCTTGTACATCCTGTACCAAGCTCGCACAAAGAAGAAGTGTACATGAGAGCAATGCAGGGAAATCTTTTGGGACAAGGAACCGGAGGCAACGTACTTGCCCTTGATGACTCGGGGAAATTTCTCACACTATCGCGGGATCTATATCAACCTACTGAATACCTATTTTTCCGGGAGACATTGGAAGAGTTTTTCAATTACGTGCGCTACTGGAAAGAAGAAATCGCACGCATTGCTGCAGAATCTTCGGGATAATTTTTGATTGACGCATGACAGCTTACATTACTTGTACCACGGGTCCCCAAAAAGGCCAGATTTTCCCCTTAGAAAAGCAGGAAAATTGGATCTTAGGTTCTGACCCCCATCTCGCTGACCTCACGATTGAAGATGCAGAAGCTCTTGGAAAACATCTCAAAATCTCGCAAAAAGGCGACGACTTTTTTCTGACGAAGTGCGCTGAAGAGGCCAACTCTCTGTATAACGGAGCGTTTTTTTCCGATGAAGTGCTCCTGAAAGAGGGTGATGTGTTCACAATCGGCAGCGCTGCCTACTCTTTTTCCAAAAGTTCTCTTCCCTCCACACCGAACCGCTCTGCTTTTGATACGATTTTCGAGGATGAAGAACAGGCACAGGAGATGCCCAAGATCGCACCCGATCTACCTGAAGATCCCGAATCTCCGATTGACACATTTGTCCCTTTTGCCTCTGCAGAAGAAGATGAGGAAAAAACTGCCTACGATACGATTTTCGAAGAAGGAGAAGGGCACGATCCACTCCCGTTCAATCTCTTGCATGATGCCTCGCTCATCTTGAAGGTAATTGCAGGACCAAATGCAGGAGCGGAAATCGCTCTTGAAAAAGGACGGACCTACATTTTAGGAAAAGATCCTACGAGCGCCGACATCGTCTTCCAAGATTTGAGCGTTTCCCGTCGCCATGCTCAAATTGTGATCACGCATGAGGGAGTAATCACCTTACGCGATCTCGATTCGAAAAACAAAACATATGTCAACCACCGAGATATCGATCAGGAGGTGACGATCTCTAGTCAAGACATCATTGCAACGGGCACAACCACTTTTCTGATCATCGATCGGGAAGCAGATCTGCAAACGATCTACGCTCCCGAAGCGAGAGAGCAGATCACATTTCCAGAGCAAGTGGAAACCTCTACCGAAGAAGAGGCCGCCCACTGGAAAAAAGAGACCATTCCTGTCCGCTATTTCCTTTTTGCCGGCTCCTTTGCTCTCGTGATTGTAGTCATGTTGTTCTCCCTTTTTTCTGTGTTTCAAGGAGAAGAGACCTCTCTTTCTTCCCCTTCTTCCAAGCAGCAAACCATCGCTGAGCTTTTCTCCGGCTATCACGATCTCACGTTCAACTACTCCCCTCACTCTGGGAAGATTTTTCTTGTAGGTCATGTTCTTACCCCAATGCGCAAGGAGACTCTTTTGCACGAGTTAGAAAACCTTCCCTTTATCGAAGGAATCGAGGAAAATGTGATTGTTGACGAATATGTGGTCGCCTCATTCAACCAGGTCCTCGTGGAAAATATGGACCTCAAGGGGGTGAGTCTTTATGCTCCAAAAGCAGGCCTTTTTGTCGCAACGGGTTACCTCGACTCAGCACAACAGCTAGCGAGGCTCTCTGACTACCTTTACAGCACGTTCCCTTATGCCGATCGGCTAGAAAATCATGTTGTTGTAGAGGCAAATCTCCGAGAAGAGGTGCAAAATCTTCTCGTTGCTCAAGGCTTCGCTGGTTTGAAGATCCGGATCACAAACGGCATGCTGACACTGGCTGGTCTCTACGACAAAAAGGAGCTTGCAAAGTACGAAGACCTCTTGCGCACTTTGCGCAAGTTGCGCGGTATTCGAGGACTCAAAAATCAGGCGGTGGCATCAAGCGTGCAAGCGGCAAGAATCGACCTTACGCAAAACTACCAGGTAAGTGGTTTTGCGAGATACACAACCCCTTCTAAAGAGTATGCGCAGGCCAACTACATCTTGATCAACGGCAAGATTCTGCGAACAGGAGAGCTATTCAACGGCATGAGGATCACGCGTATTTTACCCGACCGCGTTCTTCTCGAAAGAAATGGGTTGCAATACAAAATTGATTATGCGAGGTAATAAAGAATGTTTGGCTTGGAGAAAGAGAAAAAAAAACCGACCAAATTCCAGTTCGATTTAGAAGTGGAAATAGCAAAAAATCCCACCAAAGCGAAAGAAATCACCAGTTTGTGCGAGCAGAAAGTGGATCAGATCAAAGCAAAGCTCAAATCGGGCACCCATCCCGACAGCTTCGAGCCGCTCGGTATTTTGATCCATGGATACAATGCCATGAAGCGCGTGGTAAAGAAAATTGAAAAAAAAGAGGCAACGAAATGAGTGAATTTATCTCGGACGACAACAAGGCAACCTTGTCTTTTGGCGAGCTGATCAAGCAATACAAAAAGCTGCAATCTCAGCTGGTAATCCAGATACAGCAGCTCGCATCGAACATCAGTAGTGCGTCTCCAGGACAGTTCTTGCTCGTCCAGTTCCAGATGAGTCAAGTCACACAGGTAGGAGAGTCGATTTCGAATTTGATCGCTCAGGTCAACAGCGTGATCAACTCCTCGATTCGTAACCAGAAACCGCAGTAGGTATACCTATGGAAGATCTCTCTACATTTGCCTCCGATTTTTACCTCTTTTTGGAAAGTGGGTTCATTGCAGTCAACCAGTGCGACGAAGACGCAGCGCGCAAGCTCTTCGAGGCAGCAAGCCTTCTTGATCCAGACAATCCCCTGCCTAAGGTAGGACTCGGTTACATGCACTTGCACAAACTAGAAATTCAAAAAGCATGCGACTATTTTTATGCCGTTTTGGACAAAGACCCAGGAAATGAAATGGCCAATACCTTTTTAGGTCTTTGCCTTACCATGACTCCCGACCGGGTAGCAAAGGGGGAAAAACTCCTCATGCAAAGTGCTTCTTCTTCTGATGGATTGATCAAAGATTTGTCGAATAGCGCTCTTCGCTTCGTCGATTCGGTCATCAAAAAAGACCCAACACCTCTAGAGGTAAAAAACTCCTCTACAAAACGTAGGTAACCTGCGATGAACGATCGTACTGAAGATATCTCGTCACAACCCGTTGGCCCTAGACCAATCAATCCAGAAAAGATGCCTCCCGATCCGAACGAGTTCCGTTCGATGGTAGAGCCTCAACGTTCTCCCAAGCAGAATCCTGCACAGGAACGACCGCTCGGCCCCATGGAGCTAGCCCAACAATCGGCAATTGCTCCGAGAGGTTCTTGGCAAGAGATGCAAAGCCAGATAGCACAGTCAGATGCTCATCTGACAGAAATCCAAAAAAAGATCCAGCAATACCCCCATGCTAAGCTCAAAAGGCAGCATGGCGATGTGCTCCACAGCAAACTCGAACAGGCCAATGAACATCTGCAAAAAATGAACACCAAATTGGGAGTGCCTCAGAGTAAAGGAAAAGCTCAAGTGGCGCGCGAAGGGCCTTTATCCCGCTTTTTGGGATTCATCAACGAGGGGCAAAACCACCTCATGGCAGCAAAGGCGCGTCTCGAGGAGATGGGGAAAAATACACATGAGATCAATCCAGCTAATCTCCTTTCCGTACAGATCCAAGCAGCGCAGGCGCAGCAAAATCTCGAGTATGCCTCCACTATGCTAGGCGCTTTCATCCAAAACTTGAAACAAATACTCAACACCCAGCTTTGAATCATGGAGAAAAAGCACTCTATTGATGAGTTGATTGACCACATAGAGGACGTAGAGCTGACAACGGTACACGGCCGGATCACGGAGATTGTGGGTACCTTGATGCGCGCTATCGTTCCCCAGGTCAAGATGGGGGAGATTTGTCTTGTGAAACGGGATGGCGCGCCTCTCATAGCTGAGGTAGTGGGTTTCACGCAAGGGGAGGTCTTTCTCTCTCCGGTAGGAGAAATGAAAGGGATCGGACCCTCTTCTGAAGTGATCCCCTTGCGCATGCCGTTACACATCAAAGTGGGAAACGGTCTTCTCGGTAGAGTGCTCAACGGTGTTGGCGAACCGTTAGATAGTCGAGAAAAGGGCCCTTTAAAAGACGTTCCTGTCACATTCCCTGTCGTCAACTCCCCCCCCAATCCTTTGCACCGTCAGCTAATCTCCGAACCGATATCGACAGGCGTGCGGTGTATCGATGGAATTTTACCCTGTGCCAAAGGGCAGAGAATGGGTATATTTGCAGGGCCTGGCGTGGGTAAATCGACCCTTTTGGGGATGATTGCGAGAAACTCGCAAGCCGACATCAATGTGATCTCTTTGATCGGAGAGAGGGGAAGAGAAGTGCGCGAATTCCTAGAAAACGATCTGGGAGAAGAAGGCATGGCGCGCTCTGTAGTGATCGCTTCCACTTCGGATGAGGCTCCCCAGCTACGAATCAACGCAGCTTATGTAGCAACGGCCATTGCCGAATACTTCCGCGAGCAGGGCAAAACGGTCGTTTTGATGATGGACTCGGTCACCCGCTTTGCAAGAGCACTTCGGGAGATTGGACTCGCAGCAGGCGAGCCCCCTGCAAGAGCGGGCTATACCCCTTCGGTCTTTGCTACACTTCCCAAGCTCCTTGAGCGCTCAGGCAATGGGGAAACGGGATCGATCACCGCTTTTTATGCTATACTCGTCGCGGGAAGTGATATGAAAGAGCCTGTCGCCGATGAGGTCATGTCCATTCTAGATGGACACATCGTCCTCTCCCAGGAGTACGCTCACAAAGGGCACTACCCAGCGATCGACCCGCTCCCCTCATTGACAAGGGTTTTGAGCACCATTGCCTCTAAAGAACAGATCGCTTTGATCACACAAGTGCGCGAAGTTCTTGCCAATTACGCGAAAAACGAGCTCTTGATCCGGATTGGAGAATACAAGCCAGGGTCGGACAAGGACGCCGACTTTGCGATCAAATTCATCGATAAAGTGTGTCGGTTTTTGCAGCAAAGAGTCGATGAAGCAGTCACCTTGGAAGAGACGCTCCAGCAGCTGAACGTGCTATTTCGTTAGGTAACGTATCATGGAAAAATATCCCCTTGAAGAGCTCGCTAAAATCAAGAAAAAGCGGTATGATCAGGCGATCATCGCTTTGGAAAAAAAACGGGCAGAGCTGCAAGAGGAAGAAGAAAAGCTCAAAACGGTCGAAAAAGAGCGTGACGAAGTGCAGCTCCACAAAGAAGAAAAGCTCATGCAGTTGCGAGAAACTCTCGACGAGGGGACAAATACAGACACCCTCACCCAGATGAAGAACTACTTATCCGTTGTGGAAGAGAGACTCTCGGAGAAAGAGTCGAAAGTGTCCGCGCAAAAAACCCAGGTCGAAAAAAAGCAAAAAGAGGTGGATGAAGCAAGGGAGTTGGTATTTGCCCGAGAAAAAGATCTCGAAAAACTCAAAGAACATCAGAAAACCTGGGAACAAGAACAGGCAAGCGAACAAGGCAGACAAGATGAGAAAGAACAAGATGAACTGGGAGCCGCAGGACACACCCTGAAAAAAATCGAAAAGAGCAGACGCTCTCGACGAAACAAACACAATTGAGGCGATTTATGAGCGTAAATGAAGTAGGAGGCTCTCCCGAAGGGAGAAGAGGGAAAGAGTCGAAAGTTCCCGATAAAGGGCGCTTCGACGATGAGATGAGCAGGGTACAAAAAACAAGAGAAATTGATCCTGACAAGCGAAAAAGGAACAAAGAGCGCGCTCTTGGCTCCAACCAAGAAGCCTACCAAGGCTCCCGCCCTCCCCCCTCCATTTACGACCCCGATTTTCATGGACACTCTTATGGGAGTGCGTATCCCTCTTCCGTTCCCCCATCTTCGCCGCGATTCAGTGACAACCAGAGCTTGCCTCATAGTCCCGAATTTTGGCAAAACCACGACCCTGCTCCTCCCGAGCAAGGGACTACCCAGCCCCGCCAAAACCAGCCTCGCTCGATGCGTTCTCCCGAAGATATGAATACTTCTCCTTCCCAAGGCACTTTCCACGCAAAAGACCAGCATAAAAAAAGATCCCCTTCCAAAAGTTCTTTTTCTACAGAAGAACTACCCTCCAATGAAGAAGGCTCTCTTTTTGAGGGAGTCTCTCTCCCTTCTCAAGGAGCGTTAGGACAGGGAAAATTTGCGTTGGAACAAGAGGGAAAAAAGAAGGGAAAAGAAGCGGCATCTCCTTTGGAAGAGGAGGCGTTTTCTCCCTTTTCACCCCTTTTTTCTCCACCCAAGAGCATCTCTTCGAAGAAGAAGAAAAAAGGAGTGGATCTCTCTGATTCGATGGGAACAGATGGCGCTCAAGGCACACTTCCGACCTCTTCCGAAAAGCGCCCCATCTCGCAGCCACCGATCTCGGATGCGCCTATTGTCTCCTTATCGCCCGAAGAGCGCAAACATGTGATGCAAATCGCTTCTACTTTCTCTGCAATTCGCTTTGAAAAAGAAGAGCACGCCCCTTCGCATGCAGCCACCGAACCCTCGTTGCAAGTCCCTCCTCCCTCATTCGCCCATCTCACCCCAGAGGGCGTGCATCTAGCGATGCACACGCTTAGCTACGTTACCAACCCAGCGAGCATCTACAATCTGTTCACGCAGATGGTAGGGACGATCATCATCATGAGCTCGCAGGGCATTTCCAAGACAGAGGTTCTGCTGAACTCCCCTGCATTTGAAAAATCTCCCTTTTTCGGATCTGCCCTAGTGTTTGAAAAATATGCTTCGGCTCCCGATTCTTTCAATATCCACCTAATTGGCAATACCACACAGCAGGTAAACGCGTTTGCAGCAGCGCTTCCCGATCTTTATGAAGCCTTCCAAAAGGGGCAGTTCTCCTTCCGAGTCGGCAGGTTGGATGCCTCATACGACCCAGATAGACCCTTATTTCGCCGTAAAACTCCTCTGGACCAAGCTGGTGCTGATTCAGGAGAGTCTGAAGGAGAACAACCATGAGCAGTACAATCATGAGCCTGCTACAAACCTGTAGTTTGCCCGAGCAACCCGAGAGTCCTTGCGCCCCATATTTTTCCCCCGAAGAGTCTCTTCGCATTGTACGCGAGCGCTTAGAGCTGCCCCTGCTCTCTTTGCATGTGGGATCCTCTTATTGGATAGAGGGAGAACAGGCAAGGTCTCTACAAACAGAGCCTTGCCTGACACTCATCGCCCCGCCCATTGCAGGCAAGGCCTACTGGTTTTTGGGCACAAGCGGGGTGATGAAGCTCTTATCTTGGACTTTGGCAGACGCGCAGGAAAAAGAGGCGCTCTCCTCTTCAGTTCTCCGAGAAGGTTTGTACCAGTATGTCGCGTTAGAAATGCTCGATGCTCTTGTAAAGGCTCCTCTATTTTCTCAAACATCTCCAAAAATCGTCCGGGAAACACCTAAAGAAGAGCGTTTTTTCGCTATTGAAATTGTATTGAGAAATGGAAACGAGGCAGTCACGGGAACATGGGCACTTTCCAAAGAATTTCAAAGCTCCTTCGATCACCACTTTGTTCTCTGGAAGAAAGCTTTGCCCTATGTCGAGCGTTACCTGGAAAATTCTGTTGCAATCTACCTTTCGATTGGTCAAGTCACTTTGCCCGTAGAGAGCTTAGCTGCACTCATGCCCGGCGTTGTATTGCTGCCCGATGAGATGCACTACAACCTTGAAAAAGGCCGAGGCAGGGCAAAAGCATGCATACAAAACAAGGTGCCCTTCACTGTAGAGATCGAAAACGGCACCGCAAAGATCCACTCTTTTACCCCCTCGGAGGCCCCCATGGAACCTACGGAAGATCGCAACAATGCTCCTCCCTCTCCCCTCGAAGATCTGCCCCTTACGATCACAGTCGACTTGGGGCCCGTGGAGCTTTCCGTGAAGGAGCTCTCTACCTTGAGCCCTAACTCTTCTTTTTCCCTTCCCCCCAATCCGGGCAATGTCGTTGTTTTGAGACTGCAAGGGCGGAAAATTGGCACAGCAGAGCTGATCGCTTTAGGCGAGGCATTCGGTCTACGTATTCTCTCAATGGATTACACGAAAGAAGGATAAAGCTTTTAAGCTCCCTCAACCCTCTTTTCCCGGGACGCAATTCTTCCCAAAGAGGCAATGAGAAGGTTGCAACGATCTCTTCGAACTCTTCTTATCCAGCGTCCCATCCTCCTTGAGAACTGCTTGCGTTTATTCCCCAAATTGCCTTACGATTGGTGAAGAGGATTGCATGAATCTCCCCACCAGCAGTACATACATTCTATGAGACATTTCATTTTTTTTGCCTTCTTGTTTGCTCCCCTATTGATTTTCACAAATGAGGGAGAGAGGGTGGCTTTTCATGAAAAAATCGAAGATGGTTACAAGATCAATTACAATAACGTATCTCTAACGGAATACATACGTTTCGTAAGCAAGGTTGCAGGAATCAACTTTATTTTCAATGAAGAAGAGTTGAACATGACTGTCACAGTTACCTCGGAAACTCCCTTATCGACCGAAAATATACTCGGTACTTTGGTTCAACTCTTGCGCATACGAGGATTTCAACTTCTGCAGGAGGAAAACAATGTCGTGATCCACCAAAATCCTGATGTACAGCAGGCAGCGAACCTCTTTTTTCCAGAGGACGGCCTCGACCGGAATTACCCTTTAACGACCGCTGTATTCAAGATCTCTAATGAAGAGGCTTCCAGAATTGCTGACATCATTCGCCCTATGATCTCATCGGGAGCGCAGCTCGAGGTTCTCAATGCCACGAACCAAATCATTTTGAGCGATGTTACAGAAAATGTAGAGACTTTAAAGAAGCTCATTGAACACCTCGACACGATCAACCGCTCTGTTGCAATTGAACTCTACCAGATCAAGAATAGCAATCCCAAATTCCTGATCGACATGACCAAAGAGATTCTGCAGCCCATGGTTGCAAAACACCCCTTTTTTCTTACACATCCCCTCTCCTCTCCCTACCTCTACATCGTTTCCCAACCAGCACTCATAGAAAAAGCCCTCGATGTATTGCGGCAGCTCGATCAAGAGGTAGCAGGACAAGGGTTTCCCGATGTGAACAATGTCTTGCTCTATTCTGCCAAATACCAACCTGCCCAAGCACTCTTGGATGCAGCCGCATACCTCGCAGATAGCATTGAAAAAAGCGGATACCAGAGTAAGGGTATCGTACAAGCCTTGCGCGCGGGTAAGCGCGTAGGTGAAAGCAAATCTTTGCTCTTCACAGGACAACAGGAGATCTTGAAAAGCATTGAAGAAATGCTTGCCGTGTTCGACATACCCTATGAAAGAAAATCTCTCCAGGGAGAAAATATTTTCATCTATCCTCTACAAAACCAGACGACTGAAGACTTAATCCCCGCACTAAGGAAAGTTGCCCAAGCAATGCTCGATGCGGGATATGACGAACAAGGGCTGATCTCCACAATAGAGGCGTGCATTCCTATGGAGAATAACCGTTCTATCTTGTTCATCGGGATGCCCTCATCTTTTGCAAAGATTCAAGAAATTGTAGAAGATCTCGACATTCCCACAAAAGAGGCAGAAAGACTCGAAAAGAACTCTTTTTTCCTATACCGCCCTATCCATGTATCTCCACAGAAGATCTACCATACTTTCCAGGAAATTTTCGAACACTTGCAAAAATCTCCCATTGACCGGCAAGACCTATACGAGATCCGAGATCGTGTATCGATTGTCCGCGGCTCAGGTTCTCTGCTCTTTACGGGAGATTCTGCTCTTTTTCCGAAAATTCGGGAAATCTTAGCCACAATCGACATCCCCCCTTCTGTGGAAAAAGATAACCAGTTCCTATCCTATCGTCCACAAGTCTTGACGGGAGAAGAGATTTTTAAATCAATGGAAGATTACGGGAAAAAACTGTCTGCTTCTGGGTTCTCCGATCCCGACGTCTTGACAGCAATCGAGGGGATGAAATGGATCCCTTCAACAAGCACCCTTCTCTTTACAGGAACTCCCAGCTCCCTAGAGAAGATCGGCGTTCTCTTGGAAACAATCGATCACCCTACTACAGCAGGCGACTCGCAAACCACATTCTTGCTCTACTCCTTGCAGCACGTCTCTAAAGAATCCTTTGAAGAGTACCTAAAAAATATTGGAGGCAAACTCCACAAGCAAGACCTCAAAGAAGAGCAGCTTCTCAATGCCATCGACTCGATGAAATGGATCCAGCAGTCCCACTCCTTTCTATTTACGGGTACAGAAAACGCTCTTGCCCGCGTTCAGGAGATTGCCCAGAGCTTCGATGTTCCCTCGGTCCAGCGCGAGCAACCCAGTTTTATACTCTACCCGATCAAAACGGTCAGCCGCAAGATGGTCGAGGCCTACCTCGAGCAGATTGCTAGCAATCTCGATCAGACCAATCCGAAGCAAGATGCGCTCTACCAGGCTATTACTTCTATGAAGTGGATCGCCAATTCTGGTTCGTTCATGTTCTCTGGTCTTTCGACCGCTCTCGATAGTTTGCAAAAGATCTTACAAGACTATGATCAACCGAGTGTTGGGCCGGGAGATGGTTATTTCCTCTACAAGTTAGAGTATGTACAAGGAGATCTGATTGAAAAACAGCTGCAACATTTCGCAGAGAATATGCGCTCCACCTCTCTACGCGATACGAGCATTTTGGAAGTGATTGAAAACCTCAAATGGATCAAAGCAACCAACTCGATTCTTCTTACAGGGCCGTCTCAAGCGATTGAAGATGTGAAAGATCTGGTCGCACAGTACGATGTAAGCCCTGGCACCTCGCAAGAAGAGGTACACAACGATTTTTACATGTACAAACCTCAGCACCTCTCTCCAAGTACCCTGCAGCTGTCTTTAGAAGATATTGCAAAAAGCCTCGAAGAGGGAGGGCTTGTCGATGAGGGCCTTTTGGGCGCTATCGAAAGCATGCAGTATAGCGCGCAAACGCACGCTCTTGTATTTACAGGCAATTCAGTTGCCTTGCAAAAACTCGCAACAATCATCGAGGAAGTAGACATACCGAGTGCAAAACATGCCGCTGTTCAGAAGATTGGAAGAACCACTTTTTTGCTCTATAAGCTAAAAAATACGAGCGGTAACTACATTGTCAACTCCCTTGAGAGCGTCATCAATGATCTGAAGAAAAGCAAGAACTATGACTTCGAGCTTGTGCGCGTATTGCAGAATATGAAATACATTCGAGAGACCAATTCTCTCCTTTTTACAGGCCCTGAAGAGGCATTAGAAAAGGCAAAAAATCTCGTTGCAAAATTTGACCTCCCGAGAGTAGGACAAGCAGAGGCTCCCTCTCAGTTTTTCGTCTACAAACCAGAATATACCTCTCCAGAAGATCTCGAAGGACTACTTCTCAACTTCGCAGACCATCTAAAAGAGACTGGACTTGTTGATCCCGAACTCTACAATACCCTCTACTCTATGAAATATGTAGCTGCGACGCAGTCTCTCATTTTCACGGGAACAGCAGAATCCTTGGAAAGAACACGCGAGCTTTTGCGCACATTCGATGTGCCGGGAGAAGACTCTCCACCAAAGATGGCAGAGATTCAACCGATCGACAACACCTCGTTTCTCGTCTACAAACTGCAATACCACCCAGGTTCTGAGATTCAAGGTGCCCTCAAGCGAATTAGCAAAGACCTGCTGGACACAAAAAACAACACGAGCCAGAATCTACTCGATGCGATCCGCTCGGTGCAATGGCTCGAGATCACCAACTCTCTACTCGTTACAGGCGACCAAGAAACCCTTACACGCTTGAAAGAGCTGATCAAAAATCTTGACGTCCCTCTCAAGCAAGTTTTTATCGAGATCCTCGCGATCCAAACGACGCTGACCAATTTGCTCGATTTCGGACTCGAATGGGGAGGTAAGGGCAATTACCGCGAACGCTTTGCCTATTCAACGGGGAATTTCGCACCGATCCCATCTTCTGGAGGGGACACCTTTTCAACTACCTTGAACGGAGTGAACGCCTCGAACAGACCCGATCCGTCGAACATTCCCTTCACACAGCCAGGCTTTGATTTAGGAGTGATCGGAGATATGATCCTCCACAAGGGAAAATCCTTCTTTTCTCTGGGATCCCTCTTGACTGCACTCCAGTCAGATAGCGAGGTGAGCATTCTACTCACACCCAAAATCATCACCCAGGACAACCGCACCTCGACCCTCTTTGTAGGACAAAATATCCCCTTCATTGGTTCAATCTTGCAGAATGTGAACTCCTCGAATACTCTCTTTCAAAACACCAACGTCGAATATCGCGATATTGGTCTCAATTTGACGATCACACCTGTGATTGGCAATTCTGATATTGTCTCTTTGAGTATCGATATTGAAAACTCGGTAGAGGTTTCTAACTCGTCTGGTGATACCATTACAACAGTCAATAGCCAAGCCTTTAGCGCTGTAACCACCTCGAAAACAAACTTATCGACCACTGTGCATGTGCCCAACGAGAGTTTCCTTGTCTTGAGCGGTCTTGTGAACGCGACAGACTCGAAGAGCACTTCAGCTGTACCTTGTTTGGGAGGTCTTCCTTTCATAGGTTCTGCTTTCTCAAAACTTGACCGCTCAAAAGACGTCCGCAATATCGTTTTTTTCATCCGGCCTAGAATCCTACACTCACGAGGAGATATGCGTGCGATTTCTGAAGAGCAAGAGGACTTTTTCCGAGAAAAAGCAGGTACCGTGCGCTTAGAGGCTGATTTCGAAGAATCGATGGAATCGATCAAATCAATCAACGATGATTAGATACACAGCCTTGTTCTTTCTGTTTTTCTGCACCTCTTGCGTGCGGGTCACAGATACCATCAAACCACGACTCTCTTTAGAAGCAGATAAGGCGCATATACAAAGCCTACAATCGGCTTTTCTTCCTCTTTCTGAAGAGGAGCAAAAAACCGATTGGGCAAAAGAGTATCTCATCGGACTACGCTTCGCCAAAAAACTCGACCTATACCGCGCAGTCTCCACCTTCAAACGCTCTGAGGTGTTAGCAGAAGATCAGCCCGAAAGGCTTCGCGAGCTCTCCTACCTGATGCTCTACTGCTACTATCTAGGAGACCGTTACTACGATGTCGTCCGCTCTTTTGAGCAGTCCGACCTTCTCAATGTCGATCTTTCGTTCCAGCCACACCATGATCTATTGCTTGTTCTGTTGAAAAGCTACCTCGAAATTGGAGATACAACGCGTGTACAAAAAATTCATACCCTATTAGAAAAGCAGTACCCTGACACCTACGAAGATGTGCAAATCTCTTTAGCTTTGCAATCGGGAGATGTACAGTCTCTTGCAACGTTCGCGCCGGAAAAGCCCTATTTGGGGACTCTGATCGACCGCTTCTCCAAAGAGAAAAAATCGGTTGCCAAAGCGCAGGTATTCAACGCGCTTTTCCCAGGCGCAGGGTATTTCTATTTAGGCCAGCATAAGACTGCCGTGACCACATTTTTATTCAATACCCTATCGATTTACGCTTCGTGCCACTTTTTCTTGAACGGAGACATTGCAGCAGGTGTTCTTTCCTCGTTCTTTGAGTTTGGTTGGTATGTTGGAAGCATTTACGGAGCAGGAGAATCGGCGAAATACTACAATGAGCGACTCTATGAACGGCATGCAAGCGCGCTTGCGCGCGATTACAAGCACACTCCTACTTTTTTGCTGCGCTACGGTTTTTAGCTCTCCCGATACCCATTTGCAAGCAAATCTGTATTACCAAGAGCCTTGGGGAGAAGACCTAGCACTGATAGAAAAAGAAGAAAAACCGGCTCTTCCCAAGGCTTCTTCTAATCCGATTGCGGAGATCGCCGATTGGATCATTTGCTTTCACCAAGACTATCTTTCCCCCACAACCTGTAAGCGGAGCCATTTTCGACCTACCTCCTCTCATTACGCGCAAAGAGCGATCAAACGTTATGGATTTTTGCAGGGTTTTTTGATGGGATGCGACAGGCTATTGCGAGAAAATGATGAGAAGTGGGTCTACAAGATCATCCACCACGAAGAGGGCGTTTTCAAATATGACCCGGCCCTTCGGGATAAGTATCAAAACTTCCTCGACGACTGAGAAGCTCTTCTGCACGCAGGCATGCTTTCCAGGTAGATAGCTGAGGCCTTGTCTCATCGCGCAGAAAAAAATTGATTGCCTGCATCTTCTCCAAAACTTTCGCACGAGAAAGGGTGTACCACACCTTTTCAGTAATCCCGGATAGAATCAAGTGTCTACCCGTCGAGGCAAGCTGTTCATGAAGCTGTACAATAGCCAAACACATCGAACCATCGACATAGTGCACATTGTTCAACCGGAGAATCACAACCTTCACATCTTCATCTCTTGCAAGATTTGAAATGACTCCTTCCAAAACATCAACCATCCCAAAGAAGAGTTCCCCTCCGATTCCTATGATGCGCACCTTACTGTGCTTACCCTCGTGAGGCTGGATAATGGACAACCTCCCAGCATAGTCAAATGCATATTCTTGGACATGGGGAGTGGCAGCTGTGCGGAGGTAGAAAACAATGGAAAAAAGGACCCCTACCACAAAAGCAATATCGAGGCGTAGCAACATACAAAGAGAAAAAGTGAAGAGGAAAATAAAAGCATCCTCTTTGGTAGCGCGAAAACAGTGTTGTACAGCTTTCGGATCCACAATATGTAAGCCGCTAAAAATGAGTAGAGAAGATAGAGCCGCTACAGGCACATACGCAACAAAAGGCCATAGGAATACAAGAATTGCATAAACAAACACGGTCGACATAATAGGGGCAATCTTAGTTTTTGCCCCCATCATCTGGCCAAGCAAGCTTCTCGTAATGCTGGCAGAGGCAGGCATAGCAAAGGGGAAAAGGGTAAGAAATACGTTTGCCAGACCAATAGCAAGTACTTCCCGATCTCCATCGATAGGTTGTCTCGTTTTTAAAGAGAGCGCTTTCGAAACAGAGAAGACCTCCAACACTCCGAGAAATGCGATAGCAAGAGCGGGAAAGAAAAGCTCTTGAAGCAGCTCCAAACGGAACGATGGAAGAGTCATTTCAACAGAGAATTGCATCGATGAGTACTGAGATAGCGTAGGCAAAGCGCTGTAAACGGGCAGCATGTAAACCAAAAAAGTAGAAAAAAAGAGCCAAAGCAAAGCTCCTGGAAAAGAAGGCGCGTACCGACGCATCCCTACCAATAGGAGCAATCCAAGCGCACCCAACGAGGTGGAACTCCAGGAAATCGCATCTACTTGCCTCGCTAAGTAAAGAATTTTTGTAACAAAGATCGTCGCTTCTGGTCGTTCTACCTGAACCCAGGAAAAAAGCTGTTCGATACAGATGACAGCGCTAAGACCGGTGAAATATCCGAGCAACACCGATCTACTTACGAACTGCAAGCAAGCGCCAATATGACATAAAGAAAGACAGATATGGATGAATCCTACTAAGAAAAGGAGATGTGCTAGGATTTCCAAAAGATTGTGCGGTGGACCTCTTCCACTCTGCATGCTCAAAATGGTTGTCTGCACCAAGATAGCAATGGCAGTGGAAGGCCCAGAAATGAGGGTATCGGAACGGAAAAAGCAGGTGGCAATGAGCGTTCCGAAGATCGCAGCGTATAGACCACTTACCAAAGGAAGGTTGGCAAGAAGGGCATAGGCAATTGCCTGGGGAATGACTAGACAAGCAATAGAAAGGCCAGCTAGGCAATCCCGTAGTAGGTCGACCCAGCGGTAATGAACAGAAAAACGCATATCCCCCATTCCTAATAGACGCGATTATGGCAAAATGGTGTATATACCAACATCTTCTTTTTCCTTTAAACGGAAAAATACTACATTCCGAAGGGAAAACGAACTGTTGGTTTACGAGGATTCCTTAGATGGGGCGGCTTTGCGTGTTTTGTATTTGAACTCTAGGGGAATACCTGCAAGAGGATACTCTTTGCGCAATTGATTGACCAGATACTTGGCATACGTGCGTTTCAAAAGATCGAGTCGGTTGAGGAAAAATATGAACCGGGTCGGTTTAGTGGAAGCCTGGGTCAAATAGTAGATCTTCAACTGTTTTCCTTGCACTCTGGGGGGGGGCGTTTTTTCCAAAGCTTTTGTCAAAAAGCGGTTTAAAGCACCGGTGGTAATCCGCACCTGCGCATTTTTTTCGACTAAAAAAATGCTCCGAAAAATAGCTGAAAAGTCTGTTTGCATCTTTGCCGAAAGAAAGTGTACGGGTACATGGGAGAAAAAAGGCACCTCCTCGCGAAGAGCACGCAGGCAATGTTCTTGACGAAAGCCTGTCACAAGATCCCACTTGTTGCAAAGTAAGATACATCCCTTGCCAGAAGCTTCAATAAGAGATGCGATCTTTTTCTCCTCAGTAGTCATTCCTCTAGTGCTGTCGATCAAAAACAGGCAAAGATCTGCTTGTTCGAGCACTTTTTGGGTACGGATATCAGCAAATTTTTCTACAGGACTTTTCTGCGCTTTTTTTCGCCGAATCCCCGCAGTATCCACAAAGCTAAACATGGTATTTTCTACAGATATAGCAGCTCGTATGGGATCCCTTGTGGTGGCATACGCATCACTCACGAGGGAGCGATTTTGTTGCAAGAAGCTGTTGAGAAGGGTCGACTTGCCCACATTCGACCTGCCTAAAATGGCAATCGATATTTCCTGAGGCGCTTTTTTTGGCTCCAAAGGCTTTGTAGGAAGTCCGGTAAGGGCGCACTCGAGAAGTTCTTCAATCCCCCGATTTTGCAAAGCGGAGACTCCAACGATATCGGCAATGCCCAGGGAATAGAACTCATCGATCCGATGCTCGTGGGAAGGGTCATCGATTTTGTTCACAGCAAGGACCATCCTTTTCTCGGATCTACGCAAAAGGCGGACTACCTCTTCATCAGAGTGGACAACCCCTGAGCGGCTGTCGACTACGAGGACAATCACATCCGCCTCTTCTGTCGCAAGTAGCGCCTGTTCTTTTACTTCCTGGGCAAATGGAACACCATTTTTGGAAATTCCTCCTGTATCGATCAAGAAAAGCTCCCTACCGAAAAAATCAGTTTTTCCGTAAATCCGATCTCGAGTGACCCCCTCTTCTTCATGACAAATGGAGATACGCGCTCCACAAAGGCGATTGAAAAGAGAGGACTTTCCCACGTTTGGCCTACCCACAATGGCTATTTTTACAGGTTGAGAGAGAAAAGAGGGTTCCATAGATCAAATAGAATAAAAAATCAGAATAAATCATAACCATCTTTCTAAAAAAAGACCATTGAAAATAGTATCTCCTCAACTCTGTGAAAATATATTAGGAAAAGATATTTGAACATGCATATTTCGAACGGTGACCCCCATGCCCAATCATGAGGCAAAGAATACTTGGAAGATGTGTGTGCTCTGCTACTTTTCTCAAATAGCATGGTTTTCGATTGCTGAAAAAATAGTTTAGTGATAGAAATTTTCTGTTATTGATATTTTTCTGCGGAGAACCGAATGAAACCTACATTTACAAAATGGACCCAACTTTTCCTTTGCCTCTTGATCCTGGGAGCGCACGAACTGACCGCAAAAGCGCAAGTTTTAGCCGATTTTGATGAGAAATCCCGCGATGTCTTCGGAGAGCTTGTCTCCTGGGAAGCGGTCGTGAAACACAGCGCAGACCCGATACCACGTTCTATCCATCAAATATGGTTCGGGGATCCTGCGCGCAAGCCTCCTGTTCAAAGAAAATTTCAAGAGTACGCCGAGAAGATGGGATTCCAATATCGCTTGTACTCAGAAAAAGATCTTGATGATCCTGCTTTAGGCATCGACGATGCGAAACGAGAAATGATTGCCACTCTTCTGAGTAGAAGAGATTATTGGTCTGCAGCTGATATTTTGCGCTACACCGTGCTAAACGCATTCGGTGGAGTGTACTGCGATTGCGATTTCGCACCTCCCGTACACCAAGGAAAGTACATCGATCTTTTCGCCGTATTTCCATCCAAAGGCTGTTTTTTCATCACTGAGTGGCACGGTAGAAATATAGGCAGAGCAGGTCTATTTCTTGGTAACAACCTCATCGGCGCGTCCAAAGGACACCCAGTTACTGCGCATCTCGACAAACATATTGTATCAGGTATTCAAGCCTGGCGCATTCAGGGGCACAATCATGATGCTGCATACTGCACAGGCCCTTTTTTACTGACAAAGATTCTCAACGGACCTGTTCCCGTGCTACCTATTTACTTCGTGCAAAGCCTTGGTATGGTTGACTACGATCTAGAGTCAACTCTGCGCAGGACTTCTTGATGTAACTTTCCTTATAACCTAGGAGATAAGGAACCATTTTCCTTGTCTCCTTTTTTCACGTATACTCTTTGGAATCCTCTCACCTCTAGACCCATTTCACTTGAAGAATTGGGCAAGGCAGAAGAATAGAGATAGAAGCTATTGCTGATCCCGTTCTTCATTTGGTGCAAAATCTCTGGACTAGGTGAGGACAGACTCTCCAAAAATCCCATCACCGCATGCGCTTGCATGCAGAAAATTTTTCGTAATATTTGTTCCATAACACTTTCTCATTCATACATTTCCAAAGCCGCTCAATTGGATTTAGATTCGGAATATATGGAGGTAAAAAACGGAATTCCATTCTAGATTTTTTTAAATAGTTTTGAACAAATCGGTTTTTATAGTAACGCGCATTATCAGAAAATAGATACATCTTGGCCTTGTTGAAAAAATCTCCAGTAAAAAACTTGATAAAAAGCCCATAAACAAGGAAGGCTCCTTATCTATAAAAAATCTAAGGAGCTTCTGCTGCGAAAATGTGATTGGAAAAGAGTGAACCGAGAATTGGTAAAAAGAGGGAGTCTCACTTTTTTTATAGACAAGGCCTGCTTAT
>JBCDEZ010000014.1:0-29496 GCA_039179045.1 Chlamydiota bacterium | reverse complement strand
CTCAAGAAAACCAAGTACTCAAAGAGTAGAAGGTTACTTAAAATGCCTGATGATGAATCAAATGATGAGAACTGAGAGCTAGAAAACCTTCAAGGATAGTCCTAGTTGGTCTGAAAATCTGATTTTTTCAACAAGGCCCCTATTCAGTAAAATTTTTATATGCGATCGCCCTGCCGCATCCATTTCTTCGCAAGCAAAAGAAGAGGCCTTATTGCCACATGGTGAAAAAACAGAACACACAGTGGATTTACTTGGAGATAAAGTGGCAAGCCGATTATCATCATATTCATTTAGGGGGCAGTAGCTCAGTCGGTTAGAGCAGCAGACTCATAATCCGTTGGTCGGGGGTTCAAGTCCCTCCTGCCCCACGTTTTATCCAGTTGGTTTCAGTGCACTTAAGTACTATTGCGTAAAAACAAATAACGCGTTAAAAAGGGTTTTACAAAACCGTGTAACGAAAAATAACTTTAACCAGCACATTCAGCCTCTCAACATAAAAACAAAAGATTGAATATGGCACCTATACTCAATCCAATTGAAGAATTGGCTATATACACGTTAATATGAAAAGGGTACGGAATGTGAGCTGCATGCAGTGACGGGATTTTTGGAGAGTCTGTCCTCACCTAGTTCAGAGATTTTGCACCAACTAAAGAAACGAATTACGAATCGATTTCCTCTCTATCCTTCTGTTTAGCCCAATTCTTTAATTGGATTGGGTGTGAAGGGAAAGTAGTCTGTCGCATCCATGGATGCCTATGCGGGTCTCAAAACTATCGAAGGTACAAAGAGTTTTTAAGGGAATGCAAAAATTGCCTAAATTGCTCTTAAAAGTTACAACCAAAAAGAAGTTTGGTCCCAAAAGCCATTTGCTGTTGTACTCTTCCATCACTTCTCCTTTGCAATAAAGAGCTGGAATGTAAAGTAGCGAGGAGCAAAAATAAGTACGTAAATTCATTTTCTTCAGAAAAAAATCAGATTTCCTCACACCCCTTGCGGGGGGATGCGGAATGTAGGATAAATACGCGGTGCAAAAACGGTGCAACGAGTTTCGATTTGCACTGTTTCTAACCAGCAAAAACCCGCGGGCTTTTTAGCTTTCTTTCCTTACAGTACTGGATTCGAGAGAGTCCTCACTCCCTAATAATCCGTTGGTCGGGGGTTCAAGTCTCTCCTGTCCCATGTTTTACGATCTCATGAGTCAGTATCTTGCCTATTTTTAGCAACTGGTTTAGACGCTTGTCTTAACGCGAATTGCCTTGCACCCGTGTGCGCTCTTTTGTACCTCCTCGAAATTCATAACCTATTTACAATCAAAGTTCAAAAATCCAACTCTCTAGCGTTTGGATAGATTTTGGATCATGATTGTTCTTTATTTTTTCCTCTCTTCTTGCTATACTGAAAGAGATTATCTGGTAGGTTTTTTGAAGAATACGAATCTTTTTTCCGTACGCAATCTCACCTTTTCCTACACCTTGGGAGCGCGCAAAATCATCGCGCTAAAAGGCATCAGCATTGAGATTCCTCAGCAACAACTGATTACTCTATCGGGCCCCTCTGGGTCGGGAAAATCGACTTTTTTGCACCTCTTAGGACTGATCGAGTCGGTACAAGAGGGAAGTATCTACTTCTTGGGAGAGGATATGGCAGGCTACTCCTATCAGCAGCAAAATCGGATCAGAAAGGAGTATATCGGTCTTGTCTTTCAACGTTTTCATCTGATTCCCGTACTCACTGTAGAAGAGAACGTCGCCTACTTCTTACTCCGGATGGGCCTTTCAAGAAAAGAGGTGAAAAAGCGTGTAGAGCACGCGCTCCGACTAGTCGGGCTCTACGAGCATAGGCATAAAAAGCCGTTTACTCTATCCGGGGGGCAAAGGCAACGCGTCGCTTTAGCAAGAGCGATCGCAAAACGCCCCAAGGTCATTTTAGCCGATGAGCCCACTGCAAACCTAGACCAAGAAACAGGAAAACAGATCATGCAAATCTTGCGCAAGATGGTGGATCTCGAAGGCATCTCTATTGTGATCTCCACCCACGATCCCATGGTAATGGGCTACGCAGATCACCAGATTCATGTGACAGATGGCAGGCTAGAAGACGGAGATCTTTCGCCTTCTTTCGCGAAGAAAAGCGTATCTGCTAGCAATCTACAAGAAAGGAGTCTCAACACGTGCAGCTGATCGCCTTTGCTTTTCGCAATCTTTTTCGCAACCTTAGACGCACCTTGACGATTACTTGCACGATCGCTCTTGGCGCAGGTGCGCTATTTTGCTTCGACGGATTCATCCAAGGGATCCAAGAAGATTTCAAAGAGAATACGATTCGTGCCCATTCGGGAAATGGACAATTCCATATTGCAGGCTACCGCAATAAAGCCCACAGCGATCCCTCCGCGCACTGGATTGGAAATTACAGGGAATTGCACCATTTTTTAGAGGAACAGCAAGGTGTAGACCATGTCTTTCCTCGCGTGAGCATCCAAGGAATGCTCACTCACGGCAAGCAGTCGGTTACAGGAAGAGGACAGGGAATCGATGCGGAAGAAGAGTCATCCTTTTTCACTGGGCTCGATATCGTCGAAGGCCATCCCCTGACTGACGAGAGCAATGGGATCTTGCTCGGAAAGGGGCTTGCAAAAGCCATCGGCATCTCTACAGGAGATTCGCTCCGCTTGTATACCAAGTCGTTATCTGGAAAAATACGCAAAAAAGACCTCTACGTAGTGGGCCTTTTCGAAACGGGCAATGCGGATTTTGACAACCATGTCTTCCGCATGCAGCTACTGACTGCACAGAGTTTACTCGGAACAAATCTCGTAGAAAGTGTTGCAGTAGGCCTTTCCGATCACATCTATTGGGATGAGCTCTCTGCGAACTTAGAAACTACATTTCCCTACCTAGAGGGGAGCTCTTTCGCGGAGCTGAACAAAATTTGGTACCAACATTCGATGGACTGGCTTGACGCGCAGTACCAAATCGTGCAGATCATCATCTTGTCCATTGTGCTTCTCGGGATCGTCAATACGATTTCAACCTCTATTCTGGAAAGGAAGCAAGAACTTGGCAACCTTCGCGCCAACGGGGAGTCGGTTTGGGATGTGATGCGCCTTGTCTGCTACGAGGGGATTTTTCTAGGATTTTTTGGAGGCATACTGGGTCTTTTGCTTGCCTATCTCGCAGCCAAAGGGATGCTCTATCAAGGAGTTTTGATGCCACCAGGCCCAGGACAAACAAAGCAGGGCCTCATCAAATTTCTCTTCTATCCGAGCATGGCCTTCCAGGCGCTTTTGCTCAGCATGAGCTCAGCTTTTCTAGCTTCCCTTTTAGCAAGCATCAAAATCTGCCGGATGAGCATTGCAGAGCAGCTCCGTTCTTTTTGAATCTCCCAGCCTTCATATAGAATTTTTTCTGCCACGCAAGAGAAGGCTGGTATTCTCCATTTGCCTTATACCCTTGCAAAGGGTAGATTGATGTGTTTCCAACACCCCCTTTCCCTACGTTCTCTTGCAGGCTCTCTACTCTGTCCCTCTAGAAACTTGCATACAGCTTCCAGAAAATTTATTTTCTTAAATCCGAGCCTTTGAGTAATGTGCGAAGTAAGGGGGTGTTGAGTGCATTGGATCTACATTTGTTGTTTGCTCTTGGCTGCGCACCTTTTTGGTTCAGCAAATCGTGAAGAGCGGCGCGTCCGTTTCGAACAAAGAAGCCGCTACTTTGAAGAGGTGTCTCCCTCTTTGCTGGACCATCTAGAAGGATTTTTCCTCTTCGGAAATGTGGGGGGGGCGGGTCTCTCTGCGTTCGACACCCAGTTTTCCTACGAAAATAGAGGCTTAGTCGTCTCAGATGCGCAGTTCACACCGAGAAGTTCTTTTCATCCCTTTTGGAATGTGGGTATAGGCTGGTTTTTCTACGGGTACGCCTCTTTAGATGCTTCCTACCAGAGCATAGAACTCCCCTTTTCCTTTTATGCACATCCGATCCGCTCTGCATCACTTGAGCTTACCTTCCCGCAGCAGGGATATGGGAACGTGCAGTCTCAGCTCATCACTTTGAATGGGAAATTGCTTCTCCCAAAAATACTGGGCATGCAGCAATCTTACATCGCTCCTTTTATAGGCGCTGGCTTGGGGTATGTACACCAAAGACTCAGCCCCCTCTCTTTTTATGGCAATACCCCCGAAATAGCGCAAGACCAGACCGAGCGGCGCACGCAAGGCTCTTTCGCCTACAAAATCCTAGCGGGCTGGTACTTCTTTTTGCAAGAGCAGATCTTGATGAACGTCGAGTGGAATTATCTTCACATGGGTTCGGTAGATACAACAAAAAACTTTTCTCGGACAGTTGGGCAAAACCCAGCAGAGGAGCTCTCCTTTCTAGAGGTGCCGCGCGTGAAGGTGCGCGCGCATGCAGGCTCTCTCGGTTTCACATGGATTATTTAGGATACAAGATGAAGAAACGACAGCAATTTTTCCTACTCTTTTTGATGAACACTCTCTTTTTTACCTGGGGATTTGTCACAGTGCTCAATGACATTTTGGTGCCCTACTTCAAGTCCTTGTTTACTTTGAGCTACGTAGCTGTGATGCTCGTGCAGTTTTGTTTTTTCACCGCATATGGCCTCATTTCCATTCCCTCAGGAAAAATCGTTGAACGTCTAGGCTACCGCAAAGGGATCGTCCTTGCTCTATTTGTGGCGGCTTTCGGGGCGTTTTTATTTTTACCCGCGGCGGACCTACCCTCTTTCCCTCTTTTCCTCCTCGCAATCTTCATTGTCGCCTCAGGGATCGTGCTTTTGCAGGTCGCAGCCAACCCTTACGTAGCTCTTTTAGGGGATCCCGAGTACTCCTCAAGCCGTTTGAACTTAGCACAAGGATTCAACTCCCTTGGGACAACGCTGGGGCCTCTTATTGGAAGCCAGCTCATCTTGCAAAGCTCTTCAATCTATTCTGATATGTTCGGAATCAATGTAATCTACGGCTGCGTGGTTGTGGGGCTTGTACTTTTAGCCGCTCTTCTTTTGTTTTTGCGCTTCCCTGAAGTACAAAAAGTAGAGTATGAGGAATTTCAAGAACACCTGTCGCGTAGAGCGGTCCGCTTGAAAGACACTCCCGTGCCTGAAGAGATTCCGGAACACAAAGAGAGTATGTGGCAGTATCCCCATCTCGTATATGGAACGCTTGCAATTTTTTGCTATGTGGGCGCTGAAGTATCTATTGGGAGCTTTCTTGTCAACTTCCTGACCGATCCTCGTCTGCTCGGGGTGGGTGACTTTTACGCAGGGCATCTTGTCTCTTTGTACTGGGCAGGGGCAATGTTAGGGCGCTTTTTAGGTTTCGTTCTTTTACTCCGCATCGCACCACGTAAACTCCTTGCCATCTGCGTGACCTGCGCTCTTTTACTTCTAGTAACGAGCATGCTCACAAGTGGCGCTATTGCAGCATACAGCATTCTCTCGATCGGTCTTTTCAATTCGATCATGTTTCCCACCATTTTTACGCTCGGGATCCGGGGCCTTGAAGGATTCACTGCGAAGGGATCGGGCCTTCTTTGTACTGCTATCATCGGGGGCGCGATCGTGCCCTTGATCCAAGGAGCGTTTGCCGATCACATAGGAATCCAAAACGCTTTTTTCGTTCCTATGTTTTGTTACATCTACGTACTTTACTACGCAAGGATTGGAGCCGTAGCCAGGTGTAAGGTTTGATCACTCTTCTGCAGCTTTTTCTAAAATAGTTCGCAAAAGGCCTTTGAGCAGAAAATAATGGGGCAGAAAAAGGGCGTACCAGTAGCATCTACCCAAGATCCCAAGAGGACGGAAAATCGCCGATTGACGCAGGTAGCGCTCTCCGTTTTTTTCTTCTATGGCGAATTCGAGCCAAGCCTCTCCCGGCAGCTTCATCTCCGCGTAGAGAAGTAGCCGGTATTGTTTGTCATCGATTAGAAGAACGCGCCAAAAATCGAGTGCATCTCCGATCCTGAGCTGCCGACGAGAAACGCGCCCCCGACGCAGGCCTACACCTCCCAACAACTTATCAATCATACCTCTCAGGCTCCAGGCCCAGTTCATATAATACCAACCTCTTTTTCCTCCAATATCGGTGAAGCAGGCATATACCTGCTTTGGAGAAATGGTGCATTTTTTCGTAAAACTCATCTCGACGCACCCTTCTTTTGGAGGGTGGATATGAGCAAAAAATTTTGGACTCGTTCTCCCCGAAGAGATCGCATCGGTCCAACTGGAAGAGACGCCTCCTTGCGCAATCTTGTCAAAAGCCTTTTCGAGTGCGACTTTGTAAGGCAGGCACTTTCGAGGTAGGATATCCCGAATATGGCTATTGTGGCAGATGACATCGTTTTTCAAGCCATCCACTAAAGAGCGCGCCAGATAATAATTGGTGGGTGTCACGAGGTAAAGCCAGTATGACGAGAGGCGAGGGGTAAGAACCGGTACGGGTAGAATCTTTCGTGCCAGGCCACGCACCTCTGCCATATCGAGCAACATTTTCTCATAAGAGAGAATATCTGGCCCTCCAATATCGAAGGTCTTTCCGAAGCAACAGGGATGGCATAAAGCACCTTTCAGATAGTAGAGGACATCGCTGATTGCAATGGGTTGACAAAGACTTTTGATCCATTTGGGCGCGATCATTACAGGGAGTTTTTCCACAAGAGCTCGTATGATTTCAAAAGAGGCACTACCAGAACCTACAATGATCGCTGCACGAAGGACCGTTAAGGGGGCCTTGGCCTTTTCTAGAATCGATTCAATCTCTCTTCGTGACTGCAGATGCCGAGAACTTGCTGACACATCTTGGATGCCTCCTAGATAGAGAATCTGCTGGCATGAGGTATTATCCAAAAGGCGTACGAAGTTTTTCGCTGCCATTTCATCGAGCCGAGGAAAATCGTGGTGAGAGGTCCTCATCGAATGGACAAGGTAGTAAGCGGCATCGATATCTTTAGGTAAAGAGCCCATACTCGGGAGATCCAGGAGGTCTCCCTGCACGATTGTCGTTCTCTCCAAGGTAGGATCTTCCCAGTGCAGTCTTTGAGGCTCCCGCACGAGAGCAATCAGCTCGTGCCCCTCTTCTGCTAAGCAAGGCGCAAGGCGCGAGCCGATGTAACCATTTGCGCCCGTAATGAGGATCTTCATATCCTCACGATAGGCAAGAAACGCATTTTTGTCTTAGAACTATTTTTTTTTGACAAGAAATTGTAGACGCTCCTTCCAAAGGCAATCGGCACCCAAAAAAAGCAAAAGAAGATCTTTTGGAGGAACCTCGGGAGTGGCCGATGTGAGAAGCCTTTCAAAGGTAGAGGAAGAAGTAATAGATGGGATAAGAGCATTCCTGGTCAAGATATCTGGATACGTATCATGACCAATCTGTGCTACGGGAATGCCCGCTAGTGCAAACTGCGCAGCCATACTTGTCTGGTAATAGAAGGCTACATCCGCTAAACTGCACACATCGGAAAGGTCGTACCTAGAGAGGTAAAAGGAAAGGGAGGGATCTGCAACCAAGGGTTGGATTTTTGCGAGATCAAGATTGTGGTTCCGCGCTCCGGGATGCTGTTGGTAGATCCACGTAGTTTCTTTCAAAGAAGCCCGATTTTCTTGCAAATACCTGCAAAAAGCAGGAAGGGCATGTTCCAAATACTCCCGATTATTTCCCCCAAAGTAGACAAAGACCCGCTCTTTTTCGCTGCTAAGCTGGTGGGTACAGCAAAAGTTTTCACGAAGAGAGTGGCGAAAGAGATCTCTATGACGCGAAAACGCCTCTGCCTGTTCAATAGGAAAGTACCCCAAACCTAAGAGCTCTTTCCCTTCTAAAGAAATCTCCTTGCCAGGAGCGGAAAATAAGGGGAGATCCATAAGTCTACTGTTTGCAAACACAACGCCATCGATCTCTTTTTTCTCTACTAACTCTGCAAATTTCTTAGAATATCCTCCAGGAACATACTGCTCTAAGTTGTCGTAGTAAAGGTAGAGATATGCATCGGGCGCCCGCTTCCGGATGCGAGAGATCTCCGATTGCGGTGTAGCAATATCGCAGAGGTAGGCAGAATAGGGGGGGAAATCCTCCCAAGAAAGATTCGAGTAGGGAAGGCCTTTTTCTTCGCTTCTATTCTGCGCAGTAGAAGAGACGTATAGGGTGACATCTTTTTGTAGCGACTGTTCAAAGATTTGAAAGTGCTCAAAAGGACCGAGGTCGTGCGCGAAAAATGCTAAAGAACAATACATCAGTGAGGGCACAAGAAAAAAAGAGAGAAATTTCATATGCCTACTACTCCTTTGTGGGGCATCTCTAAACAAGTGTTGCAGGTTGGAAGGAAAAGCTCACCATAACAAGCAAACCGCATTAGGGGCTTTTCTCTTCCCCTCCCTTGCAATTTCTACGTCCAATCCCTCAAAAGGAGAGGGAAAGGGAATATTCCTTAGGAACTGCAGCTTTGGCTGTGCTCAGCTCGGGGTCTGTAAGGAAATAATCTAGAGCGAATAGAGTAAAGTCATACCAGGCATGGACAGCAGTGGCCTCCTTCAAAGACCCTCTATGTGCAAGCCAGCCCAAATAGGCGCCCGCAGTACTGAGATAGGGAATCACGACACGATAGTAGTAAGAGCGACTTTCGACTGGTAAACTCAATGCATTGCCCGCATGAGCCAACCCAAATGTCGCGGAGGAAAGAACGATAGCTACAGCAGGATTGGTCTTTTCCATGACAGCTGGTTGCAAAAAACCCCGAAAATAGGCCTCCTCTCCGATAGCTACAGGAAATGCGGCCAAGGGAAAAATGGATCCATTGGCGCTAGCTACGCTAGAAAGAGCGATATGTTCCGGAGAGAGGCTTGCAATGAAAAATCCCGCGCACAACATACCCAAAACGCCTCCCCACACTTCTGGCTTGCTTAAAGTAGCATAAGAAAAACAGGCATACGTCATATCCTCTATGCTGTCTTGCGGCATCTTATAGCGGTATTTGCCTTCTCCGTTGAGGATTCTCGCATCTCGGTATGCCGTATACACGCTGCAAAATTGGGTTGCACTCACCATCACCAAGCCCTCCTCAGGAACACTATCTAGATCTTCGAGATCTTCCCAAGCATAGGCAGTATAGGCCAAACTAGCAATCCAAGTTCCAAAAAAAGCGCCAGACCTACTCGGTTCGCGTATATAGAGCTGACCTAGTCCAGGTATAACAGAAGAAAGACTCGCTGCAATCGTAGGGCTATAATAGGGTTGCTCGATCAAAGGATCTGGAATGTCTGTAGATGCGCTGGGGCTGAAGGGTACAGAAGAGGGGTCGCCAATTTCGATCAGGCCAGTTACATCTAAAGAAGCTACTTCCTGCTCCTCGGAAATCGGAGACAATCCAAGTTCAGAATTCGGTTGAACAGGCTCGGTAGGATTTTCGGGATCTGCGAGCAAAGATGGCATATAAATGACAATGGGACAGAAGAACACCGCAAACAAATAAAAAAAGGTAGAGCGCATGAAAGTAACCTTTGGAAATATTGATAAATACACTAACATCCAAAGACGATTCTTGCCAAACATTTCCAATCCTCTCAAGAAAAACCGCTACACGCCCTTCGAACGGTTCGAGAAACTCTCCAGCAAAAAAAGCACCTCTGATTTTCTACAATCCCAGAGGAGACATCCATCGCAATTTCTTCTAACAGCAAGCGTCTTTGCCAAAAAGGGCATCGCGGAGCGAAATATAAGATACGAGGCACTCCAGGCACACGCACAAGAGTAGAGAATGGAAAGAACATCTTCGACAGTTATCACGCAAGTATGCTAA
The DNA here is from genome assembly GCA_039179045.1 of Chlamydiota bacterium. Classification (GTDB taxonomy): domain Bacteria; phylum Chlamydiota; class Chlamydiia; order Chlamydiales; family SM23-39; genus JBCAXK01. The sequence goes on along the minus strand of JBCDEZ010000014.1, from coordinate 19,690 downwards.
ATTGAGCAGAAAATTTTTCAGGAGCAATTATGATCTCGAGAATACTGCGCGAAATCTCTCATTCAACTCTTTTTGGCCTGCGCTCTCCCTGTACAAAAGGGATTTCGGTTCCAAGAAAACCTCTCCGTCTCCCCTCTTTTTCTAGCTCGGGCACTTCAATCGCAAAACGATCCGCTTGCAAGGTACCTTCGGGAGGATTTGTCCTGCGAACCTTCATTCTTTTCCTGGGTGTGAGCATTCCGGTTTTCGCAGCCACACCTCATAGGGAAAAGAGCGCAGCACAAAGCCACAAGACAGATTCTACCAACGCAAGAATAGAAAAATATTTGACTGAGTACCCAGAGCTACGCTACTTGCTTGACGGTACAGAAAAGTGGCAGACAAACGAGGGATCCGACGTAGTGGGAGGAGTAGATCAATCCTATCCCAAAGAATTCAAGCGTGCGATTGCCTGCCTAGACTTTCTAGGAAAAATTCTCGAGGGATCCGAAATCGCGCACGCAACTCTCGTTGCAGCGCAACGTGAGGACGTGCGGCTTTCTTTTGACACCTTCTCAAGATTGCATACCAGGATCAATGCGTTTCTAGATTCAGGCCTTAAGGGACTTTCTAGAGAAGAGCTCAAGGATCTGATCTATGTTCTAGCTACAATGGGCGATCTCGGCAAAAGTGGTGTTTTGAGAGAGCTTTTTCCCCATATCAAAGACGAAGATCACGACAAGTTCGTAGGAAAAATGCTCTACGCATTGAAAGAAGATCCTTCTATTTTGCCCTCTTATCACCGCCTTTCTCCGGCAGCGCAAGAAATCGTACAGATGCCCGTTCCTCTACATCCAGGACACGGCTCCCATATCGAAGGAGGGCCGGGCATGTTCACTGCGTTGAAAGAAAGTGGGATTGCAGCGAAGCATCCCTGGGCAATCGATCTGTTGGAGGTTCTACACTGTGTCGATGTGATGGGGGCCGCAGGGCATGTGAATCCCAACAGCTCTCTTGCTTTTACAGAACCATGCGCCAAGCGTATCGGCTACCTTTTCTCCTCCGTTCGGAAATTTTCCGATGCTGCCGCCACAGAAAAGACCGTTTTAGCAGATTACCTCAAGCAGATGTCCACTTCTCTTGGATTCCAAGGAACCACTAAAGAAGAGCAAACACTTGCTCGTTTGGGCTGCATGCTCCGATTTTATGGTCCTAAAGATGGCGCTCTCCTCGCGAAAGCTTTCGCTAAACTATCTCCAGAAAAGCAGGCAGATCTTGTGCGCAGTTTCCACCCCTTCACGTGCTGGCCTTTCGAAACACCTACGTACGTACCAGCCGTTTTGATCAACGCTTCCAATAGCTCTAAGTGGGGAGGCTCTCCAGAGGAGCGCATCGATGCGATCTTTCAAAACCTTCTCCCTTTCATCGCCTCGATTGAAGTCGGGTACGCAAAAGGGGTCGAAGAGGGCAAATATGCTACACAAGATCCCCTGTGCTTCAATTCTTTAGCGGGGGTTGTACGCAATCAGGTTGTAAGTCTTGAAAGCTCTTCTTGGTACATCGATAAGAGAATGCATCCCCAAGTGTACCCATCTTGACTGAAGAGTTGTGTAAAGAAATTCTCCACCAGCAAAAAGGCGAGGTTTTGGGGGAGTTTATCCCCCTCTATTTTTCCACTTAACCCAATTCTTCAAATGAATATATTCTCCGGCTGTAGGGTTAGGTCTTGCTATCAGAAGATCTCGCCTCTGCGAAAATATAAGGATTTCCCCTTGGTGAGAGGAGGCTCTCGTTTAGGGGGATCCTCCTTCTTCTTTGAGTTTGTCTTGCGGAATAAAGAGTTCTTTTTTATGAAGAATTGTAAGGGGGAGGGGCATGTTCGTGAAGAGGTTTTTTCTGCCGATACTGGCAGGGTTGGGCGCTCTTTTCGGCCTATTCATGGTCTTCTACACGACAAGAAAGCCACCGCGCGCGCGCATCCCCTTTCCACCTCCGACTCCTCCCTTCTCTTCTTATCTAGCAGGGGCGGGTGTGATCGAGGCTGCTTCGGAAAACATCGCAATCGGTACTCCCTTCAATGAAATTGTGGAAAAGGTATTCGTTGAATCGGGTGATATTGTCCCGATGGGCGCGCCTCTTTTTCAGCTCAATACAGAGACCTTAGAAAGGCAAAGAAATGAGGCAAAAGCTCGCTACGAACAAGTCGCGGTAGAGCTCGAAGAGCAAACGGTGCGCTTAGGGCTCTACGAGCGCCTACGCGATACGCGCGCTGTGAGCGAAGACGATTACAATACCCAGCTATACGCATTTGAGAAGAAGAGAGCAGAGCTGTTTTTAGCAGAAGAGTCGATTCTACTTTTTGAGACAAATATTGCACGTTCTACCGTGCGCGCGCCTATGCGAGGCGAGGTGCTCCAAGTGCATCTGCATCCAGGGGAGAACGCAGATCAAAATCCTTTCCGAACAACACAAAGCGGACTGCTCTTATTTGGAAATGTGGAAGATTTTCATATCCGCATCGATATTGATGAGAGTGACGTGTGGCGTTACAAAAAAGGGAGCCAAGCTTGCGCCTTTGTTCGAGGCAATAGCGCGATCTCCATTCCTTTGCAATACGTGCGCTTAGAACCTTACCTCATCTCCAAGCAATCGCTTACTGGGGACAATATCGAACGGGTCGACACACGGGTTTTGCAGGTGATCTACCGCTTTCAAAAAGGATCCTACCCCGTATATGTAGGAGAGGTACTCGATGTGTATGTCGAAACTGCTCCCTTAGAGGGGAAATGAGATGCGTAGACTCTCTTTGTTTATTGGTGTCTTACTATCTGGATGCGCTTTATCCCCTGTACAAGAAGCTCCCGATATTTCTCTCAGCACTCATTATACACAGGCTTTGGAAAAAAGTAGTGCCGCAGAGGACCTATCCGATTGGTGGACCCATTTTTCCGATCCCAATTTGGATCATCTCATTGCACTTGCAAAAGAGCGCAACTACGATCTGCAGACAGCTTATTACAGGATCGAGGCTGTGCGAGGGCGCTACCGGACAGAAACGGGGAACCTATGGCCCGCGTTTTCCCTCAGTGCAAGCGCTATTCGCTCACGCATCAGCCAAAATCTATTCGATGCCTCTTTCCTAGGTCCGGCTGAGCAGAGCCTATTCCAGTGGGGATTTGACGCGTTTTGGGAATGGGACTTTTTCGGCAAGCTGCGAGCAAAAAGAGCAGCTGCAGGCTATGACGTGCTCCAAGAAGAAGAGGAGTTTCGAGATCTTCTTCTCGTATTGTGTGCAGATGTTGCGAGAACCTATGTCGATATCTGCACGCTTCAAGCGGACCTAACAGTTCTTTCTAATATGCTTGCTGTGAGAACTGCACTTTACGATCTCCAAGAGGAGAAGTACCGTTCGGGACTTGCACCTTTGCAAATACTGGAAGAAGAACGTGCCTCGTTATATGCCTTGGAAAGGCTGTACGTAGAGAGGAATCGCGCGCTCCAAACGCTCCACCACCATTTAAGCCTCCTCTTGGGAGAAACGCCTGAAGAGCCCTCTTTCGTTTTTTCGGGTACAGAGGAAATCCCCCAAGCGCCCCTCTTCAAGAGCGTGGGGATCCCCTCAGATCTTTTACGTAGAAGGCCAGACATCCGGAAAGCAGAGTATCTAATCGCTGCCTCGAGCCGTAGATCGCAAGCAGCTGTGGCAGAACTTTTTCCTAGGTTTTCCCTAGAAGCGGATTGGGGGTTTGCTGCGAACAAATTCCCGAAGTGGCTTAGCAAAGAGAGCAATAACTGGAATGTAGGCCCTTTTTTTAGTATGCCGATATGCGAGTTTGGGAGAATCCTCGGCGCGATCGACGAGCAAGACGCTCTTTTGCAAGCAGCTCTTAGCACTTACCAGCAGACCGTTCTCACCGCGCTAGAAGATACGGAAAATGCGCTTACAGCCTATGGGAATGCTCTGATCACATATGAGCTGAGTCAAAGAGAGTTCATGGCAAAGCAAGAAGAAGCTTTGCTAGAAGAGACCCTTTTTATGAGTGGCCTGAATAGCGCTCTTACCTCTTTACAAGCCGAATTGCAGATGTTAGAGAAAAAAAGGGTGTGGATTGAGTCGAAGCGCAACGCCTCCACACAACTGATCGCCCTTTATAAAGCATTAGGAGGTGGTTGGTCTTGTTGAAATATGCGATCAAAATGCTCGTAGGCGAGAAGCTAAAATACTATGGGATCATCATCGCTTTGAGTTTTGGTTCGTTCATCATCATCCAGCAAGCTGCGATCTTTGTTGGGCTGATGAGTCGCACCTACAGCTTCATCCAAGATACATCGCAAGGGGATATTTGGGTATGCGATCCGATGTCCAAGCAGATCGAAGATGTACAACCCTTGAAAGATACTGACCTCTTTCGGGTAAAAAGTGTAGATGGCGTCGCGTGGGCAGTCCCCCTCTACCGAGGAAAAATCAAAGCGCGCCTAAAAAATGGGCAGTTTACAACCTGCACCATCATCGGTATCGATGATGCGACACTCATCGGAGGCCCCTCCGAATTCCTAGAAGGCTCGATCTATTCGCTAAAGGAGCCCGATGCGATCATCGTCGATGCCGCAGGGGCTCGGGGGCAACTTGCGATTACCGAAGGGGAAAGAGAAGAGCCTCTTCGCGTAGGAGAAATTCTCGAGCTCAACGATAAACGAGCTATTGTAACGGGGATTTGCAACATCACACGCGTCTTCTTGACTCAGCCTGTTTTATACACTACCTACTCTAGAGCGCTTTCCTATTCTCCCCCCGAAAGAAAATTGCTCACGTTCATTGCCGTCAAAGCCAAAGAGGGAAAAGATCCGCGCGCTGTATGCCGTGCCATCGAAAAGCAGACTGGACTTGCCGCTTATACCACGTATGAATTTGAGAACAAAACCTTGTATTACTACCTGGAAAATACGGGTATTCCTCTCAATTTTGGGATTGCGGTCTTTTTGGGTTTCATCATTGGAACGGCCGTCTCGGGGCAAACATTTTACAATTTTGTTCTAGACAATGTGCGCTACCTAGCCGTTTTCAAAGCTCTAGGAGCGAGCAATGAGCTACTCATCAAAATGACTCTTTTGCAAATCACTTGGGTCGGTATCATCGGATGGGGGTTGGGGGTAGGAGCCGCAGGGATCTTCGGATTTTTGTTTCGCGATACAGATCTGTCGTTCATGTTCCCATGGCAACTGTTTTATTTGAGCGCATTTGCTGTTTTTTTCATCTGCACTTTGTCTTCTTTGATCAGCCTACGCAAGATCATGAAGATAGAGCCTGCCTTGGTCTTCAAGTCATGAAGCGTACGATCTACTGTGAAGAGGTGCGCAAAATCTTCCACTCAACAAGTGTCGCGTTCGAAGCGCTTAAAGGGATCACTCTTAGTGTGCATGAAAACGAACTACTTATGCTGGTCGGCCCCTCAGGTGCGGGCAAAACAACCCTTCTTTCAATCATGGCAGGCATTCTTTCTCCGACAGAGGGCTCTTGTACTGTCTTGGATGAAGATATCGGCGCACTAGCCGAAGAGGAGAAGACGAAATTTCGGGGAGAGCACATCGGATTCGTATTCCAATCATTCAATCTCATCCCTACGCTGAGTGCCCTGGAAAATGTTATCGTTCCTCTTATGATCGATGGGATACCTGAAAAAAGTGCAGAGACCCGAGGACTGGAAATGTTGGATCTCCTCGGACTGGCAGATCGCGCGCATGAACTTCCCACTGCTTTTTCCGGGGGACAACTCCAAAGGCTCTCTGTGATCCGGGGATGCATCCGCAAGCCAAAGATCGTCCTTTGCGACGAACCCACAAGTTTTCTCGATCATGAAAACGGTGTGCGCGTGATGGAACTGATGAAAGCATTGCAGCAGCAAGATCAGACTACGCAAGTCATTGTGACGCACGATCCCAGAATTTTTTCCTTTGCAGATCGCATCGTTGAAATCGACGATGGCATCATCAAAAAAGAAGAAACGAAGAATAGTGTCCGTTCAGCAGGGGGATAATAAAACGAGTTTCGGGCTAAAGCTTGTCTTATCATCCTTTTGGGAAGGGGCGCTACCTGTTTCTTACCGCACTCTAGGCACGGGTATGTACGCCGCGCAATCCGAGCAACAGCAGGTGAAGCCTAGCATAGATCGATTTGGTCAAAAAACTGAGAAACTCTTCACTTGAGGTGTTTGCTACCACACTGCAGGGACTTTTTGAATTGGGATGTTATGTCTGATCGACGTGCTCAGAACACTTCCGAAAAGAACCTTTTGCGCTCTTTGAGCACTACTTCAGGCTTTTGCTTATCATTTTTCTGGTCTGTACTTGGTGGCTTCGAGTTCAAAGCGAGTTTTTCTCTAGGCGCAGCATTTTCTCTTTTGAGAGCTGCGATTTCTTTGCGAAAGCGAGCTACCAATCCCAGCAATTTCATCATAAGACGAATCAATGGACAAGTGTCCTACACGAAAGTTTTCCTTTGCCTTGCGCTGACTGGACACCAATTAGACGGAATAGATAGAAAAACAAAAATAGAAAACTCTTTTTTATAAAAAACTCCATAGATTCATATAGATTCATTTGCTATTATTATCCTTGATTAAAAGGGTAAAAAAACATGAAAATCCCCTGTTTGTATCATTCTTTATACAAATTTGGCGCACACCTTCCGATGAGATGCCGCTCGATTTTATCCCTTCCCCATGCGCAAAAATGCCTCGGAGTACTCTTAGGTGTCGGTTGCTACTTTTTTGCCGAAATCACCGTACCTGCTCTTTCTCTTCACTGGGGAATCCCTGTTGCTCGTAAAATTGGGTTTTTGCGGGGGCATTTTCTAACAAAAATGATTTTGATCCCCATCTGCCCCATATCGACCGCAATATGGGAAGAGGATCTATTTCGAGGGAATTTGCGGATTCGGTGCAAAGATTTTTTTCGCTACTACACTAACGATTTCCTCGATCCAATACAAGCGCGCCGCTTTGCGACCATCTCCTCTCTTTTTGTAGTATCCATATTGTACGGAGTATACCTCCAAATACTACCTCTCCTTATAGGAATGCCTCCCATCCAGATCCTACCCCGATTTTGTGTGGCAATCTTTTTTGGTGTCCTTTTCGGCGCATCCGCAGAGTACACCGATCACCTCTACCTCTCATCGGGTATGAATGTCGGATACAAAGTCGTGGCTTGGTTGTCTTAAAAAGCGTATCTTGTAAAGGAAAAGACCAACCCGGAAAACACATGGCTCTCTACGAGAAGCATGGCAAGGACGATGCCACATCTTTTCGCTCTTTTCTAGGAGATTCAATGCCATTTTATAGAGAAAAAAGCTACGAAACAGACCTCGTGCAAGAGCTCTCGAAAAAAACCGCCTCTCAAAGAATCTACGCGCCTGAGATGCAGCCTATGCGCCAACCAAATCCTTCCCTCCTTGCGGTCCATAACTGCCTAGGTAAATGCGTTTTTTTTCCTGCATCAAAGCCGAGAAGGCTCGGCATGTCCTCTACACAAGTCGAGAGCGGCAGAAAGGCTCTTTTTTTTTCCCCCTCACTATCCAAAGAGGAGTGGAAAATCCGGAGAGGAGGACTCGTTGTAGGTGGAAAGTGCATCGACTTCCTCGTAATGGGCAAACCAGACACTCTTTTTGAAGGGCGCTGGACGCTTTGCTCGTTGGGAAATGCGCAGTTCTATGAATTGGAATGCCTGTTCAACAAACCGCTGCTTGAGCTCCTAGCTACAGTCAAAAGCAATGCACTTTTTTTCAACTATCCTGGTGTGGGAGAAAGTGAAGGGAACCCGAGTAGAGAAAGCATCATCCAAGCTTACCGATCCTTTTTACGACTACTCGAACAAAGCAAACAGGAGATAGGAGTAAAAGAGATCCTATTGTATGGCCATTCGATCGGAGCTGCTGTGCAAGCAGAGGCCCTTCAGAGTTGGCCTTTCGATCCCGATATCGCTTACCTCGCAATCAAAAGCCGTACCTTTTCCTGCCTGAGCCAGATGGCAAAAAAGCGCACAAATCGGTGGGGAAGTAGGCTAATTTCCCTCCTTGAATGGGAGCTAGAGACAGCGCTCAGATCGAAATATCTCCAGGTACCGGAGATCATCCTACAAACAGCGTCTGTCCCTTCTTACCGGGAAATCTGCAATCAAAAAGAGATTGTAGATGATACGGTGATTTCCCAAAAGGCAAGCCTGGCCTATGCGCTGCTGCAAAACCAAGCCTGGGAAGCGCAAAAGTCTCTCATAGGAATACCAGAAAAGCACAACGCTCCTTTGAGCGATGTCGCCTACTTAGCTTGTGAGATTGCAAGGTATCTTGGCTCCGCGTAAGTGAGGTCAATCATGCAAAGCCTCCCTACTACTCATTCCAAGACTTTTTCTACTTTGCGACCAACCTACTTCCAACTGTGCCTATCCAAGTAGCTGCATCGGCCGGTACGCGCTACGACTTGCTGAAGAGCATGACTCCCATCTGCTCACGTGCAAAAACCGTTTGCTTTCTTCGAAAAGAGCGCCTACACTATTTGGTAATTTTTAAAAGGAGGTACCATGTCAACTGACGTTTCTTTGGCTGCAATCAAAAATGATCTCAAAGCCTGCTATTTTTTCCCCCAACTGATCGACGCTCTCCCCGAAGAGCTGTTCTTGTTTCAAACGAGTCAAACGGACAAGCCCGATCCTCTTTTTGTCGATTGCTCAACTACGCTGACTCTCACGCCTATTTCCATGATCCTCAAAGTGCGCCATAGTACAAGCGGAGAGGAGATCGGAGTTTATATCGAACAACATCGCGTCCGCTTCCGGATTGCGCGCGGCGCAGATCCGAAAAATTTCACCAAGCTCACAAGGTTTTTTGATCTTGAATCGCAAATCAGATTTTTGATTGCGATCTTACGAAGAGAGTCGGAATCTTTCGAGCTTGCCATGAGCGCCTAAAATTCCTTTGAAAAGATATCTTCTTTGCTGATAAAACAGAAAAATAGATAGAAAAATTTACTTACAAAAGAGGCATTGCCATGAAAAATCTCGATATCATCTGTTACTTACTTGTTTTGATCGGTGCGATCAACTGGGGTCTAATCGGCATTTTTGAATTCAACCTAGTCGATTTCCTTTTTGCAAAGACCTTTATCGATAAAGTAGTCTACACCCTAGTGGGCGCATCTGCTGTGTACCTAATTTTGGGACACAATGGCATCAAAGCGCGCTGCTGCCGCAAAGGTGCGTGAGGGCTGAGGCTATTAGCTGCTCCACACGATTTTTCCCTCGAGTAAAATCACGCAAAGGGTGAAAAGCAAAAGTAGAGCAAGGCAGGGAAGAGACCTGAGCCATCTCAGGTTTCCCCCCGTTGCTTTCCTATGCAAAGCAACAAGCAAAATGGGAAGAGCTCCGTTCAAAACGGCCTCTCCAAACCCGCCGGCCAATTCTAATGCGTGGAGGAAAATCTGGGGGTAGTATAGCGCAATCAAGAGTGGGGGAAAAAACGTGACTCCTCCTAGAAAAGCTCTCTGCTTTCCCTTTCTTCTTAGACCAAAAGCATCCCCCCAAAAATCGATCATTGAAAAAGAGACCCCCAAAAAAGAAGTCACAATCGCAAAAAAGCTAAAAAGACGAGCGGAAAGCTTGACGAGGGGCCCACCCAAGTTCCAATACTTGAAAAGCCAAGAGGGATCCTCTCTGCTTATCGTCCAAAGAGCCTCTTTCGGGACCAAGCCGAAAATAAGCGCTTGCCAAGAGAGGTAGACAAAAAACACAAGAAAGCAGCCGTAGACAATCGATCTTTGAAGTACCTTTCGCTCATAGGAAAAATAGGCACTCAAAGAGGGGATGATGTTATGGTAGCCAAAAGCGCTGAAAAGGATCGGGACCGACCAGATCCCTTCTAGAAAGTCTTTTTCCTCCCACCTTGCAAAGACCATATCTTGACTACCAGAAATCAACAAAAAACAGTAAGTGCATGCCATGACGCCGATGGCAAGATAGTAAAAAGAATCGACCCACCATATCCCGAGGAAGATCAAAGGAGCGAACAAGAAAAAAAACAGGAATAGCGCTTGGTTATACCCGAGAGAGTAGGCGGTGAGGGCGTAGGTGAGCTGTTCTACCAAAGCGCTACCAAACGAGAAATATGCAGCCAGAAGGCAGTAATAGAGAAATGCGAAGGTAATGGCTACGCATACAGCAGATTTCGGTCCTAAAATGCTCCTTGTGAGAGTAAGCAGATTCACCTCTTTGCGCACTGAAAGCACAACTTCTAAAAGCAAAAGCCCTGTAGCGCACATGAAAAGCGCTACAAGAGCACTTATCAAGGCAGCAGGAAAAAATCCGGCCCGTCCTGTAACCAGAGGAATGGCCAACATGCCTCCCCCCACTGCTGTTCCTACAACGAGCAAAGATCCTGAAAGCGTTTTTCTATCCATCGCTTTATAGGGGTAAATAAATCAAAAAACGGAGAAAAAAAAGGAGAAAGAAAACACAAGTAGGGAAAAGAGCGGCAAGGAAAAGAGGCCCTGGTGAAATGCCTTCTTTGAAGTACTTTTGTAAAATCACATATCCCGCTGGATTCGGAGCGTTTGCAAGGACTGTAAGTCCTCCTCCTGTCACCACACCTGAAATCACAGAATAGCGGAAAAGAGGCGTAGCATTTGGAATCAAGGATGTGAGGTAAGCCACGGCTGCGTTATCGTTGAAAGCAGTCAAAAAGACACCCAACAGCATCACGCTCTTTTCCGTAAATCCGCTGATAAGCGGAATGACCCACCAAGCCTGCACTCCACCATGGATGATTAGGCCTGCAAGGAAAAACCCTACCAAAATTGGGGCTTTGATGCTCGTATCATACTGGTAGGGTTTCGTAGCGCGCATGAAGCCCAAGAAGAAAAGAAGGCCTCCAATGAAGAGTACAGGATAGTGGGAATTGAGCACGGTCCACACGAGGAAAATCACATGGACAAAAGTGATCCAGACCGGCACATATGTCTGCTGCTCAGACTTCTCATCTTCGATATGGTGGTAAGCTCCCGAGAGCGTTTCCATTTTCTGAAATTCCTTCCGAAAAAAAAGCCAGTAAATCATTGTGGAGCTGAACACACCCAAAATCGCTTTCATACCGAAGTGATAGAACATGAAAAGAGAGCTCCAGTTCCAGGTTCTCGCGATGATGAGCACGGGGGGCGCTGCAAAGTTAGTCAAAACGCCACCTACAGAGACATTTACGAACAAAAGACCTACCGTAGCGTAAGAGAGCATTTTTGACGGCGCATAGGAGAAGAATTGGCGCGAAAGAAGCATCGCACAAAGAGTCATGGCGCCTGCCTCTGTAATGAATGACCCCGTTAAAGGACCAAGAGACAAGATCGTACACCACCAAGCCTCGATTGTTCCTCCGAACAAGCCTGCTACTTTCCGCATCACGCTCTCTGCCAAGCGTACAATCGGTTTTGTAGACGCGAGAGTCATGATGACTACAACGAACAGGGGCTCTGTGTAATCTCGCGTATTGATGTACTCCACCGCCACATCCCAACTATAGAAACCTACGATACAAAGAAAAAGAGGGATGACCCAAAGCCCGAAAATGATTTCCACTTCTCCAAAAAAATAGAGCACCTCTCCCCAAAAGGAAAATACCTTGGTGCAATCTGCGGAGGTCTCTTGTTTCATGACGGTTTTGTCTTCAAAAAGTTGAGCGAACTTTGAAATCTTGCCCGCCATAAATGTATGGAAGATCGCAAGCACAAAAATGAGAAGTGTGGCTGTATGAAACAAAGAAACGTCGAGCCCTTCAAGCTGACTAAGAACGGCCGGCTTAAGAACGCTTGATACAGATAAAAACATGAAAAATACCAGAATTCACGCCTTACTTTAGCAAAATCGGGATTTTTTGGATAGGAATCTTCCGAGGCAATTCAGGGCAGCCACCTGGAAATTTTCTTGCAAAAAGATCTCGCTTTCTTTTGAAAAGCGCACTAAAATTCAGGTAAATTTTGTATAGAGACAAGGAAAAAATGTGCCTATGGAGCTGCGTTTAGAAGGTCATTCCTCGGCTTCTTTTGCCCCACATCCGGTCTATCTTCCTCCTAGCTCAGACTCTAGGGAGTGTATAGTAATCCGAACCACTTTCCACCCTCGAAATACTATACGCCTTTATGATTCTTTATCTTGCACTACACAAAAAAGGCGGCGGCAAATCGGGAACTTGGAGCTGTCGACCAAGATAAAATTCACCAAAAATAGCCTTGCTTGTCAATACCATCTTGCACCTGTCTCGCTCAAACCCAGGCGAAGGCAAACCCGCGATCTATCAAAGAAAATACAAGCAGTCCGGCGTCGCTTGTGCAAACCTTCAAAGTCAACCCCAAGACATACAGCGCTTACCATGAGTTCGGGTGCTTTTTTCCTGGTCTAACGTGGCTGACAAAAAGCACTTTGCTGTTACTTTTCCTCAACAATGCGAGGAGAATGTAGCCTTGATACCACGCTCTTGGAGCATACGTAAAAGCCTTTCGTGCAGATGGCGATTCTCCTTGCTGGGTGCAGAGGCGTTTTCGACTAGAAAGCAGCGGTATCCGAGATGAGCGGCGTCGATGAGGGAATTCTTGATCCCAAGATCACTTGCAACACCTGCAAAATAGAGATCAGTGATCCCCTCTTTTTGTAGGTCTTGATGCAAAGAGCTCGCCTTTTTTCCTTCGGCATCGAAGAAAAGGCTCGAGGTATCCACGTAAGGCTTATTCCCTTTGCGCAGGATTTTTTTCCAGGGCATTTCTTGCAATGGAGCTACAATTTCTGCTCCGAAAGAATCTTGCACACAGTGAACAGGCCAGAGCAACTGGGTTCCATACGGAGTTTTGATCTCCTCTTGAGGTCGCCTACCATGGTTGGTCGCAAAGCTAATATGCTCCTCGGGATGCCAATCTTGGCTAGCGTAGATATGGGTGAATTTTTCTGCTAGAGAGCGTAGCGTGTCAATCAGGCGATCTGCTTGAAAAGCGGGCGCAGCTCCCCAGGGCATGAAGTCATTTTGCATGTCGACAATCACAAGAGCTCTCAAATCTCCGCTCCTTTGTAACGAAAACATCCGTCGAGCTTGCGACACTTTACCAAAGTGTTGTTTGTCGTGTGCACCATTTTGTATCCTCGCCGGAAAGCGCTTACACGCTCGTTTTTTCTAGCTGGGCGCGTTGTTTTTGTAGCCTCGCGATTTCTAGCTCTACTTTTTGCGCCATCATCCGGTACTCTTCAGCAATCTCCCAGTGTTGCTTGGCAAGAGCATACTGCGTCGAGCGAAACTGCAAACGGTTGCCCAGCATTTCATGCCGGATCGCCTCCGCTTCATAACCTCTTTGCACCTCTTCGAGCCTTGCGATCTCCCGATCAATTGTTTCTTGTTTCTCCTCTTTTGCCTGCCTGCCGAAATAGGCAAAGTGCGCCAAGAGATACATCGCCAAAAAAGAGCAGGAGTAGAGAAATACTTTTTTCGAAAAAATTCTTCTCACCCAAACACCCCAAAGACTCAACCGTATTAAACTCTTTTTTTCGTTATCTGACAACTTCCAAGGAAACTGCCAGGAACAAAACGGGCAGAATCATTGCAAAGTGCCCTTGTTTCGTGTAAAATTTGTCCATGGTTTTTTGGTTGCTTCTCCTGCTTTGTCTTCCTCTCGGAAACGCACATTCTTTGAAAGACCACCTAAAGATCGGAAAAAAGGGGGATTATGCCCTATTTCAACAGGGCAAGCTTCTTTCCTTGTTGCATATCCGTGGCTGGGAACAAGACATCGTCACTATTGAAGAGATCACACTCCCTCTCTACGAGGGAAAAAAAATCCAAGATTGGCAAGGATGGATCCAAAAAGGTGCACCAGGCTCCACGTCGTGGGTAGTGTTTGCAGTCGATCTGGAACATGAAAAGCTCATCGAAGCTTTTTCCCATACGAAAGGTGCCTTTCTCCAAGTCTCTTCTGTGAACACCTTCTTCACCAAACTCCTCTCGCTTCCCCTACGGGAAATCCCCCAAGAAGAACGGAGAAAAATTGGTCCTCCCCCTTTGGGAGGAGAGCCAGATCGTAGATCTCTTTGGAAGCCTCCTATGACCGTACAAGGCAACCCCGTACCCTCTCCCACTTTTGCAGTCTACTCCTGTTCTTGGCCAAAAGACGCTACCCCCCTTTCTGAAAAAACGATCGCGCTCTATTTTGGCAAAAACCGCCCTTTCCCCTTCCCTTTTTGGGTAGAGGTGCGTGGAGAACATGGAGCTGTCTACGCAAAAATTCTCACCGCAGGTTCCAATCTGCAAGCTCCCTTTCTTCGGATACCCAGGCAATGTCCCCGCTTTATTAGCGCACTCCAAGAAAGGGGAAACTATTATTTCTTGGCTGTTTTGTGCCCTTCGTATGACCAGGAATACTGCCTCGAATACCTCGATCAGAACGGGACCTGGCGCCCTCTTGCTTTCAGATGGGAAAAAGAAACCGAAAAAAGAGTGCTACGCATTGAAAAAAGTGCTCTTGATTCCCATGCCCAAGCACTCCGTTTCTCGGTCAAAGATCATCCAGAAAGGAGCTGCCATCTTCTCCGAAAGAAAAAACAAGAGATGAACTCTCTTTGAAAAATACAGGAATTTTGCCGCACATTTCTGTGTCTATCTACTAGAAAAACAACACAAGACAACTGAGTCCATGGGGAGGATTGCTAGCGGCTTTGCCTTATTAGACCCGCTGCGCAGACGAGGTAGCGGATAGAGTAACGTCTCCCTGATTCCTCTTTTGTGCACACCACAGTACACCGATCCAATCGACATAGCTTGTGATGATGTTCTGAAGTGAAGGGGAAATTTTGTACCGAGAAAGTGCTGTATTTGTCGATTGGGAATGCGTATTCATAGCAGAGAGGCCCCATAGCAATTTTTGTACATTCGTTTTCAACTGCTCGAGCCTGTTGTCATACTCGGTTCCATCATGCTGGAGATGTGATGCTTTCGACTCTACTTGGTAAGTATCCTCCGCTTGCTTCACTACACCAGGCAACCTACTCGAGAGGTTAGCTCTTGCCTCTGGAGAAAGACTAGGCAACAGATAGTAGAGTAGATTGTAGAGCTCCTGCCTTCCCGCGATACCAGGCACAAAAGTATACTTAAGATTTCCTAACAATTGAGAAAAAACACATTGGCTGTAAAAAAGCTCCCTATCTTTTTCTTGAACAACTGCCGTAATCCGGGCAACCAAGTAGCCGGCGGAATAGTCTAAATCGGCATGATAGGGGATCAACTGTTCCAGGCTGATAAAGCGCCCGGCCCTCGAAAGATCCAACCAGCGAGTTAATTGTTTCGAGTGATCTTCCTTAAACGGAGAAATTTTATACAGAACCCTAAAGTACCTTAACTGGACAGGGAAAGGAATCTCTAATTTCTGAACGCCCTGAACTATTTTCTTATAACAGTCTGGATTCTTTTTATAGTACGTCTCGGCAAGGGTAACATCGGAAGCAGATCCTCCGAGGATCTGGCTTTTTACGAGCTTCTGGAACTGTTGCAATGCCTCTGAACACAAACCCAATTTTTGCAGAATTTTGGTCAAAGACTGCTCAGGGCGCATTTTTTTGGAGGAAGTTGCCAGGCCGCACCCTTCTCTTCTGCGCTTGCCCAATACAGTTGGATCATCTCCAGATTCTGAAGAACTTCCGGCATCGGAGCACTCAACGTATTCTATTCTATTTTGCGTTCCTTGAACGGACATAAAATCCTGATTTTTATTGGTAAGATATTACAGAATTCCATTAAAACCAACCCTTTTGATTACTAGAAAAATGGATAGATGCAGTTTTTGGTGAAAGCTAGATATTCAATTTCAAAAAAATTGCAGATAGAACAAGATCGAGATTCGGCATTTCGAGACTGCGTGGGACAAACCGTTCATTCCATGAGAGTCCGATTTGCAACGAGCAAAAAAATCTCGACAAAGTCTTGTTACCAAACAGCTTGCCTACAAGTTATGAACAGTTTTTGCACAGTTGAGAAGAGTGCCTATTTCCTGCTTAGGGGAGTTTTCTTTAAGTTATTTACTATAAATTAGTTAAGAAAAATAACTCTGAGAACAGCATGCGACTGGTTGTCAAAATGTTAGAGAAGTTATCAACAACTTTTCCACACTAGTTTCTTCCATCTTTCTTTGCATTACCCTTCCTGCTCTTTCCGACCGATCTAGGAGATCCAATCTCAACCAAACACATGAGAAAAATCAGGAGCATTCCGTATCGCATTTTCGCAATGTGCCGTTCATCAATGATACATGGTCGCACACGTTGACAGAGAACCTCGGTAAAACTCCCGTTGAATACTTCCCCGATTTTCAGTAAAATGAAGGGAAATTTTGGTTAGAAACTCTCCACCTCAGCCCATGTTCTTTACCCTCAGAAAAGCAAAAAAAAAATATATGGAGCTTTTTTCCTACTACCAAGGAAGGAAAAAGCGCCTCTCTGAAAAAAAACAGGCACGGTTTATTGAGCTGTTCTCCTCTCTTCGCTCTGCCATTGCAAAGAAAGACAAAAAAGAAGCAAAAAAGTGGCTCAAAGCTTTGAAAACTCTGCAGGGCCAAGACCTCCCCAAACCCTTTTTCCTTTCTTGCTGTGAGCATGCCTGGCACTTTTTGGGCGCTCTTGTACTCGCGATCGTCGTCCGGCAAATGTGGTTTGAATTGTATATGATCCCTACAGGCTCTATGCGTCCCACCTTCAAAGAGGGGGACTACGTTTTAGTGAACAAAACCGCTTTTTCCTTAAACGTACCTCTGTCCATGCAACATTTTTACTTCAATGAACCAAATCTGCAGCATGGGAACATTGTCGTCTTCAGCGCGGAGAATATGGACATCGCGCATGCAGACATGCGCTATTTCTACCTAATCCCTGGAAAAAAACAACTCGTCAAAAGGCTCGTAGGAAAACCTGAAGATACGCTCTATTTCTATGGAGGAAAGATCTATGGGATTGATGCGAAGGGAGAGCCCATCACTTCTTTGCTCCAGGAACCTTGTTTCGATACCATTGAGTATATCCCTTTTTTGCAAATGGGAGGAAAAGCGAAAACCTCACAAAAGAGCACAGGAACATTTCCCGGACAGCTCATCTACCAGATGAATCAGCCAATTGTAAAGCTGACCACTCCCCTTTTCTCGCCTGTGAAAGGAACGATCTTATCGGACAATTCCCTTCCTCTTGGAAGCGACTACTATGATTTCTGGGGGTTTTCCCATTATGCCTCAGCTCGAATTGTGGATGGCGCGCTCTTTGCGAAATTTGAGCAAACTAATCAGCCACCCGATTGCGATTACTACTTAGAGCTCACACATCACCCCTCCATGAACCCAGGAAAAATCTCCCAGCGTGGGAGCAGATCCCGTTTGGGCTTTCGCTACCAAAAGTCGTATCTTCCTCTCGACAGTCCAGCACTTCAGAGAATTTTTTCTCATATGAACACGGTGCGGTTCCTCGTTCGAAACGAAAGAGCCTACCCTTACGGGCGACTAGGCCCCCTTCCCTCTTCCCCTCTACTTGAGGGAGTGCCTGACGGCACTTATGAATTTGACCGGGGTGTTCTTTATCAAATCGGCTGGGGAAGAAGAGCATTCGAACTACAAGACAACCATCCTCTAGCGCAGTTTTCCCCAGAAAGAACGATCCTTCTTTACAATTTAGGTGTCGAATTTGACACACGATTTTTCCCCCAAAAAAAAGAGCAAATCTGTATGCCCTCTCGATACGCATACTTTCGTGATGGGGGTCTGTATCTCCTCGCAGAGCCCATTTTTTCGAAAGAAGATTCCGCTTTGCAGGCGTTCATAGAAAAGGAAAAACAACACGAATCCCCCTTCATTGATCAAGGACCTCCCCTCCTCGAAGATGGATCTTTCGATGTGGAGAAAATTCGGACCTACGGCCTTCGCATTCCGAAGAAACACTATCTTGTTTTGGGGGACAACCATCCCATTTCAGGAGACAGTAGGGAATTTGGCTTTGTTCCTGAAGAAAATTTCAAAGGAAGTGTCTCTTCGATCTTTTTTCCCTTTGGATCGCGTTTTGGCTCTCTTGTGCAACCCAGCTCTTCTTGGTATGCGCCGCAAAAATTGTTTGTATGGATAGTCTGCGGTGCCTCTATTCTCATCGTCTACTGCCAATTCGAAAGAAAATGGAAAAAGTTTTGAGATCAATCCTCTCCAACAAAACAGAAGTGATGATTGCCTGAGAAAGTGAACCTTTTTTCTGGGAAAAACGGCTCTCGCCCCCGGAAATCAGTAGAGAGACTCTACCTCTTGAGTCGGAACTCTCTATTCCAAAGAAGAAGCGAAGAAAGAATTCGATGAACAAAAGAGGAGCCTATTTACCACAAACCATTCCCTAGAGAGGCTACGGGAAAAGGTGCGTTGAGAGAATCTTAAGAAAGTCCTTCATTCTCGCAAGCTGTTTGGAAACATTTAGTCACGAACAAGCCACTCAATTCCCCGCAAGCAACCCCTCGCAATTCATCGAAAAGAGCTTTGAGCTGCTTTCGGGTAGAATCATCATTAGAACAACATACCTTCCAATCCTTATCAAACTCCTGCAAACTATTTACCAAGCCATAGAGGTTTTTGATTGTAGATGGTTCTACTTCCTTTGCGCGTAATTTCTGGATTTTGCTTCTGGTGTCTTCTTTAAAAAATTTAGGAATTTCCTCGGTGTTTTTCTCCTGACCAAACGCGTACATATAAACAGATCGGGACAGGAAAAATGAAAATGTCGCCGCTTCACACTCTTTGAAAGACTTGATTTCCTCCTTATCAAGTCCTTGCAGTACACACCTTTTTAGGAAGGCGGCCCCCTCATCGATGAGCTCCTGGGTGTCACGCCCTTCTCTGAGAAGAGGGACAAGTAACTCGTTATCCACCAGATTGTTGTTGGGAGCGACACGATTTATCCAGTCGACCACATAAAACCTATCATCCTCTCGGTAAAAGGCGGGGATAAACAGCTTGCCCACCCAGAAACGAGCCAAGCTTTCATGGGTAAATACATTGACAAGTAGGGGGTTGTAGAACATGAGGTCGGCCAGGGTCCAGATAATCGTAAAGGAACTGCTCTCCAACAATTTTTCAAAGAACCTAAAAGGTTCTGGATTGCAAGGCGTTATCAATAAAGAAAACAGCGTAAAAATACCATAGGCAACCGTTTCGACGGCCGATGTAACGGCGACAAGGCAAAGAGCGCATTCAGCAAGGCAGATTCTTCGAGTGTCTAGCCAAGTTGTTCCGGATTCTTGAGGTACCTGAATGAACCAATTTTCTTCATTTCCTGCTGGATTGCGCCAGGTAAGCAATGGTTGCATTAAGAGACTAGAAATGCATCTTATTGTCATAATCTATCTAAAAATTGAGTAAAATTTCCAACATTTTAACATTTTAACATTTTTATGAATATTAACTAGAAATTATTTTTATCAGAAGCAAGCTATACCCAATCCAATTGAAGAATTGGGTTAGATAGCAGAATAGAGGAGGCCTTGGGGCCTTGTTGAAAAAATCAGATTTTCAGACCAACTAGGACTATCCTTGAAGATTTTCTAGCTCTCGGTTCTCATCATTTGATTCATCATCAGGCATTTTAAGTAACCTTCTACTCTTTGAGCACTCGGTTTTCTTGAGTAGAACATGGG
>JBCDEZ010000013.1:0-29691 GCA_039179045.1 Chlamydiota bacterium | reverse complement strand
TTACCAATTCTCGGTTAACTCTTTTCCAATCACATTTTCGCATCAGAAGCTCCTTAGATTTTTTATAGATAAGGAGCCTCGCTTGTTTATGGGCTTTTTATCAAGGTTTTCCTAGAGATTTTTTCAACAACGCCGTCCCTTTTCTTAGATGAAAATCAGCTCACTAGCCTGCCGAAGACGTTTGCAAAGCAGCACCCCAAACTAAAGAGATTGGAATTATCTCATAACAAACTGAGATCTTTGCCCGCCCTATCTAAAGCAGGAGAAGAGAAAATGTACCCGTTGAGAAATCTTACATTAAAATTGGAAGACAATCCTATAGCGCCCAAATTTTCTCTTATCGTTTTCCTGGCAACGCACTTGTTGCCTCCTTTGAGTGAATCTAAAGAGACGTAAAGCAGAGATTCGGTTTTCTGCTCGCCACAGTTTTTTGTAGGAATCCGGAAGTATTTGCGGCCCTTTTTGATCTATCTTACGCGATTGTAAAAAACGCAGATCAAACTAATGGTTGTATGAAATCTTCTTCTCTTCTCATTTCTCTATCTTTTTACACAGAAACGGAGTAAAAAGGGGAAAACTTACGACTGTTTTTAGAGTATAAAGTTGTGCCTGAACCGAGCCGCGAAAAAATCTGGGAAATGTTCAACGATATTTCTCCTACCTATGATTGGGTCAACACGGTCCTCTCCTTAGGACTCCACCAGCACTGTCGCAAAAAACTGGTAGAGCATCTCCCGCAAAATCCTGAGATCAAACTACTCGATCTAGCGACAGGTACGGGAGATCAGATCGTTGCTTTGATGGAGAGCACAGATGCAATCGACCAGGCTATAGGGATCGATCCTGCCGAGCAGATGCTGCAGATCGGTAGAGCCAAGATCCAGGATAAATTCTACGATCCCAAAGTGGAACTTGTGGTGGGCAATTCAGAAAATCTCCCCTTTGAAGACGAGGTATTCGATGTTGTTACCATCTCGTTTGGGATACGCAACGTACAATCGATTCAAGAGACACTCACGCAGGCAAAACGGGTTTTGAAACGGGGAGGGAAGCTTCTTGTCCTTGAATTTTCTCTACCAGAAAATCGTTGGGTAAAACCTCTCTACTTATTCTATCTCAAAAGGTGCTTGCCATGGATCGGGGGCTGCTTGTCAGGGAACTTTTCGGCCTACCGCTATCTCAACCGAACCATCGAAACCTTCCCTTACGGATCAGCTTTCTTAGATATTCTCTCGCAAGGAGAATGGTATTCTTTGCAAGCAGAGCCCCTTGTACTGGGTACCATGCACATTTACTCGGCGGAAAAAGGATCTGTTTGAGGAGCTTTTTGCTCAAGAGGGTGTCTTGTCATAAAAAGTCGCACGTGTGGTACTAGGAAAAAAATCCCCGATGTGAAAGAATCGGCTCTATTTTGAATGGAAACAAACCCAATAAGGATTGGCAATGCAGTGGATACAGAAAGAGAATTACAATGACATACGGTATGAGTTTTTTGATGGCATCGGAAAAATTGTCATCAACCGACCTGAGGTGCGCAACGCATTTCGCCCTCTAACTGTTACAGAGATGATCGATGCCATGCGCGCTGCTGAGAGAGACCCCTCTGTTGGGGTGATTGTTCTTACTGGAGAGGGCACGAAGGCGTTTTGTTCTGGAGGAGACCAAAAGATACGGGGTAGCTCTGGATACCGCAATCAAGATGGAGTAGATTGTCTCAATGTACTCGAACTACAGCGACTGATTTGCACTTGCCCAAAACCTGTGATTGCTATGGTTGCAGGCTACGCAATTGGCGGAGGGCACGTTCTGCATGTAATTTGCGACCTGACGATCGCAGCAGACAATGCCGTATTTGGCCAAACAGGTCCTAAGGTAGGCTCTTTTGATGGTGGTTACGGCGCCTCTTATCTTGCAAGAATCGTAGGGCAGAAAAAAGCGCGAGAAATTTGGTTCTTGTGTCGCCAGTATACGGCAAAACAGGCTTATGATATGGGCCTCGTGAATGAAGTTGTGTCTGTCGAGGACTTGGAAGAGAGAACAATTGATATCTGCCGAGAGCTTTTAGTCCACTCCCCTACCGCGCTGCGCTGCTTGAAAGCAAGTTTCCAAGCTGAATGTGACGGTACTGGATTGCAGGTGCTTGCAGGGAATTTGACGCGCCTTTACTACATGACGGAAGAGGCTCAAGAAGGAAGGGATGCATTCAACGAAAAAAGAAAGCCTGATTTTGCAAAATTCGCGAAACAAGGGTAATGCATGACCTATATCCAGGCCTGGATTCAGGCGTTTAGGATCAATACTCTTGTGGCTAGTATTAGTCCTGTTCTCATCGCCTCTTGCTTGGCCTGTAAGTATGGTTCTTTTTCTTGGTTTCTATTCTTATTGACCCTTCTTTTCGCTTTGCTTGTCCAGATAGGAACCAATTTGTCGAATGATTATTTTGACTGCATCAAAGGCGCCGATACAAGTGAAAGATTGGGACCCTTGCGCGTTTGCCAAGCACAACTGCTTCCCATGCATGAAGTGCGTTTTGCCTTTTTTTTTCTCTTTGCATGCGCTTTTTTGATCGCTTGCTGGATGAGCCTCAAGATAGGAGGATGGCTTTTTCTTTTAGGAGCTTTATCGATCACCCTTGGTATCTTGTATACTGCGGGCCCTTGTCCTTTGGGATATATGGGCCTCGGCGAGCTGCTGGTCATGGTGTTTTTTGGTCCTGTGGCGTCGGGAATATCTTATTTTATTCAGACAGAAGTTGTTGCTTTAGAAGCCTTCGGACTTGGCTGCAGCACAGGGTTGCTTTCTTGCGCTCTATTGGTAGTAAACAATCTACGCGATCAGATGCAAGACGCTAAGTGCGGAAAAAATACATTGGTGGTGCGCTTGGGAAATCGCTTTGGCAAAATAGAGTACTCGGCATGCATGCTCTTACCCTGCTTCATTCCTCTCTATTTTTACCCTTCATTTCTCCTGTTTGCTGCGCCTCTTTTTTTGATCGCTTTATCCCTTGTACGAAAAGCCTTTCAAGAGCCTTTACTCTACCATCCATTATTGATGCAAACTGGGTACTTTTTATGGGCGTATACACTACTCATCAATTATTGGATCGTAATCCAGTAGTTTCTTTGGTGTTTGTTGATTGAAAGAGTCCAAGTGGAGTGCCTGAATAGATGAGAAAAATCATGCGAACCCTCTCAGATCATCTCCAAGAAGCTTTTCGCGCATATTCCCACAAGAGCGCTCTCAAAACAGTGCGGGGCACTTATACCTACGCACAATTGGGAGAAAAGGTTGAACTGTATAAAAAACAGCTCTCTTCGCTTAGAGATCCTAAATTGCCGATTTTTACCTTAGATGCTCCTGTCTGTCCGGAAACGATTGCCCTTCTTCTTGCCTGTGTCCACGAGGAGGTGACCCTTTTTCTTCTCAATCGCTACCTTCCCCCCTTCTTCATCAAAAAGCAGCTCGACAAACTACCCGTATCCCATATAGTAACAGAAGGATCTCTCAAGAACTCTACATCCATACGCGAACGTTTTTTGCGTATCGAACGGGACGCTCCCCCTCCTTCAGGGGAGCTTTTAAAACAAAACCCGCTTACACTCCTACTCACCTCGGGAACAACAAGTGCACCAAAACTCGCGGCACATAGTAGCGACAACCACCTTTACAGCGCTTTGGCTTCACAAACCGAGATTCCTCTCGAACCGGGAGATACTTGGCTCCTTTCGATGCCTTTGTATCATGTCGCCGGGATAGGCATCATTTTCCGCGCTCTTTTGCAAGGCGCAGCGCTCTGCTTGCCTAGCGCGATAGATGCTCTTAAGAGTGTGACGCACTGTTCATTTGTTGCCACAACTTTGCGTAGGTTTTTGCAGGCTCCTTACACAGAGAATCTCAAATGTGGATTTGTAGGTGGCGGCCCGATTCCTCCCTCTTTAGAAATTGCCTGCAAAGAGCGTTCTTTGCCCATGCTCTACACCTACGGCTTGACTGAAATGAGCTCGCACGTTTGCAGCACGCGCTATCTGCTGCGCGAGGGTGGAGGAGTCTGTTTTGGAAAAGCACACGAAAATGCAAGAGTACAAATCGAAGGTGAGGAACTCTATGTGCAGGGAAAAACACGCTTTTTAGGGTACTATCCCAAGTCTCTTCCTCCAGAAGTTTGGTTTCCTACTAAAGATACAGCCAAGATCGATGAGCAAGGTCGCATATGGATCTTCGGCAGAAAGGATCGTCAGTTCATTTCTGGCGGAGAAAATATCCAACCCGCAGAAATCGAAAAAGCATTAGAAAGCCTTCCAGGCGTGCAATCGGCGAAGGTGCTACCAAGACCCGATCCCGAATATGGCATGCGCCCTATCGCTGTTGTAAGAGCTACGGATTTCAATGAAGAAGCAATCAAAAAATCCTTACGAAAGATCCTTTCTTCTTATAAAATTCCCGATCAAATTTTCTTGGAAAACGGGAGTATTTCTTCTTTACAAGGAAAATTTTATTGAGTTACAGTCGTCCTAAAATCGGTTTGTGGAAAATGTGTTTTCTACCTTATAATGAGTAGGGAAAGCGCATGGTTTCTTGGGACCGTTTGGTAAGTGAGGACATCATCTATGGGACATGCTACCCCCTTTTTTTCTTTTGATTTTTCATCGGATATTTTAGAAAATAGTTTTTCCCTTTCTCCCTCTCCTTTTGCAAAAAAAGATTTTCCTTTTTCTGGTAGCCTTTCCGATCCTGCAGAAAAAAATGCGTATAGAACAGGCTTACAAAAAGCGTTGGAACTCTACCATCAAGGACGGGAGGCGAAAGATGTATCTTCACTGCAGCTTGCCCTAAAAATTTTGAAAGGTGCCGCGAAAAGCGCCCCTCAAGATTTTTCTTTGTTCTATTTCTGGGGAAATCTACTCGCAACCCTAGGCGAGTACGCAGGAGATCCTCAATATTTTCCTGCGGCTTATGCAAAATACCAGATCGCTAGAGAGAAATCCTCTTCGCAAGATAAGAGCGTCCTTGCAGATTTCTATAGCCAGATCGGTTCTTTGGAGACTCTACTCGCTGAGAAGTCGGGGGAAGCAATCGATCTTTGCTATGCCATCGACTCTTTCCGAAGCGCACTCCGATACCAAAAAGATCCTGCGGCTGGTTTTTGGATCGCGTTTGGAAGAGCCTATTACCAAATGGGGCTTTTCATTAATGACAACCGGCACTATTTGCAAGCCGTTGAACATTTCGCAAAAGCGCTAAAAAAAGATCCCCAAAACGCTCTCGCTTGGTATCTATCAGCTTCCTCATACAAGGAGCTTTATATCAACACCTGCTCCGAGGAGTACTGCAAGCGAGCAAGCTTGCACTACCAAAATGCTTGCAAGCATGATGAGATGAATGAAGATCTGTGGCTGGATTGGGCTATCGTCTTACACGAGTCGGGAAAGGTGCGTCAAGACGTGAAAAAATTTCGTCTTGCTGTCGAAAAATGCGTGCTGGCTCATAGTCTCTCTCCCAACGACCCTAGGATTATCGGACAATGGGTTGAGTCCCTTTCTTTGTTAGGCGCGCTCTCTTCAAGACACGATCTGTTGATCGAAGCGGAAAATAAGGTCATCAAGGCAACTACAAAATTTCCCGATATGCCAGAGCTTTGGTATGCGTATGCGATCTGTCTAGGAGCTCAAGCGGTTTACTACGAAGACCCTGCATTCTACGACTTCGCTCTCGAGAAGATTCAAGAAGGCCTATCTATCGACTCTTCGGTTGCAGAGCTTTGGCACGTGAAAGCCCTTTTCCACGGTAGGCTAGGATCGTATTTCTCAGATAAAAAGCTCCTCGCTCTTGCGGAGAAATTCTATGCAAAAACCCTTTGTTTGAAGCCCTCTTGTCCTGAAGTGATCTTCGACCGGGCCTGCAATTTCTTAGAGCAGGCGGAGCTTCTCGAAAGCTCCGATCATGCCCAAGCAAGCTGCGAGGCCTTTGAGACGCTCTTCCGCTTACAGAAAGATGCTCTTTTGTATCACCCCAAATGGCTCTACCAATATGCATCTGCCTTGTACACACTCGGAGATTTGTCTTCCAACGAGCCTACTTTCCTGCGTAGTGTCGAAGTTTTTTGGCAAGTTCTTCTGATCGAACCCGATTTTCCTCATATCCACCGTAAGCTCGCCACATGCTTTTTCCAGCTCGCAGATTTCTCTTCGGATACGACTCTTTATAAAAAGGCATTTCACTACTTCCGTAGAGCAGCCGAGCAAGATGAAGAAGGGCAAGAGACCTGGCTCGATTGGGGCTTGAGTCTGATTCAATATGCTCACCTGCATTACGATAGGCAAAAAGAGTGGTCTATCTACGTCGAGGCAGAAGAAAAACTGCGTAAGGCAGGTGCTCTTGGCTCCGAACACGCTTTTTACCATCTCGCTTGTCTTTATTCTTTGATGGGAAGATTTACCGATGCGATGCATCTTTTGGAAATGGCAAAAGAGCGAGATACTCTTCCTCCTGTCAACGAGCTCGTTGCCGACGATTGGCTAGAACCGCTGCGAAAAACGTCCCACTTTTCCCAATTTCTCTATCATTTGGAAAATAGACCATTGTAAGCCACTTTCTTGTTGTGGATTCCCTACTTTTTCTGATTCTTTTTTGGGCTTCGTTGCTGTTTCTCGAATTTCATTTTTATTCATTGTTTGCTATGTTGTATTGAAACTCTCAACTACGTAGGCACGCTTCTTCATGGATAGACGATCCTGGAAACTCTTTTTCTGTATCTTTGTCACTACTTTACTCATCAACCAGTATTTTTCTCCCAGTGTAGAGTTCGATTCTGGAAAAACCGCTTGGAAAGAGTCAGTACAAGCACAGCTCAAAAATTTGGAGACGCTTCCCTCCATACAAGATTTCCCCTTGATTCAACTCATACCTTCTGGGGGTAGCAAAATTCTGGGAGTAGATATCGACGGCAATGCGCTCACCCTTGCCACAAACGTACCTATGCCGCAGAGCTTGCAGATCGGAAAAACCCAAGCGTTCCTCTCTTATGTAAATGAGACCAAGGAACCTGTGGTCTACAGGACCAATAAGAACAAGTTGCAGATAGAAAAACTTGACCTGCAAGAAGGAGGGCTTTGCTATATTGCCCATCAAAAAGAGGGAGAAACTACTCCTACTCTGACTGCGGCAAGAAAGGTTCGTGGAGAGATCTTGACCGCGCAAGATGTACTGGAAGATGGGTTTGTATTCAATAAAGCGTGTGAGTTTATAGGCATGTTCGACGCGCGATACCAAAAGGTGCGCGCTACACAAGAATATTTTCGCCTTGCAAATGAAGTAGAGGTCAAAAAAAAGGCCCCCTACCCTCTGTATGTTTTGGAAAATGCCTATCAAATGCTTGTTTTTTCCCCTGAGGGCGGCTCTTTAGCGGAAATCAACCTCCCTTTCAAAGAGGGGAAAAACACAAAAAGTGTGGTACAAAAAATCGATGTGGATCGCTCTATGCAAGCAAACCACCCCGAAAACGACCTGTTCCCCACTGCTCCTTATAGAGTAATCGAGGAAGGTACTACTGTAACGAAAAATCCCAAAGAGGGCTCTTACTATCCACTTTTACGACGGAATATCTTGGGAAAAGGGGGAGCGGTATTGCATGAAATCGCACCCCAATATTACTGCTGCTCGCTTCAAGAATCTGGGGAGATCCCCGAGCTCTACGAGGTGACCCGCTTTGAAAAGAGCTTGATCGAATTTCGTTCTACCGGATCTCGGCGCAAAATCATCAAACGCTACTTCCTGCCCGATGATCCCGAGGCTCTTCCCTACGTATTTTTCCTCACTGTGGAAGTAGAGGGAGCCCCTGACAAACTGTTGCTCAGCTCTGGCATACCCGAAGTCGAGCTGGTATCCGGCTATTTTTCTCCAGCTTTAAAATACCTGACAAGAAAGAACGGGCAAAAGCAGGTGCACCAGATCTCTTTGCCTAAGTTAGACGAAGCGGCCCCCACTGTCTTGCCCGAAGGGATTGTACCGCAATGGACCGTCAATTCAAATGGCTTTTTCGGGGTCATCATGGATCCTTTGAGCTATCAGGCAGATGCAATCAAGGCTACTGCCGTGCCTGGTAAAGAAGCCTGTACAAGGATGACTCTGATTGATTCTGCGTACAATTTGCATCCGGCAAGTAGGTACCCAGGCTACTTACTGAGCGCTCCTTTTCCAGCAAAGAACCGCGCGGAGTTTCGGATCTTTGCCGGTCCTTTTGAAGCAGACACCCTCCAAAAAATTGATCAGACTCTGATCGAGGCGAATAGAGGGAACCCTGAGTACACCAAGGCACAAAGTTCTCACGGATGGTTCTCTTTCATTTCTGCTCCTTTTTCCCATTTCCTGTTCCTTCTCATGCGTCTGTTTCATGCAGCAACTCATTCCTGGGGCCTTTCGATTATTTTGCTCACGGTAGTGATGCGTCTAGTCCTTTATCCCCTAAATGCTTGGTCTTTTCGAGTGGGGCAACGCAATCGCACGATCATGCCACAGGCAAAAAAGATTCAGGAAAAATACAAAAACCAGCCTGAAAAAGCGCAAATGGAGATGATGAAACTCTACAAGGAGACGGGATACAATCCGTTCATGGGGTGCTTTCCCGCTTTCATACAGATGCCCTTTCTTTTGGGGATGTTGGATCTATTGAAATCTTCTTTTGATCTGCGTGGCGCCTCTTTCATACCAGGTTGGATCGACAATTTGGCCGCACCAGATGTTCTATTTAGCTGGCACTATCCGCTCTTCTATTTTGGAACAAACTTCCATCTACTTCCCGTTATTTTTGCGCTTGTGACCTTTCTGCAACAAAAATTCACCATGGTGATTTCAGGAGCCGACGAGGGACCGCTTACAGAGCAACAGCAACAGCAAAAAATGCTTGGAAAAGTCATGGTAGTAGGTCTTGCTATTGCCTTCTACCATTTTCCCTCCGGCCTGAATCTCTATTGGATTTTTTCCAGTATCTTTGGTATCTTGCAGCAGTATTGTATGTACCGTTTTCGACCTAAGGAATCGGATCTGAAAAAATCTTGAACAACTGGCACGGATGAAGCTGTGGGAATCTTTCCTCCACGAATTGGAACCTCTTTTGGGAAGGGAAAATACCGATCGTTGGCTCCGCTCTTTAGAAGTTGTGCGGTTCGATGCACGCAATATTTATCTCAAAGCTGCTGACGCATTTCATATCCACTGGTTCGAACAGCATGTACGAAAGCACACAAAAAAGCTCAAAAACGGCAGTGACCGATCGGTACAAGTACATCTGCTCTTGCCTCAAGCCCCTACCCGCTGTCAGCCAAATGTTGGAAATCAGCCATGGGATCCCGATCCCCTCTTGCAAGGACACCAATTCTCCTCATTCCATATCACTGAAGAAAACCGACTGACCTATAGCATACTCGAAGACAGCGAGGAGTCTTCTTGTTACAACCCCATTTTTCTCCACGGGCCTGAAAGCTGCGGAAAAACGCATCTCCTAATGGCGGCGGCACACCGATTTTTATCCGCAGGCTATCGGGTATTGTATGTGCGTGCAGAAACCTTTACCCGCCACGTAGTACGCGCTATCCAGTGGGGCAATATGCAACCATTTCGAGATCGTTACAGATCCGCAGATGTTCTGATTCTAGAAGACGTCCATATTCTTGGGCGCAAAAAGACGACTCAAGAAGAGGTCTTCCATACCTTCAATGCACTACACGCGAAGAAAAAACGGATCCTTCTCTCTTCTCGATTTCCTCCTCATGAGCTCGTGGAAGTCGAACCGCGACTCACTTCCCGGTTCGAATGGGGTATTACCTTGAAGCTGACCCACCCTGAACGGAAAGATATAGAGGAAATTCTACGCAGAAAATCCCAAACGCTCGGCTTTCCTTTAAAAGAAGGTTGCTTATCATTTCTGGTGGAAACCTTCACCACCCCGACATCCCTTTATACTGCTTTTGAGGCGCTGATGCTACGCACTCCAGACGGAGGGAAAAAAGCGGAAGAGGTTCTGGCAGATCTTTGGAAAAAGGAACAGGAAAAAAAGCTTACCGTAGCAGATATCTTGGAAGTGGTAAGCGAGACTTTGCGGATCCCACAAAAAGACATTATGGGGAAAAACCAGAAAGCGCATGTCTCATTCGCTCGGAAAATTGCGACCTACTTCATACGTACTAAGATAGCCCTGACTTGGAAGCAGATCGGGGACATTTTCTCTAGAAACCATTCCACGATCATCAGCGGAGTCCGCGATATTGAAAATACTTCTCCTCACGTCATGCAAGAGATAGAAAAATCTCTAGAGAAAAAAAGCAAAAAAAAACCCGCCTAAAAGGCGGGTCTCCGCGATCTTTTCCAGATCAAATCTTGATGTATTTCTCATCGCCTGGCTTGTTGCCTGGAGGTTTGCCCCCCGGAGGCTTGTTTCCAGGGAAAGAAGGGCCACCTGGATTATTGCGATTCATTTGATCGCGCATCTGAGGAGGAATCGGCAATTCGAAAGGATCGGGCTCTTGACCATCACAGATCTTCTTGACAATCTCTCTCCATTTTTCCACCGTCTCTACGAAAAGAGGAGCGAATCGACGCAGAGCATTTTCATCAACCCCAAGGCCCATTTCAATAAAGCAATGCATCAAAATCAACTCTTCTTTTACTGCCACACCGACGCCGCCGCCTGCCATCTGGCCTCCAAGCATAGAACCTTCCAGTAGTCTTTCGTAAAGTTTCAAGCGGATCTTATCGTCTCTTGGTAAGCCGTCAATAATTGGCGAGTAAAGATACAGACGGTCTGAATTCGGTTCATAGGTGAGATGTAAAGAAAAGACATTATCAATACCCAGTATACACGTATTGTTCTCGTCAAATTTTAAACCCTCTAAATTCAATTCCTTACCAAAAGCGAGCAGATTCGCTTTTGCATTTTCGTAAGACATACGAGACTCCTTATTGATTTATCATGAATTCTATGCTGTGAGATGACCCATTTACAAATTAAAAGTCTATCACAAGCAGCATTTTACGGAAGATTTTTTTGGTAGTTCTCCTTACTACCTCTGCCCGAAATAAGCACGCTTCAAACTCAAAAATTGTACGAAAAAAAATGATTTTACACAAACGCGGACAAAAGTGGGGAGATAGGGAAAATCGCCAGATCCTTTTCCAAGGGAATACAGATTCTTAGATACCGTATTTAGAGAAATCACCATCGGTACCAAGACGAGCTAGTCGGCGCTGATTTATTGCTATTGAGGTAAGGTGCCCTTGCGAAGGCTGGGAAGAAATACCTCCTTAAAATCGGGGGCGTCAAAACAGATGCGTGCAGCAACATCTCCCTCTTGCCGAGATCAGCTCATTCGAAAATTGTATTTCATGCGGATGCCTCTTAGCGAAGGCCACCATTTTGCTGGATTAGTATCTTATATTCAGCGTAGAATCTTTCTCTTAGATGTACTGCAGATGAGTCGAATAAAACTTGCCCCTACGATCCTAGCGGTGATTCTTGCTTTGATCACAACATTTTTTTTGAAAGGCCCAGCTGTTGAATACGCGCCTACGATTCTACCTGCTGTTGAGCTCGTAGGCGGAGGTTTTCTCCGTTTGCTGCGTCTTCTCGTTATTCCCTTGGTTTGCTCTTCAATCATCTGCTCTGTGGGAAAGTTGCGCTCTGAAACCAACATCGGAATGCTAGGTGCCAAAACACTCTTTTTCTATCTCAGCTCCACATTGGTCGCTCTTTTGATTGGGATCGCGCTAGTCAACTGCATACAGCCGGGTACGGGTTACGATCCAAACTATCTCCCTTCTGTAGAAAATAGCGAGCTCGTGTTGCAAAAGATCAATACTCGCTACTTCTTGGATCAATTTCTTCCGAGCAATCTTTTCCAAGCTCTAGCTGAAGGAAAAATGGTTGCCCTGATCTTTTTTAGCGCTGCCTTCGGGATGGCAATGGTTCAGATCCGCTCCTCTTATTATGAGGTTTTGCTTTCTTTTTTCGAGGCGATATTCGAGACGATGTTGCAACTATCTTCCCTAGTACTGCGCATTTTGCCTTTGGGTATTTACTGTTTGATGGTCCACTCATTTGTTACGCTAGGATCTGCATCTTTTCGTCCCTTAGCCCTCTTTTCGCTTACCGTATTGCTGGGTCTGTTTCTCTTTTTATTCGTCTTTTTCCCCTGTTTGCTCAAATTTTATGCCCGGATTTCTCCTTTACGGTATTTCAGAGCAGTGAGCCCTGCACTTGTCACCGCCTTCACCACTAGCTCTTCAGCTGCATCCATACCAGTTACGGTTGCCTGCATGGAAAAACTGGGAATTTCTCGGAAAATTGCACGCCTGATTGTTCCTCTGGGGATTTCGATCAACCTCTCAGGTTCTGCTCTATACGAATGTGTGGCAGCTCTTTTTGTGGCCCAAGCCTACGGTATTGAGATGAGTATTGGCATGCAATTTGCTGCTATGTTTCTAGCGCTCATCACATCCATGGGTGTGGCGGGAATCCCAGCAGGTAGCCTTGTAGCAACAATGGTAGTCATGCAGTGCTTAGGGCTACCACCCGAAGGGATCGGCCTATTCATCGCTGTCGAACGGTTCATGGATATGGCGCGCACTGCTGCAAATATTTATGGGGATGGTGCCTGTGCGGTATTTGTTGCAGTAAGTGAAGGAGAGCTACAAGGAGAGATCTCAGAAGAGAATTCTCCCGAGTTTTCCTAAATGAGGAGATGTACTACTTTCTAGATTTAGCGGAACTTTTCCCCTCGGGCGTGAATAAACGGATCGATTTTTCTCTGCCAGTAAGCTGTACCGGACCCAAGTCTTTCCAAAGCAAAAGATCGCGCACTTTTTTCTGCGTGTCTTCTGACACGAGTATGGGCTCTTGAAAATGTCTCGTTTGCTTTTCAATTCTTGCAGCTACATTGACCGTATCTCCAATGGCCGTATACTCCATACGCGCTTCTGTGCCAATATTGCCGACAACAGCTAAACCTGTATGAATACCTATTCCAATAGAAATCAAAGGCTTGCCTTCACGATGCCATTTTTCCATCAGTTTCGAGAGCGTCTCTTGCATGGATAGGGCGCAAAGCACAGCGTTTTTTTCCTGTTCAGGATCGTCGAGGGGCGATCCAAATTCGACCATGATCCCGTCGCCTAGAAATTTATCCAAAGTGCCTCTATATGCGAATATGACCTGCAACATCTCCTCAAAATACTCATTCAAAAGCGAGACTACCTCTTCAGGAGTATGTTCCTCTGCGAAAGTGGTAAAGCCCCGAATATCTGCAAAAAGCACGGTAATCTTGCGGCTTTCCCCTACAAGAGAAAGTGTATAGTTTGAGTGGAGAATATCCTCCAAGATATGCCGAGAAACATAGCGAGAAAAGTGTTTTTTGAGCAACTCTCTTTCTTTGAGCCCTTGGCGCATTGCCTCAATTGAAGAGGCCAATGCGCCAAATTCATCGTTGCCTTGCGCCTGTATCGGAGTATCCAAATTGCCCTTCTGGATTTGCGATACTCGCTGAGACAGGTAGGTCAAAGATTGTGTCAATTTCTTTTGAAAAAACGAGGAGGCTGCAGTAGCAATGCTGAGGGAAATTAGGAATGCTAAAGCGCCATAAGCAAGCAAAATACGCATGCTTGCAATCACCTTGCTCGATTTGATGCTAACCAATATTGTTCCCATGTAACCACTTTGTGTATCATATATGGGCGCATAACCGATGAGCCAGGTGCCGTAAGTATCTCGTACAAATCCTTCCGGAGAAAACAAGTGTTTTAGATCGAGGCGCTCTCCATTGAGGCCTCGCTCGGTATAGATTTTTCCCCGGGGGATTTTCAAATTGGAATCCAAAGGAGCATCGATCAGCACCTCTACGCTTTCTGGTCGAGAGGAGGGGCGGACGATCACGATATCTTCAATGAATACACCATGCTCTCTTTGAATGGTCCTTTCTCGGCGTAGTATTCCCTCCACTAGCCTCTCGGCTTCCGTAGAACTGGAAGGAGAAGAGGCAATCTCCTCTAACGAAGAGCTGGGGATTTGCAGAGAGAGGCTAGCTGCAATGCTCAGAGCCTGGCTCGAAAGCTGGTCGAAAAGCTGCCGCTTTGCCTCGTAATAAATGGGAAAAATAGCGCTACCTGCCGCGATGAGACCCACGGAAACGCACGTGAAAAAGAGCTTTCTACAGTACTGCATGGAGTTCTACGCTTTCGCTACTGGAAAAAAGTATGCGTCGAAAAATTTCGTTCAAGAATTTTTCGAAGTGAGATCTTTTTGCATGCGTTCCAGCCCTTTTTTGATTGCATCGAGATGGATTCCCTGGGAAAGAGTGTCGCATACACGGCTGAACTCGCTTTGGATGATGCCTCCCAAGCGCTGGCAAGGAGGATAGGCTTGGTTGAGTAGCTGGCTTAACGAGGTATATTCTTCTTCAACTGAGGTAAATCTTTCCATCTTCAGCCCTTCGACAGCAAGAAAATGGCTTAGTTTTTCAGATTCATTTTTCGCGCGCAATAGCTGCCCCTGCGTCTTGTTAATGCTGTTTTCATTCGCATTTTCCTTCTTCTCGATCTGCTCAATTAGGGCGAGCGCTTTGTGAATAATCTGGGTCAATTCTTCGCGGTCTGGTTTCGTTACATCCTGAAAATCAGTGGGTGACGCTTTTTGACTACTATGGCCCTCTGACTGTTTTTTCATAAATACGCCTCTCAATGTCTAAATTCTTATCTTATCAATGAAAAAATATTTGTCAAGTTTGATCTTGACTGCAAAAACGCGCAGGATCGTCTTCCTTAGCTCAAAAAGCGCCTCATCTTGATCTACAGTAATACAGATGAACGGACCTTAGGTTTCTAACAAGGAAAATCTAGGAAATATACCGATTGCTAGCATATAATAGGACAGTAGACTTTGTGAATAAAAGATTATGAGTTTGGATACATTCAGCAAGTGGCGAAGGAGGTTTTGGCCTGTCCATGCATTTGAGCTGAAGAAAGTCCTCCCCTTGATCCTCATGAAGTTTTTGATCTCCTTGATCTACGGAGTGTTCCTTTCCATGAAAGATACCCTGATTGTCACCGGAGAGGGATCAGGAGCGGAAGTCATTCCTGTATTGAAGGCTTGGGTTGTTTTACCTGTGGCAATTGGGGTGACTGTACTCTACACCAAGCTCGCCAGCAAGTACCAAAGGAGTACACTCTTCTACGGTACGATCCTCACTTTCGTTACCTTCATCCTTCTTTTCAGCTTTGTCCTCTATCCGAATAAAGCATTCCTGACTCCGCTTGAGTCTTCAAATTGGATCTTGTCACATATAGGCGGGCATTATGCCCACTGGGTGGCTGTCTACCGCAACTGGATTGAAACGGTATTTTTTGTGTTCGCAGAGCTTTGGGCGCCTCTAGTCATTTTCATGCTTTTTTGGGGGCTTTGCAATCAAATCAATGTAGTAGAAGAGGCAAAAAGGTACTATTCTCTTTTCATTGTTGCAGGCGATTTTGGAACAATTTTTACCGGGCCTTTGATCGTCTACTATTCTCGAAAATTCGCGAATGTTGGTTATCTTTTCACGATCCAATCGCTATCCCTTTGTCTGAGTTCTTTAGCTTTGGGTATCTTATTTCTGCACTGGTACTTGATGAAGTACTCCCTGCCAAAACAGCCTCTCCAAGTCAGGGAAAAAAAGCCACGCCTTTCCCTTATTGAGGGAATTCGCTACATTGCATCTTCAAAATATCTACGCTGCATTGCTTGTATGGTAGTTAGCTATGGTCTTGTGATCAATATGATTGAAGTGCCCTGGAAAGCGAGCGTGCATCAGCTCTATTCGAGCACGGTAGACTACCAAGCCTTCATTGCGAAAGTAACCTCTGCTGTCGGTTTTGTGGCAATGTTCACGGCCTTTTTTCTGAGTGGCAATGTGATCCGCATGTTCGGGTGGCGCTTTAGTGCGATGATTCCTCCTGTTGTTTTGGGATCCACGGGAGTCTTTTTCTTAGCCTTTGTGCTCATGAAAAGGAATTTCAGCCCCTCCTTTTTCTTGATCGATCCCCTTTTATTGATCGTATTTTTCGGAGCTTTCCAAAATATTGTCAGCAAAACTGTCAAATACTCATTTTTTGATCCCACAAAAGAAATGGCTTTCATTCCCTTAGACCAGGAGTCTCAGGTCAAGGGCAAAGCAGCTATTGATGTGGTGGGTTCTCGCTTGGGGAAGTCGAGCTCTGGTTGGATCCAGCTTGCCTTCATGCAGCTGATGGGTACAAGCTCTGTTCTTTCGATCACAGGTCTTTTGCTCCCCTTTTTGTGCACTACCGTCTTTTACTGGATGGTATCGATTAGGGAACTGAGTCAGGAGTTTTCTGAAGAATCTGCGGACGATGAACAAGCCACTTCATCTCTCTAAGATCCACTGTTCAATCATCTGGTCCATCCAATGAAATCCTCCATTTTTCCTCCTTGAAAGGTGGCCCAAGTGCCCTCCATGTTTTGTTTTGTAGATTTCAATATGGTCGGGAAGAAGCATTCCATCGAGCTGATAGGCGTTGATGATGGGATCATCCTCAGCGAATAAAATTTTCGTATCAACTCCAATATTTTCGATCAGAGGTTTGGAGCTACACTTCGCATAATAATCCAACGCATCAGTAAAACCTCCTTCAGGAGCCGTGCAAATCGAATCGAAATCGATCACGTTCATATTCTTGGGAAAAACCACACGAGGAAAATTGGGATAAAGACGGTCTCTTTGCCGGATCCGCGCTTTCAAAATTTGCAGGAAATATTTGTGGTAGAATGTGTTTTTTGAGCGAGTTAAAAGTTTTGCGCTGCAAAAAAGATCGACAGGGGGAGAAATCGACACGATTCCCCGAATTAGCCCCTTTGCTTCCTTACCAATCACGCCTGCAGAACGCAAGACGAGATTGCCTCCTAGAGAATAGCCTACAACCACAAAAGGAGAATATGGAGTATCCAAGGCCAATGTATAAAACACCTTCAGAAAGTCTTCTGAACGGGAAACATTGCAAATGTACTTGGCCCTACCAAACCCACTGCCGCAGCCACGCATGTTGTAGCGGATGCACCGCACTCCCCGCTTCAATAGCCTTTTTGTCATCCTCACGAGGTAGGTAGAACGGTGTGATCCGCAAAGGCCATGCACTAAAAGAACTGTGAGTCCTCCTTGAGGATTCCAGCCTGCAGGCGTGGAGATTTCTACAGCAATCTCGTCTCCATCGGACATGCTGATATAGCGCGTAACCGATTGAGGATCCACTCCCAAGTGCATCAAAGACCCTAAAAACGTCTGTGCATGGGAGCTTTTCAAGATAGGGAAAGGAATAAAAGGCAATTCTTTGTGCAAATTCACACCTTAATAAAGGAAACGTGTTTTTAATTTTATTTAATTAATAATTGGCATATTTTTCAAGATTATTAAAATTAAATGTTTTTAGAGAAAAATAGAGCCAAAGATTCGCTGCCAGGATTCGTGCTGCCCAAACTTGCATTGGAGAGGTGGAAAAAATCGATCCCGATCTGACTATTCTTTCCAAGAATGTACCCAAGGCGCAAACCAGAACAAAATTCCAAAGGAAATCCAAGATCTTTCCCCTTCCCCCTTTTATACCAGCCTGCAGAAAAGTGGGGAGAAAACACGATGAAACCACTCAAGACCCAATCAAACACGAAGCCTGCATGCAAAAATATTTGCTGCTTTGTTGTGTACATAATGCCCATTTCAGGACGAATAGTGTGCCATACTTTTGCCGGCTGATAGCGGATAGAAAAGAGCCAAGGAGACGATTCGCTTTGCAAAATACCGAAAGAACCCGCAGCAAAATATAGAGAAGAAACAACAGCATATACCTTTGCAGGGAGAAACCAGACAAGGAAAAAAAGAGAGGAAATCCGTTTCATGAAATACTCAAAATCTTGAAACGGAGAATAGAGTAAATACCTCTTTCCTGCAAAAGTTGGGTGCATTTTTTAGAATCTCTCATCCCGAAAAATCGGAGGAATTCAAAAAATACTTGTAAAAATAGGGAGCGCACTTCAAGATAGTGGGCAATTTGAATAATCAGAAAAATTTGGGATGCAATATGCGTTTTTCTTCTGCTGTGTCTTTGGGCGCTTTTCTCCACTTTGCCTCTCTTCAGGCAGGACCAAGCCAGGTTCCCTCTTCGGGAGAATATGAACAATCTCTTGCTTATTCCATGCACGTAGTGCGCAGCTACGAATTTGGTGGTTTGATTCAGACGCACGATGGCGCTCAGTGGTTGGTACACCCAAATGACCGTTCGACTGTCATCAAATGGAAAATGGACGATCCGATCACCATCACGCAAAACTCAACTCTTTTCTCCTGTTGTTCTCAATACCAGTATCGCTTTTTGAATGCACGCGATTATTCAGAGGTCCGAGTGAATGTCCACCTGGCTCCTAAATACGACGGTGAACGCACCTACTGGATTTGCAAAATCGATAAAGAAAAGGGTACCTTAGTTTTGAAAGATCGCTCCTTTTGGAAGGTGCATCCAAGTGATCTTCCCATTTTCGAAAACTGGCTTGTGCATGATACAGTAATCATTGGTACAAACTATTCTTCTTGCTCTTCTGAGTCGCACATACTCATCAACGTGTGCTATGACCCCACGGGGATGCTCCCCTCGAGTAGTATGGTGCGTGTCAACCAGATGGGGAAAAACTAGTGAAACTGCAAGCATCCATTGTTCTTTACTTTCTACTATCTTTCCCCGTCCCTGTTTTTTCTTTTGCCGAGGGACATCCCGCTTATTCCCCCGATCCCATCATCCAAGAGCCCCTCGATCTGCCCGATCCCCACTTTCATCATGGTTACCGCATCACTCGCATGTCTTTGTTTGCCGATATTTTCTATACAAACAATGGGGCAGGATGGAAAGTAAACCCCAATTACCACTCTATCTTGCAGAACTGGGATATGCATGACACGGTTGTAGTTACCCAAAACTCGCACTATTTTTCCGACCCCTTCTACAAGTATATCATGATCAACACAAAGGATTTTTCCGAGATCGAAGTACACTTAGAGAGCAGTCCTAACCGGGATAATATCTACACGCACTCTATAAAATATGTGAATAGTCAAAATGGCCTCCTTCTTTTGCAAAATGGCTCCCTTTGGAAGGTAGTGCAAGCAGATCTTTCTGTGATCGACAAATGGAGGAGTTCCGATATAGTTCTTGTGGGACAAAATGCAGAGTGTTGCTGCGCCTCTTCCCATATATTGATCAATACCAGTATGCATGATCCGTATACGCACAATCGAGATCTCGCGCGAGTCGATTTAGTCAGAGCAAATTAAAAGAGTGTTATTTTATTTGTTATTCGCATATATTGATCAGCATCATATGTGACCTACACATGCGAAATTGAGATCTACCGCTGATTTGCTCGCTTAGAGCGAATGGAAAGAGTGTCACGTTATTTCTTAGTGGGAATCTAGGGATAGATTTCCCGATTAATGCACAAAATAAGGAGAGTGCTATGTCTGTTGCCCAAATACAATATTTCCTTCGAGGGACCGATGGTTGTCAAGAATTGGCCCGCCAGCAATCTTTGTCCAATGATCCCCCAGGACAATCTCCAAATCCTGGTGACTTTATGAAAGTAGTATATCTGGCTTTCTTAGCATTCAAAGCCGCTGTCCTTTGTCTCAAAGGGGATAAGAGTTTCAAAAAGCTTGTAGGTACGCCCAATTGGGACAACGCTTCCAAGAGTTTTCCTCCAGAACTTCGTGCTCTTGTCGACGAAATCGGGAAATGCTTTGAATTGTTCTTACTTGCATTCAATAACCAGAGCCAGAATTATACAGGACAGGAATCAGGAGAAGATTCAGGATTTTTGTTGTTGGAGCCTATGTCCAGACCAAAAACGTTACTACCGACCGTTCAAGAAGCAAGAATAGTCCCCTAGACTTTCTCTCTTAATATACAGAAGAATGGGCGCTCTTCGCTATCCTGCCTAGAGTGCTCATTTTCCTATCCTCATGCAAACTGTCTTGTACTGCCTTCTTTGCGCAGGTTTTTCTAGCCTTCTAACGTTAGAAAATCGATAATCAAATGAAAGACAGGTGCCTTTATGCAAACTTCTTCCAGATCTTTGAGTGTCTTTGCATTGACAATGATCAATATCGCAGCTATTTGCAACATCAAGAATTTTCCTTTGAGCGCTCTTTACGGCCTTTCCGCCGTCTTCTTCTATGCTTTGGCCGCTTTGATCTATTTCATTCCCATCGCATTTGTTTCTGCAGAGCTTGCAACAGGATGGCCCAAGCGAGGGATCTACACCTGGGTGAGTGAAGCGATGGGGGGTAGAATGGGCTTTCTCGCTGTTTGGTTGCAGTGGGTGGAGAACATCATCTGGTATCCCACCATCCTTTCATTCATTGCGGGCACAATGGCCTACACGTTCAATCCAGAGTATGCGAACCACAAACTCTACGTACTCTTTGTTGTGCTCACCTGCTTTTGGGCCGTGACCTTTCTCAATTTTTTAGGGATGCGTGTTTCGGGATGGATTAGCACGATGGCAGCTCTTTTAGGCACCATCATTCCTGGATTTTTCATCATTACTTTGGGATTTGTCTGGTGGTTCACAGGCCAAGGATCACAGACACCCTTGAACTGGTCTGCTTTTTTTCCCGATTTGAGCAATATCAACCAACTTGTGATTTTCTCAGGCATTTTACTTGCTCTAGCCGGTATGGAAATGAGTGGTGTGCATGCAACAGAGGTGGAAAATCCACAAAAGGACTATCCGAAGGCCATTTTCATCTCTTCTCTCATCATTTTGTTCTTATCTTCTGTAGGCTCTCTATCGGTAGCCATTGTTGTTCCAAAAAATGCCATTAGCTTGGCATCGGGATCGATGGAGGCTTTTTCTGTATTTTTAGGCAATTACCAAATCAATTGGCTTATTCCCTTCATTGCTCTCATCATGTCTTTGGGGGCTCTCGGCATGATGAGCACCTGGATTGTAGGTCCAACAAAAGGGGTATTCGCAGCAGCTATCGATGGGGATCTTCCCCCCTTGTTCCAGAAGAGGAATAAGAAGGATATGCCCACTACAATTTTACTTGTACAAGCTCTTTTTGTCACTCTACTCTCATCGGTGTTTCTTTTCATGCCCTCTGTGAGTAGTTCCTATTGGATTTTGGTGAATATGACCGTGCAAATTTACCTGATCATGTACTTCATCATGTTTTTGTCGGCCATCATTTTGCGGTATAAACAACCCGATACGCCCCGCCCCTACCGCATTCCAGGGAAATATGGCCTACACTTTGTAGCGGGATTGGGTATGCTCTCTTGCTTGTTTTCTTTTCTATTGGGATTCCTTCCTCCCGAACAGATCGATACAGGGTCTGCTTGGAGCTATGAGCTCATCTTAATCGTGGGCATCGCCTTTTTCATTTTGGCACCTCTTGTTATCTATGCGAACAAACAAGAAAGCTGGAATCTACAAAAGAGCCCAAGAGGCAAAGGATAGGTAAAACAGAGTAGTAAAGGCATCTGCAAACATCAGCACTACAGGTCCAGAGGCGACTTTCGGATCCAGCTCCGTTTTGTGGATAAAAATTGGGAATACAATGCCAAATCCAGCTGAAATCAAAACGGATATGAAAATAGAGAGTCCGATGATGATGGAGGCAAACAACCCATCGCCCCAGAGTAGAGACAAAGCCCCCACAAGAAAACACGAGGAAATCGCTACGAAAAATACAATGGCCCACTCCTTCTTTACCTGAAGGCACAAATAGCGCAAGGTGATCTTCGGTCTTCTTAGAAACTGCAGACTCTGCGTCATCGACTGCATCGAGACCGACTCAGATAGGGTTAAGACAAGAGGAATGAACATAGCTAGGATCAAAAATTCGTTCAAGACGGTCTCGTTGATATTTGCGATGACCGCGCAAACAAGACCCGAGACCATATTACAAAACAGCCAAGGCATGCGATAACGGTAGCCATCGAACACAGAAACCTTCTTCCCGTTTTCGACAGAAATCCCCAACATTTGGAAGACATCTCTACGGTGACGCGCATCGGCAACATTGAAAGAACCCTCCATGTAGAGTCCGATATCGAGAGTACCGAGTAACCTTCCCTCCGCATCAACAACAGGAAGTGCCAACAGATGGTACTTCTCAAAGATCTTCATCGCCTCTTCCAAAGTGTGCGTGGATGCAAGGCGCACGACCTTTTTTTGCACGACTTCTCCTACAAAACAAGTCGGATCGGTCAATAGAAGGGTGCGCGTCGAAAGAGTGCCCACCAACTTGCCCTCATCATCGATTGCGTAAAAGTAGAGGGCACGCTCAGTCGAAGAATGGATGCGTATTTTTTTCAACGCATCTTCGATCCGGTCATTCACATTGAGGCAGGTGTCTACCGGGACCACGTAATTGTCTACTGAATTTTGCAAATCACTTTCGGTCATTTTCATGTACGACTCAAAGTAGGAAATCATTTATTATTTAAGATGTATCTATTCATAGATTTTTCGTAAAGTGTCGGTATGAAAAAAGAGACCTCCTGGGAGACATCTGGCTCTTGGTATGACAAAATTGTAGGCAACAAAGGAAGCTACTACCACACTTCTATAATCTTTCCTAGAGCGTTGCGCCTGCTGAACTTAAAGCCAGGAGCTAGTCTTCTGGATTTAGGGTGCGGTAATGGTGCCTTCGCGCGCCATTTACCCAAAAAGGTGGAGTATACGGGGATCGATCTCTCCCAGTCTCTGCTCAAAAAAGCGCGCATTTATGGGAGGCAAACCTTTTTGCAAAAGGATGTAACCACCTCTTTTTCGTTGAAAAAAACGTTTGATGCGATCACGTTTCTCCTTTCATTGCAGAATATGGAGGATATGAACGGCGCTTTGCAAACAGCAGCGCACCATGCGAAAGGACAAGCTCGCCTTTTGCTTGTCCTCAACCATCCCTGCTTCCGTATTCCTAGGCAAAGTGGGTGGATCATTGACCCCAAAAAGAAGATCCAATCGAGAAGGATCGACACCTACCGCATCCCCTTGAGTATTCCCATTGCAACGCACCCCTCACAAAAAGAGGGTCCTATCACCTATTCTTTCCATAGGAGTTTAGAAGATTATGCCAAGGCTTTGAGGAAGGTAGGGTTTGCGATTGTTGACATGGAAGAGTGGATTTCCGACAAAACAAGTACGGGAAAATGCGCGAGTATGGAAAATCGCGCTCGCAAAAATTTCCCACTTTTCTTGGCACTGCTTTGTCAAAAAGGCTCTTTTCCTCTTAAGACAGAATCTTGATACCAATCTATTTTATAGAACGTTTTGCAGGAAACCGGGACTGAGAAGCAAGGCGCTCTTTGCGGAAGTTCTCACTCTTTTGATTGCAAAGAGAATAAGAAATATTTATACTGAGAAAAAATTTGTATAAGCCAGAATGTATGTGTGGCATCTTTGCGTATTTGGGACCACAGAATCCCTTAAAAACTTGTATCAAAGGCTTGAAAGATGTCGAATACCGAGGTTACGACTCTGCTGGTATAGCTGGCTTTTATCAAGGAAGACTCCGCCTCTTTAAGAAGCAGGGCACGGTCGACTCTCTCATCAAACATATTCCCTTGCAATGTCTCGATCTTGCCATTGGCCACACTAGGTGGGCCACACATGGCAAACCAAATGATTTGAATGCCCATCCTCATGTAGATACCTCTGAAGAGCCGGAGCTGGCACTCGTACATAACGGGACGATCGACAATTACATCAAACTCAAACGCTTCTTGCAGGAG
Source organism: Chlamydiota bacterium (assembly GCA_039179045.1). Taxonomy (GTDB): domain Bacteria; phylum Chlamydiota; class Chlamydiia; order Chlamydiales; family SM23-39; genus JBCAXK01. Next base: position 5,874 of record JBCDEZ010000013.1, on the reverse strand, counting down.
GGCTGTAATAGGGAATTTGTCTCTGATACAGATACAGAAGTCATTGTGCAACTCATCCAGCACAATTATCAAGGCGATTTGCTGCATGCTTTCGCAACCTCTTTACAACAACTTGAAGGCTCATTTGCCATTGTTGCCATCCATAAAGACCGCCCAGACCTGATTTTGGCAGCTGCGCGTGAGTGCCCATTAGCTATTGGTTGCAATGAGGAAAAGCAAGAACACTTTATCTCTTCCGATCCCAATGCTTTTTTTGATCGGGACTTGCACGTTACGTTTTTGGAAAATCAGATCGCCGTTGTCAGCCAAGGAAACTTGGAATTGTTCGATGAACACCTGCAACCTGTGGAAAAAGCGTCCGTTGCTTTTTCTGCTCTCGATTTACCCACCCCATCGAAAGAGGGATTTGAACACTACATGCTCAAAGAGATCTTTGAACAGCCCGCTCTGATTGAGAAAATGCTGCAAAAAAGACTTCACGCTTCTTGCCCCTTCCCTGAACTGCTCTCTTGCACTGAAACACTACAACGCATCGATCAGATTGTGCTGATTGGGTGCGGAACTTCGTGGCATGCTGCAAAGCTGGCTGCCGATCTTTTTGAAGATGTGACTCGGATTGTGAGCCGAGCGGAAATTGCTTCAGAGTTTCGGTACCGCAATCCCGTATTTTCTCCTCGTACGCTTGTAGTAGCAATCAGCCAATCTGGAGAAACGGCAGATACCATTGCAGCTTTGCGAGAAGCAAAGAGGAGAGGGGCACATACCTTGAGCATCTGCAATATCAACCACTCGAGCCTAGTGCGTGAAGCAGATCACACCCTGCTTTTGGAAGCAGGACCCGAAATCAGCGTCTGCTCTACCAAAGCCTTTACCTTGCAGCTCACGATGCTCACTTTGTTTGCTGCATACCTATCTGATTTGCGGTGCGTACCCTATTCTGGGCGATCCGAGTTACTGCGCGATATCCAAACTGTTCCCGATGGACTAGAACAAGTACTACAGCGGTGCGATCAGATTCAAGAGCTCGCTCGACAATACGCACATGAAACAAGATTCATCTTCCTAGGAAGGGGTATGATGTATCCCGTAGCTCTTGAAGCTGCGTTGAAGCTCAAGGAAATTTCTTATAAAGACGCGAACGGATACCCTGCAGGAGAGCTAAAGCATGGTCCTATGGCTTTGATTGAACCCACATTGCCTGTGGTCGCCTTTTGCCCAAACCATCCTACGCGTGCGAAGATGAAGAACAACTTACTCGAAGTAAAAGCGCGAGAAGCGCCTATTTTAGCAATTGCATCTGAAGATGATTTAGACATCTCATCCATCGCAGATGATGTGATCTTCCTCCCTTCTGGAGGAGACTGGTCTTCTACCCTTTTGAGTGTCGTTGCAGGCGGACAGATATTTCCGTACGGGATAGCGAGGTGCGACGAGCGCGATGTGGATAGGCCGCGTCATTTAGCGAAGTGTGTTACCGTGGAGTAACAAACAAGATGCGTCGATCTTTTGTTTTCCTTCTCCTCTTTTTTTCCACCTTTTTTGTTTGCCTATTTTTCACTCCCTATTTTCTGCAAACCCCGTTAGGGAAGTGGTACTTGGTCGATTCTTTGGAAAGAAGTACAGGATTGCATATCGATGCGCACCATTTTAACTTGAGCTGGCTGGGACCGCAAAAATTCCAACACCTGCACTGCCAACATCGCGATTTCTCCTTTCAAGTCGATGATTTTTCCTTAGAAACGCCCCTTTGGAGGCTATGGGGATCGGGAGCAGATTTTTCCCTTTTCCCTCAACATTTGGTCATGGAAAATGCGCAGCTATCGTGGCATCCATCCGAGGCTCCTGAGACTCTTTTTGAGCATTTGTACGCGAAAATCCAGGCAGAAGATGGGATGTGGCATATCGACCTCGACTGTTACACGAGAAAAAAAAGCACGGCAAATGTAGGCAAGTTGGTCGTGCATGGGCTTGTATCTACCCTCTCTTGGGAAATAGCATCGACCGACTGGGATAGGTTTTTTTGTGATCTTCAAGTGCGTATGCAAAGAGTCCCGTCGCATTTGCTCGACAGTCTATTCGCAGAACAACACTGCTTTTTGCAAGCAGTTTGTGGGGCATACATTTCCCTCGAAGGGGATCTCTTTTTTACGAGAGGATCAGGAGATGTCCGGTGTGAAATCGCTTCGAGAAATCTACAAACAAGTCTCGATGGGTATTGGAAAGAGCGTGCCTTGTTCTTAAATCGCGCTTTGCATGTAGAGTACTTTCCCAGGGAGAGGGCCAGCGAATCGTATCTCCATAAAATCCACCCGCAATTGGGCTGCGTGCTCTCCTCGAATGCTCCCATCAAAGTGAGGATCGATCCAGAGGGATTTTGCTATCCCGCTCACGGCAATTGTTCGATTGGACATGCCACTTGCGAATTGGGGCAATTGCACTGCAAGCAACAAGGGGTATTGCATAGCATTCTAAGCGCAGTAGAAGATGCGGACCTATTTGCCTCCGCACAAATCGACATCTGGTGCACGCCCCTCGAGTTTTCTATACAAGATGGAGTAATTCGAATGGAGAGAATGGATTTTCTTTTAGACAATCGTCTCCACTGCTTCACTTGGGGAGAGCATAACTATCTAAGCGATGAGCTCTCTATGACGCTAGCGATCAATCCTTCTATTTTTGAGGGCGTATTGCAAACAGTCGAGAACAAGACTCCTCCCTTGTTACTTCCCCTCAAAGGATCCATCGCGAATCCTAGAGCCGAAAAAAATGGGTCGAATCGCTCCTTTCTGACTCTCTTTTTTCCGGAAGAGGAGCTTGAAATACACTCCCAGACATCAGCAGAGAAGATTCACTGCAAACAGATTCCTCCTGCGCCGAGGGTGCCCTGGGAGTGATGCGAAGGGTAGTACTTCTAAGCTATGGTTACTTGCGGATCTGTATAGACATCCTGGATGCTTTGGAGCAGGTCTACCCCCTCTTGCATCGATTTTTGGAACGCTTTTCTCCCACAGATCAATCCCATACCTCCTGCCCTTTTGTTGATGACTGCCGTACGCACCGCGGCACGCAGATCTTCCCGATCGTCTCCTAGGGAGGCTCCTCCGGAATTGATCAAACCGATCCGTCCCATATAGCTATTCATTACCTGGTAGCGACAAAGATCGATCGGATGGTTGCCCGCAAGAGTGTCGTACATCTTTTCGTGGTACTTGCCAAATTTGATGGTGGGATAACCACGATTCGTTGTTGGAAGCTTTTGCTTGACGATATCTGCACCAATCGTTGCCCCCAAATGGTTTGCCTGACCTGTTAGATCAGCAGAATCGTGAAAATCTTTGTCTCCTGTTTTGAAAGCTTTGTTGCGCAGGTAACACCATAAAATCGTCCCCATACCTAAATCGTGCGCGGCTTCAAACATCTCGCTTACTTCTTCAATTTGCCTTCGAGAGTCTTCTGATCCAAAATAGACAGTTGCGCCAACTGCTACACATCCCATCTCGTACGCCTGCTCTACCGAAGCGAAAAGAGTCTGGTCGTGCCGGTTGGGATAGCTCAAAAGCTCGTTATGATTGAATTTCATGACAAATGGAATTTTGTGTGCGTATTTTCTGGCAACAATACTTAGGACCCCTAGCGTGCTTGCAACAGCGCTACAGCCCCCCTCCATTGCAAGTTTTACAATATTTTCTGGATCGAAATAGAGAGGGTTAGGCGCAAAAGAGGCTCCCGCTGAATGCTCAATGCCCTGATCGACCGGAAGAATGGATAAGTAACCCGTATGTGCCAACCTTCCATGGGAAAAAAGTGCTTGCAACGAGCGTAGCGTTCTTAAGGAACGATCCGAGTCATGAAATATCGTATCAATCCACCCAGCATGGGGAATGTGCAAATTGTCTTTAGGAAAAACGGCTTTGTATTGCAGAAGATCTTCTGCTTCGCTTCCTAATATTTCTTCTGTTGTCATGACGCTATCCTCAACTTAAGTCTTCAAACTGCATACTATAAGAGCGAGATTTTTCTTGCAGCATGTTCGAGAAAAAACTAGGGTATAGAGTCTAGACTCAAATCTAGGCACGCTTTTGCTCCTACTACCATCTTCTAGGATAGAAACGTCCCTCATAGAGTCTCTTTTCAATCGCCTCCAAAGATACGCCTTTTGTTTCTGGCACGTAGAAAAAAATGAAGAGCAAGCTGAGAAGCGTGAGGCAAAAATAGAGAAAAAATGTGGAGGCCGCACCTAGTGACTCGAGAATAGGGAGAAAGGTAGCAGTGACTAAAAAGTTTGCAGCCCAGTTACTAGAAGTAGCCACACTTGCGCCTAGAGCACGAAATTTGAGAGGAAATACCTCCGACATGATCACCCACATAATGGGTCCAAGACCGATAGAAAAGCCCAAAATATAGATCATCATCGTAAAGAGACTAGTTATCTGAGCCAAATTGCTTCCAGCAAAGTAGCTAGTAAAACTGAAGACAAGCCCCAAAAGCCCTATCCCCATCAAGGATATACCTACAAGAAGAAGCGGCCGCCTCCCCACAATATCAACCAAAAGAACGGAAAGCGCTGTAGACAACACGAGAACAACCCCCACCCCCATCGTAGCCAAGATCGCAGAAGACTCGTCCACAAACCCCACTTTTTCAAAAATGGTAGGAGCAAAGTAGATGATCGTATTGATGCCAGTAACCTGTTGGATCCAAGCCAAGCCGGCGCTGACAAAAAGGGCAGGTCGAAGCTTTTCTTTGAATAGAGTCGAAAATCTACCCCGCTGCATTTTGATACTCCCTTGAATCTCTGCGACCTCTTTTTCCGCCTCACGCCTAGAGGCTCGTATTTTCTCTAAGATCCGCAAAGCGCGCGTACCATGTCCTGAAAAGACCAGCCAGCGGGGGCTGGGGGGAAGGCAGAGCATCCCTACGAAAAAAAGAACCGAAGGAACGATCCCTAAAAATAGCATCCATCTCCAGTGTCCTCCAAAAGCGAGACCGTAGTCCACGCAGTAAGAGAGTAAAATCCCCACATTGATCGCAAGCTGATTGAGAGATACGAGAGCGCCTCTATAACGCGCAGGAGCAATTTCTGAAACATAGAGAGGAGCCACATACGAAGAAACGCCGATTGCGATGCCCACAAAAAAACGGGCCAATACAATTCCTACTACACTCCAGGCAATACTAGACAAAGCAGTAGCCACACAGAAAAGAAGGGCATCTAAAAGAAGTAGGCGTTTTCTTCCAAGGAGGTCTGCAAGACCACTACTAAAGAATGATCCAATAAAGGCGCCTAAAAGAACAATGCTGATTACAGAACTGGTCGCTGCGCTTGTCAAAGAAAATTCTTGATTGATGAAAAGAATTGCTCCTGAAATCACGCCTGTATCGTACCCAAATAAGATCCCTGCAAAAGCAGCGATCAATGCGATCAATACAAAAAAATATTCCCGCAGCATTTTCGAATTGCGGATCCTTTTTCTCAACGCACTCCTCCCTTTGTCTTCTCTTACTTCTTCTTACTTTGAGAAGCGAGCGTAGGACTGTAAAAAGTCCTTATTCTTCCGAATACCGCACAAAAGGATATTTTTTCCAATGAAAAGAGCTGATCGCTTGAGGCCACCGTATTCCTTCAAAGAGGAGAGCTCATTTTGTGATTTTGGAGCTCTAAATCAACGACAAGGTACCGATTTTGCAAGCATTTTGGTCAAAAAGCGCCCAAAACACTCGCCTCACTTGAAGAAATGCGCACAGAAAAATAGAGATGCAAGCAATTTGTAATCCAGTCTTTCTGTGTAATCCAATTCTTCAAGTAGATTGAGTGTATACCCATCTTGAATGAAGATTTGCGTGAAGAAATTCTTGCACAGGTAAAAAGATGGG
>JBCDEZ010000012.1:0-31883 GCA_039179045.1 Chlamydiota bacterium | reverse complement strand
TTAGAACTCAAAAAACACACTCGAGAAACTCCCCCCATCCTAAACAGATACGCGACCAGAGCAGTCATGTTTAGTTTTTTTAAATTGAATTTTTATTATCTCATCTTAATATAAAATGAAAATTAAAAAAATTTTTCCGGATGATCAATAAAATAGAATGTATCATTTAAACCATTATAAAAGAATTTCCATGTACCATTAGCAGGAACCGGTTTTTGGAAAAAAAGAGGTTGCAGATTCTTTCCTATCCGTAGTTCTCGAAGGTGCCAGTAGCTTGAGGATTGTGGGTGAGGTATTTTCACCCGCCTGCCTGTTACCGAACAGGCCCCATTCCTTGGTTTTTAGAGAACGAGAAGGACTGCGGGGAAGCGAATAGGAAGTGACCAGCATAGGCAGGTTCGTGCAAACAAACAAAAGGCAATCTACCCTTTGCAGCAACTCGATTGCCTTTTTTGAGTACAAAAGATGCGCAATATATTGCACTTGTTTGCCCCTTTGGAAGTGGGCAATGCACTTCAGATCGTTGTACAATGCGAAATATATCCGTCTGAAGGGGTAGTGCGAGTCACTTCGGAAAATAGAACAAGCGAACGCCACAATCGGTTTGATCATGAATGATGGATCCAATGAAACGGGAAAAAGATTCAAGATCTCGGAATTTTTTGCTGTGTAATGGACCACGTATCCCAAGGTTCTTTCGGTGCTATCGTCCCCTTCTTCAACTAAAGTAGCCTGAAAAATCACGCCGTAACTCTCAGTGTTTTTCCAAGAAGATATGTACATAAGAAATTCCATAGAACGAGCCATGGATTGCCACGCTTGCGAAAAAGGCATTTGATGGGAGAATAAGCCGTGTAGATGGTCTAAAAACCATTTCCGCCTCTCGGAAGAAGTAGAAGGAAAGAGGCGAGAAGAAAGACTGTAGTGAAAAGTAGCGCTGCCGCTTACTCGTTTTCCCAAGGAAGGATCTATCTGGCTAGATTTCGGAGCACAAAAGCAAGGCGCTCCATCTGCAGAGAACCGAGAGATGACTCGCCGGTAGCACGTCCCATTCATGAAAAATCATCTCCTTGTAGTGAAAAATGGAAAATCTCGGGGAAGCAGAAAAAATGTCTGAAGCAATCTTAGATTCAGGAAAATTCAATAAGAGGATTTCTCTGATTACCACAAGCGCTCCCTTTGAAAACAGCTTCAGTATGCACCAAAAAGATGGTTTTTCACAATGCAAAACTGCGCGTTTTTTCCTAGAAGAATGGGAAAATGGGTGGGGTGAGAAGTGCGGGAACGCTCTTCCATCCAAACAACATTGCAAAAGACCCATACCCCTGCTTCAGTAAGGCTAGGCAGAGCTCTTGACCGCGTAGGCAAAGGCTCCTAAAAGGGCTGCTTGATCATTGAGCACTACCTTGATGGGCACTTTCTCGAGAAGCCGACGAAACCTCCCCTTGTTGGTGAAGTGTTCAAGGAAGGTTCCCTCGCGAAGCTGGGGAACGATATGAGGAACGATGCCACCTCCTAGGTAGATCCCAGAAAGAGCGAGAAATTTCAGAGCGAGGTTGCCTGCCTCTGCCCCGTATATCGCAAGGAAGATCTTGAGAGCTAGGACGCAACAAGGGCACTTTTTTTGTGTAGCTCTTTTGGTAATCTCGTGAGGATTTTTTTGGGCAATAGCAGGGGACATCTCCCCTTTTTCCCCTTTCTCCTCCACTAAGAACGTATAAATATGCGCAAGACCCGGGCCAGAGAGAACCCTTTCATAAGAAATGTGGCAGGAAAACTTTTTCCGGAGAAATGCGAGCAATTCTTCTTGCAAGGGATCGGTGGGCGCAAAGTCGGCATGTCCTCCCTCTGAAGCAAAGGGATGTGCAGCTCCATTTACGAGAACAATACCGGCTTCACCGAGGCCGGTACCTGGGGAGATCAATGCCCGGTTGCCCTGTTCAGGTATTCCTTTTTGCAGAAAAGCAAAATCCTCTTTTTCGAGGACCTCTACCCCATAAGCATTGGCAAGCAAATCGTTGATCAGGTGCACTTTCCCGATTGGGATAGAGCGCTCCAATTCCTTGCTATCGACTACCCAAGGGAGATTGGTAGCTCTGCATACGCTCCCCTCGACAGGACCTGCAATCCCTAATGAGGCGATGTCAGGTTGTTCCCCCTCTAAAAACTCGTTTACGATTGTGAGAAGGTTCTTGTAGGCGCGCGAGTCAAATGTCTTTTTCCTCTTCAAGACTCTTCCATGTTCCTCAAAAAGAGCGAGCCTTGTATTTGTACCCCCAATATCTGCCGCTAGAATCTGCATCGATCTCCCCCATCCCTCATTGAAGCAAAAAGGGTATTCTGCCTCAAGCTCTGTTTTGTAAAAATCGGGAAAAGAGTAGACTCAGACAGAGTTCAAGGATCAGATTTAGGTTAAGGAGACGCTATGAAAGAACAGAGAAATGAGGGAAAACAACAAGCACTCGAACGTGTGGTGCAACACATCAAACAGCAGTTTGGAGAAGGGGCGATCATGTCCTTGGGAGCTCGAATGGTGCAAGAAAAAGTGCCGGTGATCTCCACAGGAGCGCTGACTCTCGATCTCGCACTCGGCATTGGAGGAGTGCCAAGAGGAAGAATCGTTGAAATCTACGGTCCAGAATCTTCGGGCAAATCCACTCTTGCCACCCACATTGTTGCGAACGCTCAAAAGCAAGGAGGCGTGGCTGCCTACATCGATGCAGAGCATGCTATGGACCCTGACTACGCAAGACACCTCGGTGTGGACACCAAAGAACTGCTGATCGCGCAGCCCACCTCGGGAGAAGAGGCGCTCAATATTGCAGAAATGCTTGCCCGCTCGAACGCAGTCGATGTGATTGTGATCGATTCGGTGGCGGCTCTTGTTCCCAAAAATGAATTGGATGGAGAAATTGGAGATCTGCACGTAGGGTTGCAAGCGCGTATGATGTCACAGGCTTTGCGTAAACTCACCTCAAGTTTGGCTCGCAGCAATACCTGCGCGATTTTTATCAACCAAATCCGGGAAAAAATCGGCGTCCTCTTTGGGAATCCAGAAACGACAACGGGGGGAAGGGCTCTTAAATTCTACGCCTCTGTACGAATCGAGATCCGCAGCAAGAAGATGAAAGGCGAAACAAAAGAAGGCCTTCTCGACAGTAGTGGCATCAAAGGGGTGCATGCCACAGCCAAGGTGGTCAAAAACAAGATGGCCCCTCCATTCGGCGTGGCAAAATTTGATATCTTTTTCAGCGAGGGAATCTCCCGAGCAGGGTCTCTTCTCGACGTGGGTGTTGAGCTAGGCATCATCGAAAAGAAGGGAGCCTGGTTCGCTTTTGAAGGAACACGACTCGGCCAGGGAAGAGAAGCGGTGATCCAGGAGATCAAAAAGCAACCCGCGCTACAAAACACCCTCGAAGAGCAGATCTACGCCAAACTCAGATCCGCACAGGAAAAAGAGTGCACGCTTGCCTCATCAGCTGATGTCAAGTAACGGGCACTTTTTGCAACCGTCGCGCCAAAAATAAAAGCTCGGGAGTCGCAATCTCGAGCTCTTCTAAAAGAGCGGAAAAGCGCAAGAGGTTCTCCTCGAGGTGCTGGCGCGCTTTTTCCTTTCCCAGAAGAGTCGCAAAGTTGCTATTTTTCTCTCCGGGAAGATCCTCAGCAAGATCGAGGAGATCGTCCCGGATCTGGAACGCTTTTCCGAGGTGGTAGGCGAGTTTTTCCACTTGGGCAAGTCTTCTTTTTTCTCCTCCCCCAAAAAGCCAACCACACACACAAGAGATGGTGAAAAGAGTGACCGTTTTCTGCTCCATGATCGTTTCGATCGTGCCGAGGCTCTGATCGGGAGGAAACAGATCCAAAAATTGTCCGTTAGTGGCACCAAAGATTCCTGCAGCTTGCGTAACCGTGGCAAGAGCGCGCATCCCAATGGCGCTTTTTGCCTCTTTTTCAAGGGGAAGGCGCGCAGCATTTTTGTGTATGTATTCGTATCCCAAAGAAATCAGGGTATAGCTCGCTAAGATCGTCACGCTCTCTGGGTAGATGTGGTGCACGCAGGGAAGGCCTCTACGCTCTTTTTCGTTATCCATGCAAGGCAAATCATCTGCGATGAGAGAAGCACTATGAAAGCATTCTACAGCAAGGGCCGCGGGCATGGCGTCGTACCCCTTGCCTAGAGCCTCACTCACCAAAAGAAGAAGCAAAGGACGCAGACGCTTGCCCTCGCTAAGCAAGCTGTACCCAATCGCATCGCGTAGGCAAGTGCGCTCTCCTAATGACTCGACCAGTTCTTGCAAAGAGGCCTCAATTGCAAGACGCATCTTCCCTAGCTTCTCATCTATCTTTTGCAACGTTCTACCCTTTCGTTCCAAACGCCGTGTACGTTTTGTAGGGGAAACACAATTTTTCCTTTTGGCACTATAGATCCAGGATTGAGTACTGCGTTGCACCCCACCATCGCTCCATCTCCTAGCATCGCGCCCCATTTTTTTCTTCCCGTAGCATACTTTTTCCCACCAATAGTGAACGTGATTTTTTGGCCGCGTAAGTGCGCGTTTGCGCACTTCACGCCAGCTCCCAAAGAGACATCGGGCGCAAGAAAACTATCTCCGATGTAACAAAAATGGGCAGCTTTGACTCCCGAAACTAGTATGGAGTCTTTCACCTCTGTTCCGTGGCCTACACGTGAATTTGGACCGATATAACACCCTTTTTCTCCCCGTATGTAAGCGCCGGGACCGATAATGCACCCTTTTTTGATCAGGCAGGGACCTTGAATCGTCGTACCTGGCGCGATCTGACACCCCTCTTCAATAGAAATTAGTTCTTTATTGCGCAAATAAACGCCCTCAGGGAGCGTAACGCAAATAACCCCTAGTGAAAGGGTGGCTAAGTGTTTTTGAACGCGGCAAAAGCCTTGAGAGAGGGGGTCTGGTTGGAAAAAAAGCTCCCACTCCGCGACAGTCTTTGATGAGAAAATCTGACTCCAGTCCATGGTTTGTCAGTATATCGTTCTTAGCAAAAGAGGGGAAGATAGAAGAAGAAATCTTATTTCTTACTTCTTCTTCTTCTAAGGGTGTTGGTTTGTTCATATCCCCCTTTTTTCCAAGAGAAAAGAGCTGTTCATAACTCTGTTCACAAGCAGAAGATAAGTACGAAGTTATGAACGGAAAAAAGTTATGAACAATCTTGTCTACAGAGATATGGGGGGTTATCGACCAATTTTCCACACACCGTTTCCCCCACCCAAATTCTGGTGCTTTGACTGCTCATTCCTATTTTTGCAGTAGAAATAAGAAGAACGCCACAAGACCCAATCCCCCCGCAACAAGGAGAGGTATATCCACAGAAAGATACGCAAAAAGGGCTGCTGTAGGGGCGCATCCCATCGCAAACGACTGTACAGACTGACTCATGCCGAGTACTTTTCCCCGCATCTTTTGTGTCGCTTTTTTGCTGATATTCTCTGTGCAAAGAGGCCAGGAAATCCCCGACAGCAAAACTACGATCCCGACGAGTAGAACAAAGGTAAAAGCGCTTTTTGCAAAAATGATGAGAAACGCCAAAATACTGAAGCCAAACAGGCAAGAGCCGAGCACCTGCGCCTCCTGCAAATAGGAGACAAGCCACTTAGTAATGATTCCTGAGCCGAGCGCCCAACAAACGCCTAAAAAGGCCATGAAGCTTCCCAGATTTGAAGGAGAAAAAGCGAAAGTGTTGACTGCAAAAATGGGAGAAAATTGCAGCACAATGTTCCAAGCTAAAAGGAAAAAGAGGTAGATCACATAGATTTTTTGTAGATTTTTCGTCTGAAGAGCCAGGCAGATATTACGCCACCCTTCGCCGAGATGGAACGTGATGGCGCGATTGCGCACGAATGGCTCTTCAAATGAGAACCAAACAAAAATGCCATTGCCTGCTGTGAGGAGGGTACCGATCCAAAAAGGTAATGAGGGAGAAAAGTAGGGAGAGAGATGCGCATCGGAGAGTTTTCCTCCCCAAAATGCCCCCAAGATGAAAGCGATCCCTGCGATGAGCGAGAGGTTGCCGAATTGGTGGACGCGCGAGCGCCCTTTGGCTGGGCTCAGATCGCTGATTGCTGCGAGGCAAAGGGATAAATTCCCCGAAAAAGCTCCCGTTACCACCCTCCCCCAAAAGAGGAGTCCTAAATGGCGCATTTCCACACCCCAAGCTGAGAGAAAAAACCCGGCTGTTGTGCAAAAGATCGTGTAGAGAAAGGCTTTTCTCCTCCCATTTCGATCGGAAAACTCCCCGATGAGGGGAGCAAAGAGAAATTGCATCAGATGAAACACACTCAGGAATAGGCCTAAAAAAGCCACCTTGGTTGCCGTGCTTGTCCCCTCTTGGAAAAGAGTTGATCCCAAAAATAAGGGAGCAAAAACTGGATAGACCATCGACCAGGCGATGTTGTCGAGGAAAAACGTGCAGAAAACAGCGGCAAGAGCCAGGCGCCGTTTTCTATCGGAAATGCGCTCTTTTCGCATTGTATTCTCCCTTTTCTGCAAGCTAGCATGAGAAGGGAATATTTTTACAGCTGCCAGACGATTGGTCGCTTGCCCACTTTTTTGAGAAACTCGTTGGCCTGAGAAAAGTGGCGGCATCCAAAAAAACCGTTGCGAGCTGAATAGGGAGAGGGGTGCGCAGCTTTGAGGCAAAGATGCCGGGAGGTATCGAGGCGCTCGCATTTTTCCTGCGCAGATTTTCCCCAAAGGAGGAAGACCAAGGGCTCTTGTCTAGACGAGAGCTTCTCGATCACTGCGTCGGTAAATCGCTCCCAGCCTTGGCCGTGATGCGATTTGGGCTCATTTTTTCGTACAGTGAGGATCGTATTCAAAAGAAGAACACCCTGCTTTGCCCAAGGGGTAAGGCACCCTGTCTGGGACATGGGTAGTTCCAAATCGCGCGTGATCTCTTGAAAAATGTTTTGCAAAGAGGGGGGCTGGCGCACACCTTCTTGCACACTAAATGACAGACCGTGCGCTTGACCTGGATTGTGGTAGGGATCTTGTCCGACGATGACTACTGAGGTATCGGGAAATGAGCAGTGGCAAAAGGCTCGGAAAATGTCTTCTTGCGGTGGATAAACCGTTTTTCCCGTAGCGTACTCTTCTCGTAGAAAATCGGCCAGTTTGCTCATATAGTCTGTAGAAAACTCTCCCTGTAGCTGCTCTTTCCAAGAGGCTTCCATCAAGAAAGGGTGGTGCATGCATCCTCGCTTAGTTTGACAAGCATTTTACCACAAGCATGCTTCGTTAAAAAAGGGAATTTTCCTAAACGGACTGAGGATAGAGCCGATTTTTCCTTAAGTGCTCCCAATGGGAAAGGAGGAAATCTCCTTTTGACGAAAACGGGGTTGCTTGCTAAGATGAGCGCTATTCAAAGGTAGTGTTTATGAATGACCTGACAAAAAATAATGTGATTTGTTTCAAACACATCTCCCGAAAAAAAGAGGGGTTCTATGCCCATTTTCAGGTAAAAGCGGAAAGCAACGGGGTCGTGATTTCCGCTCAACTGACCGTAGATCTACTCGCTCATGAACTCAATTTAGGCGATGTGATGGAAAAAATCATCGCCGAGTGCGCAAAGATCGGCCTCAAAGAACTCAAAAAGGCTGATTACACGCTCGAAGGTCTCGATGCTTATCTGGGTGTGGCGCAGCTTGGATAGCGCGCTTGCATGGGGTGCAAGAGGTCGGAGGTTCAAATCCTCTCACCCAGATTTTTCTTGATTTCGTCTAACCAAATCCCAATCTGCTCTTTTTGCCTTTCGGTTGGTTGGAAGGAGAGATTTTTCATCAGTAGGAAGGTTTTTTCGAGCTGACTTACAACAAAGCGCGCTCCGTTCCTTGCTCTTCCATCATCTGCTTTCAAAGGGAAGGCTTGGCGAATCATCTCCATGATCTCTTCTTTGGGCTGTCCCGTATATTTCTCGAGAATCTCCTCTTTACACCTCTCTACCATTTTTGCAGGAAGGGCTGTTTTCTGCGTCCGGCTCGCCAAAGCGTAGACGATTTGGCGGGGCATGGTCTCGAGCTTGTCGCGGAATTTGGGGGATAAAGAGCGGTGAAATAGGTAGTATTGCAAGAAGTTGTAAGGAGTCTGCCGATTGCCATAGGTTGCAACAAGCCAGGCGCTAAAAGCGCCGTCGCGGTAGGGTAGCAACACTTTTTGGGCCTTTGCGATCCTTTCCCCATGCAAAACAATCGCCTGGTTCGTGATCGCTTTTACCTCGGATGTGACTTGCATGAGCGCTTGAAGATCTTCTTCTAAAGGACGCTCGTCATGGCGAAACTCTTCTAGCAAGGCGCGCAAGCTTTCTTTTTCAGCCGCATTCAAACAAGCCACGCGAAAGACTCCCGCAAAACTGGAGAGATTTCCGCTCGATGTCTTCTCTGCAAGAGCGCTCATCTTCTCTTGTTTTTTGCTCTGCAAGCGTTCTTGGAGTAGAGAGGTACACTTTTTCATCGGCTTTCCTTCAAGGTTACATCCGGCGCAAAATATCGCCTGTTAAGTTCTGGTAATCCTCAGATGCTCTGCTGCGAGGGGCGGTAACAAAGACAGGAGCTCCATAAATCGAGGCGTCGGAAATATGGGTATCTCTGCGGATCTTGGAGGGAAAGATTTTTCCAGGGAAGATTTCTTCGATTGCTTGGAGACACGATGCGTTGTACTTCCCTCTTCCGTTCCAGAAGGCTACGGAGACGCCGAGCACTTCGAGTAGATGACGTTTGCCGATATTCTCTACAAATGTTGCGAGTCTTTGGAGGCCTTTTAGGCTGTAAAAACCAGAAGTAGCACAGACAAGGCTCCATCCAGAGGCAACTAGGGCAGATTCGGTTAGCCAGCAAAGAGAGGGAGGCGTGTCAATGAATATGTAGTCGTATTGCAAGGGCTGCAAAAGAGACTTCAAACGCTCGTGAGAATAGCGATCGGTAGCGAGTGGCGCTGCTAGCTCGACTCGCTCCAACCAGGTGTCTGCCGGAATGAGATCGAGACCAGGCAGACAGGTGGGCAAGATTACTTCTTCAATCGGTTTTTCTCCCTGCAAGACGGGAGCGATGCTATCGTGCTCATCGGGGTCGTATCCGAGGCCCGTTGTGAGGTTGGCCTGCGCGTCGAAGTCGATCAAAAGAACGTTTTTTTTATGGAATTTTGCAAGAGCTGCTCCTACATGCAAAGATGTGGAGGTTTTGGCTGTTCCTCCTTTGAAACTGATCACAGCTACGACTTTTGGCTGGCTATCTTTCGGCATTTACTGTTTTTTTTCCACCTCAAAAGGAGAGAGTAGGGATCTGGTTTTTCTCTCCTCCAATACTTTTTCTAAGAAGGAGTCTAACGAAATCTCTCCGTGCACAACGTTGTCTCGGGTTCTAAGTGAGATGGTACTTTTTGCGCATTCTTGATCGCCTACAGTCACGATGTAGTTGGTCTTCATCATCTGCGCTTTTCTTACCTTCTTACTCACCGATTCTTTTGTATCATCAACTTCAGATATGAGAGAAGCCTTTTTTAGCTTTTTTTCGACGCTACGCGCATAGGGCAAATGCCGGTCGGCAACCGGTATGATCGCTACTTGATAGCTGCTGAGCCATAAGGGAAATTTCCCGGCGAAATGTTCGATCAAGATACCCCAGAACCGTTCAATGGATCCGAATAGAGCTCTATGAAGCATGATGGGCTTTTTTGCCTGTCCATCGCGGTCTACATATTTTAAAGAGAATTTTTCCGGTAAGGAGAGATCGAGCTGGATCGTGCCACACTGCCAGCGCCTTTGAAGAGCATCGCTTACATGGATGTCGATTTTGGGTCCGTAAAAAGCGCCATCTCCTTCGTTGACTTTGTACGAGTGTCCCCAGTCTTCGAGAGCGTTACGAAGTCCCTCTGTTGCCACTGCCCACTCCTCTTCTGTTCCCATCGAATCTTGGGGACGGGTTGATAGTTCGAGATGGTACGAGAGGCCAAAGGTCATGTAGATCTGATTGGCCAGGTGCAAGATGGCCAAAATTTCTTCTTGGATTTGTCCTGGCTGCAGGAAAATATGTGCGTCGTCTTGGTGGAATGCGCGTACGCGAAAAAGGCCGTTCAGGGCTCCTGAAGGCTCGTAGCGGTGCACATATCCGATTTCCGCTACCCTCAAAGGCAATTCTCGGTAGCTGTGTACTGAAGAGGCGTAGTAGAGCATGCAGCCAGGGCAGTTCATGGGCTTGATCGCAAGGGATTTTTCCTCTATCTGGGAGGTGTACATATGTTCTCGGTAATGCTCCCAGTGTCCCGAGCGCTCCCAAAGAGCCTGCGACATGATCATCGGAGTTTTGATCTCTACGTACTCTTCTTCATGTAAGCAAAAGCGCAAGTATTCCAGAAGGTGGTTCCAGATAAGCAAACCCTTCGGATGGATGAACGGCATACCAGGAGCCTCTTCTCGAAAAGAGAAGAGATCGAGCTTGGCTCCCCAAAGCTTGTGATCCCGCTTTTTTGCCTCTTCCAACGCTTGGAGGTACGCTTTTAGCAGTTTACGTTCGGGAAAAGAGATGCCATAGATCCGTGTAAGCATCTCCCTTTTCGCATCTCCTCTCCAGTAGGCTCCTGAAACTTTCAGCAGCTTGATCGCCCGAATTTTCCCCAAAAAAGGGAGATGCGGGCCACGGCAAAGATCGAAAAATTCCCCTTGCTTGTAGGCGGAAATGGTCCCCGAAAATTCTTTGATGAGTTCAGTTTTGTAGGGGTTGTGGGAAAACGCCTCTAAGGCCTCTTCGTTTGAGGAGAACTCGATCCGCTCTGGGCGTGCATTTTCTCGGGCAATCGCTTCCATTTCCCGTTGAATTCTCGGGAAATCCTCCTCTGAAATCGTCAGATGGGCAAAGTCGTAGTAAAAGCCCTGCTCGATGGGAGGTCCGATTGTGGGAAGAGCTTTAGGCCAAAGGCGCAAGACCGCTTGCGCAAGTAGATGGGCCGATGTGTGCCAAAAAACTTCTTTACCCTTGGGATCTTCGAATCCTTGTATCTCTACGTGATCCTGATCAAAAAGGGGGTGAGAAAAATCTTTTTGCGCTCCATTGATCGTGCAAGCCAGAGCCTGATAGGGTGCCGTTAGATGGAGCTTTTCAGCAAGATCCTCCCCTCGGCTCCCCTCTTCCAATGCAATCGGATCTTTCTCCGGAACGTGTATGATCATCTTTATTTTCCCACTTTCAAGCAAGTTTTCTCCGAGTTTACGAAAACTGGGACTAAAAGAAAATGCGCATGTGCTCAAAGGAATTTTCTTCTCTTTTCCCTCCGTAGACCGAGCGAAAAAGGCTCCATCACACTTTTCGAAAAAGTGCGATATTGTAAAAAAGAGCCATTCTTGACAAACTCATGCATGATTCTCTTTAGACAATTAGGCGCTAGAACCTATGAGATGGGTCTCTTTGTTTCTTCCTTTTTTCCTCTTCTCCGCTCCCATTGGGAATCCCTTTATGCCAGGGATGTTGCGCGAAGAGCTCTTTTCTCTGATCAAGATTCCGATTCACGTGCGTGTAGGATACGAGGGAAATTTTGTTTTTGATCGTTATTTGGACCAGTACCAGACAGGCTTTGGCTCTTTGGAAAAATATGAGATCTATACAAATTCGGGACGTATCTCCTGTGATATCTTCGATCGGATCAGTCTTTTTGGCACCGCAGGCAGTGGGAGAATCGATGCGAATTTTCCCTTTTCTTCGGGCCCACTCAAGCACCGGGCGGTCTTGGGCAGCGATGAAGAGCTTTTTTGGAGTGTTGGAGGCAACGTACTGCTACTTGATTGGCGTCTTTTTGCCTTGGGAATAGGGCTTTGTTACAGTAGACTGTGTCCCAAAATTTCCCATCTTTCTGTCGATGGAGTAGGCTACCCAACGGAAGACGGGTCTTTGCATTATCGAGAGTGGCAGGCGAATGTGGGCTTTTCCTACGAAATGGACTTTTTGGTGCCCTATATTGGAGTCAAGTATACCTCGGCGAAATCGACGGCCCACCTGCCCTACATTCCCGATCTGTTCGTCGGAGAGAGTCAAGAAAGATTCTGGAGAAGTCGCCGTCATGTGGGTCTGTATCTTGGATCATCGATCACAAGCAAAAAATCGTTTGCGCTCACGATTGAAGCGCGCCTCATCGATGAAGAGGCGGTCACAGTTTTCGCTGCGTTTCGTTTCTAGAAATATTTCTTCGCTTGGGCAAGGGCCTCTCTATCCTATCCATTTGCTTGGAGGTACTAAACGCTGGGGATCGGCACGCTTGGCTCAAACCTTGCTCGATACGCTTTGTGGAAAAACGATCAGAGCTCTTTTTCTCGCTTTTTCAGAGTTATCCGGACGGCTAGAGCTCTTGCACAAAATGGGCTTGTTCTTGCAATTGACGCACTGTGAGCTGTTTTGCTCTACAGAATACCCTACGCAAGAGAAATGTCCTCTTTCCACCGAGTCCCGTTCTTTGCGCACACTGTTTGCGGTCTTGCAAAATGTGACTCAAATGGATTGCCGCTTGGCAAAATCGAAGATGTTGGATGAAAGACACCGTACAGAAAAACCTGATGATCACTGTTGACCATTAGGTCAAGTCGCGCTTCGAAAAAAAAATGGGATATTTTTGTGCACGAAGAATTGATCGACAATTTTTCAAGCAAGATGAACCAATGCCTTTAAAAAGCCAAATCGGGCAATTTTCTAGGAAGATATTCCATACGAAAGTTGCGTTTTTTCGCTCCCTATATTGGATGGGCATCAACTCTCATTGCCTCTCATATTTATTCGCATCCTTCTAGTTCGTCTATGCCAAGCAATGATTTCCCTAATGTAGTTAGTTGAATATTCGGTTGAACGTATTCTGTACTTTCAAGATAATAATTGAACTCTTGCCATATATGGTCCTTGGTGTACTTAAGTTCTGGACGGGCAGGATTGTGACCTGTGGCAACTCCCTTCTCAAAAGCCTCTTTCCTAAGCTTTCTTCCTTCATTTGTCAGCCTGCTTTTCGGTACATAACACAAATAGCCAACCATCCTCACCTTGGGACTATCGTCCGAGGATCGATTTTTATTTGCATGTTGGTTCCAGTGAACCGTTCTTGAATCCCATAAGATCAAAGAACCGCGAGGCGCTTTTACGTGTTGCATTTTGTAAGAATTTCCAAGCTCATCCCTATTTTCTGTAAAAAATTTCTTAAAAAATTCGGTCCGCGCTTTTGTTCTCTCCATTCCGTCACGGATTGCACTAATTCTTGCTAGCTTAGGAGCAAACTCAGCAAACCTACGGTGTGATTTGGGAATGCAATAAAACCCTCCATCATCCTCAAAGGAATCTTCGAACAGGAACTGTCCTTGAATCGTATATGGCTGTGTTTGTAATGAAGACTCACTAATAAAATTTACAGGAGCATTGTTGCTATGTCGTGTACCGTCTTGTCTACACAATATTGACTGATCAACATGCATCCAGGTTTCAATATGGCCTTCTCTAATCTCAGGTGGGCACATAAAAGACATCCCATCCATGCTCACAATAAGATCATCCGTGTTCCAAATCTGCGCAAATATACCCACAATGCGTGGATCTTGTCTTATATCCCACATGACCTGCAGTTGTCCTGCTGGGCCTGCAAACATTCCCCTTTTGTTGTGTATCGGAAACGTATTTTTCCAGTTACCTCTGTGATCCATTTTGCAATCTGCCCATGCTTTTTCAATGAACTCATCCCAAACACGAACATATAGAGTTCTTGCTTCATCATCTGAAAGAACCTGAGGAATCACACAGAACCCCAGTTCTTCTAGGTCCTTTCGGCAAGAGCTAATCGTGGATCCATGAGCATGTGCATTGAAGCGCATATCTTCAGGTAAAGATTTCGCATTTGCAAACTGGGGAAATATTGATGCAAGACTCAAAAAAAGCAGACATATAATGTTCATATAAATTCCTCATGTCTAGTAAAATCGCGAATCACTCTAGCAAAGTGATGCTTCCTCCTGCAAGGTCATTTTCCCTTATATCTCCGCCTGGTAGCCGTCTGGAATTCCTGCAGGTCTTGGGAAAGCACATATTCCCTAAGTGAAATTCATTCTGCTGTTTGTCCTGTGAAAAACAATTAGGCTAGTAGTAGCCTACTATGATTTTCCCAAGGGCTCATCTTAGGCGACTTGCTCCAAGCAAATTTAAACTTCCTTTTCCTCTTGATAATGGAATGCTTGTAGCACTTCTTTTGCCCTATTCATCACGCTGTGCCATTCGGGAGTATCGATAAAATCCTTTTCTAAATAAGGTCGATAATCTAAGTCTACAAAAGACTCAAAGAAATTCCGAAACTTCAAAAGTATTTGGTATTGTTCTTCCGAAATTTTATATTCTTTATAGTTTTCTAAAATTGGATCTCCGAGATCGAAAAAGTAACAAACAGTTTCTGTAAAATCATCCACCTCAGGCCCTTCAGCACGTATCCAGACTCTCTCCTGGTATTCCCTACTTGCTATCTGAGAAATGTTTTTTAAGTAATAACCGAGAAGCCGCTTTTTGTGTTGTTCCGTAAATTCCAAGCTTAATCTCCTATAAAAACAAATTCTTCGACAGGTATGTGAGCTTCAAAGGTATCAATCAAAACTAGATTACCTGCATTATCGAGCACATCACCGTTTTTCATAATAATAACATAAGGTCTCCGTTGGCTAGACCATTGACTATGCGGCTTGCCTGGCATGACTCTTATAGAGGTATGGGTATGTTTTGGGTGCACATATTTCATACCACAGCCATTATCCGATATTTTCACCCGGTAGTCTTTTGGTATCCCTGCAGGTCTTGGGAAAGTACATATTCCCTCGTTATGAATCAACTTTCTGACCTCGCTCTCTGGTCGAAATCCTTTATAGCGGCGTAGAGATTTTTCTGCCTGACTAAACAAATGCAACGATTCTTGATCGGAAAAACTCAAGTGGCGCATTGTCCGTTTTAGAGTCTCCTCCAGCTTGCCTGCTTTTTTCAATCGGGCCATCTCTGGGATGCTGATCCCGAGCTCTTCTCCCAAAAAGAGGCTATCTTTCCCCTTGTTGAAGATGTGTCCTATTTCGACGCTTTTCCCGGAGCGAGCAGCCGTCTCGATCACAATCAGCTCTTCGGAGCGCTCGACTCGTTTTAGAGCAGAGCGGAGCCTGCGGGCACCTTTAGCGCTTTTTTTCGCTACTTTGCCGATTGCGCTTGGCATGAGGATGTTGGCTCCATGCTTGCCGAAAGCGTAGCCTGCGAGCTCTCCCCTTTTATCAGAGGAGAGTGTGTCCCATTCGAGCACTAGTTGGTGGATCTCAGGACAGAGATACTCTGCCATGAGATCCCACTCTTCGCTGCGAGCAAGATCCACTAAGGTCAGGGTGGCTGTATACATCTGATGGGCTGTCTGGATAGGTTCAGAAATGAGATTGCTCAGGAAAAGGAGGGTTCCTGTACCTGACTCGTAGATACCTGTCGGCAATCCCCGAGCAAACCCGCAGGTGAAGTTTCCGAGGGAAAACTCTTCGAGGGATGGCTCTTTGGAAGAGGACTCTAAGAGCTTCTCGAAGAGCAAGAAGTCGACTGCAGACTCTTCGTAGTTTTTCGCATCGAAGTGGGCGATGCTCCTTTGGAGATACGAGAGCGGCTGCTTGGGACTGAGTTCGATGGCTTTGGTAAAGTTTTCAATCGATTCGCCGTAAAAGCCGTAGTAGCGGGCCGCCTCTCCTCTCATCTGGTAGGAGCGTGTGGCGCAATTGGGAAGGTCTTCAAGAACAGGGGGATCTAGGGCGTAGGGATCTACGTAGTTTGCAAACCTCCGATCGATCTCTTCGAATCCAAAGTCGAGAGGTTCCTTTATTGCGTTCAGAGGAGGTGTGTAGGCAAAAGCCTCTTCGAGGGTGTTTAGATCCCTTCTGAATTGTGGTGTGTAGGAGAGTTTCTGGAACTGATTGAGATGGTCGTAGGCATAGACAAGACCGAGA
Source organism: Chlamydiota bacterium (assembly GCA_039179045.1). GTDB lineage: Bacteria > Chlamydiota > Chlamydiia > Chlamydiales > SM23-39 > JBCAXK01. Next base: position 15,887 of record JBCDEZ010000012.1, on the reverse strand, counting down.
GCTCTTCCCGTCTCTTTGAGGGACAAGCCCTCTCCGCTTGCCGGAGGTTCGAAAAACTCTTGTTCGATGATCTGGCTCTTAAAGGTAGTGGCTGATTCTTCGAGAGCTGTCGCAAGAGCAGACGGCTCCTCTTCTTGAAAGGCAGCATCATCTTTTGCAGAGGATGGAGAAGGGCTATGCGTAGGAGAATTTGCTGCGTGGACAGCGAGAACGCCTGCCGTTACCGTGACTGCTGCGACGACTAGAATCGTGCCGATGATGATCTCTTTTTTGTGCTCTTTGACGAAGTTTTTGACATTCTTCCAAAAGCTACTGAGTCCTCCACAGGGAACAATGTTGCAGCTCTCTTCGAGATATTGGCTAAGGGATGCTTTGTCGTAAAGTGCGTGGGACTCAGAAAAGGCGAAGAGGATCTCATGGTCGCAGAGGATCCCTTGGATCTTCTCTTCCATCTCTACGTTCCTTGCGGGCTGGTTGGGAAGGGCTCCCTCTCTTGCTAAGAGAGCGAGGTAGCGTAGGGCCTGTCCCGCCTCTTCGAGAGAGCGCTCTTCCATGAACTCTCCCGAATCGAGATTGTGGACCATCTGCAAGACTCCATCGTAGGTGTCGGGTAGCTCCCACCTCCTTTCTTCTGCTCCGAAGAGGGAAACCGTGGTGATGAAAAGGGCAAGGTAGAGGAAAGGAGCGAAGAGGCGCATAAAATCTCCTTGTAAGCAGAAAAGGCCCATGCTCTAGGAGCTCATAAAAAAATAGTCAAGGAAGTACTGTTCCCACAAAATCAAATGGGGTTGTACCTTGCTCTTATCCAGCGGTGTTGTCTTGAGAAAGATCTTTTACAGAAAAGAGCGAAGAAATCTTTTATGAAAGAAGTGCGCTAGCTTTTTCCGCTTTCTCAGCTCTACTCACGGAGTGAATGGCACTACAATTCTGCTTGGGGAAAAAGCAACTGGTCTTTATGATGAAATGTATTTCTCAAACAATTGCATGATTTAGTATGAAGCACCTATTCCTTGTTTTTTTCTTTCTTTCTTCCCCATTTCTCTTTTCAGCTGAAGAGAAGGCTTTGCTAGCGCAAGAAGACACGACCGCAGAAGAAGTTCTATTTGAAGATACCAAGCGAGATCCCGATATGGAGGCGCTGCGTAAGTGGATCCGAGAAAAGCGACTCATCACTCTCAAGGAGACAGGGGGAGATCTTTCGATTAGTGGCGATATCCGCAGCGACTTTTCTGCGATCAATGAGAAGAAAGAGGGCATCCGGCAAAGAGGCAGCAATTCGGCTACTGGCAAGCCGTCTCGTCCCTATTCAGTAGCTTTCAACCTTTTGTTCGACTACCGAGCTGAGAGAACTTGGTCTTCTGTCTTTTTGAATTACAAGAATTCGATGGGCATTCAAGATGGAACCGTGAGCAATATCCGCTTGCTCCGTGCATACTTAGGGGGTAGAGTGATTGCAGGGGACTCGTTTAGCTTTGATGCAGAACTTGGTAGACGCTCGCTTGGTGATGTGTTTGACTCGAGAATCCAGTTTTCCAACACATTTGATGGCGCTCTTTTCCGGTTTAGCAAAGCATTTGAAGAGATTGGCGACTACTACACGAATCTTGGTGTCTTTTTGATCAATACTGCTCGCGATTACTACGGCTATGCCATCGAAATGGGCTTTTTGAACATTGCAAGTACAGGTCTTTTCGTTAAGGGAGATTACATCGACTGGAAAAAATACAATAGTACAGATCCCTTGGACTTCCAGTTCAATTTCCGCGTTTCACAGCTGCAAATTGGCTACCAGTATCTGCCCAAATGGCTCAACAAAGTGTGCAAAATTTACGCAGCGGGAGCGTACAATGACGCGGCCGATACTCTTAGCCGAGTCTTTACCCCGAGAACGGGTGAAACATTGACCGAAGACGAGCTTACTCAAGTAGAGAGGATCTCTTTGGATCCTGATGCGAAATACAACTGGGCCTGGTATGCTGGGATCTCTATTGGCAAAGCACGTAAGCAGGGAGACTGGGCGCTCGATACCAACTACCAGTGGGTGCAAGCGCAGGCGATTCCTGATTTTGATGCTTCTGGAATTGGCAGGGGAAACGCGGCTTCTGTAGGTACTTATACCTTGAAAAAAGGGAGCGATGTGGTCGCTACCAATGTGTACAATACATTTGGAGGCGGCAATTATCACGGCTGGGCGCTCCGCACTTTGTATGCTTTTTCTGACAATGTCACGATGTCGCAGCTTTTTCAGATCTCGGAAAGACTTGATGACATTGGGCCCGATTCGAACTACAAGAAATTCAAGATCGAATTCATCTATACGTTCTAATTGCTTCCGACAAGTTGGTACTCTCTCTCCTCGATTTCTAGGAGAGGAAGCTCTTTTTGTATTTTTTGAAAGGAGCAGACGTAGCTCCTTTTTCTCAACAGACCTTTGGTGGGTTCTTTTTCTACTTTAGCCAGATAAAGCTCGGGTTCTTTTTTCCCAAATGTTTTTTCGTAAGCTTTCAAGATCATCTCTTCGCTGTAGTTTTTGTTGACAATAACAGCAACAAAATTGCTTGCTTTTTTCAGATGCTTTGCCCGCACAAAGAGGCGCTGCAAGGTTGTATTGTGGTTGGTAGAGGGGCGCAAAAAGAAGATGGCATTGCTCAAAGAAGTGAAAAAAGAGGTAATGCTCCAAGGCCTCGCAATTGCCACAACGTGCAGATCTTTGCAGACGTAGGAGAGGAGCAAAATATCAAGGATTCGGTAGCGCTGCAAAACCATGTAGCAGGGTTTTTCGATACCTCCTAAAGAGCGCAGCTGGATCCAGCGAAGAGCTACCTTCTCCATGAAGTAGGGGAAGAAAAGAGAACTCATACGCGCCGCAATCAAAGCGTTGCATACTAGGGTCAAGCAACCCATCAATACAAAACTTCCTGAAGCAGAAAAGCCCCAACGTTGGTTGAAAAGGTAAATCGAGGAAGAGGCCAAAAATACACACCCAAAGCTAAGAAAGTTGTTGGCAGCGATGATCTGCCCGCGCCGCTTTTCTGGGCTCGAAGCTTGGATAAAAGACTCGAGGGGAATCACAAAGAGGCCTCCGAAAATTCCTAGAAGCGTGAGCAGGCAAACAACGGCAATCAGACTCTGGGAAAATATAGTAAGTAGGAAGAAAAGGAGCACGATGCAAAAGCCGGCTAGGCAAGAGAGGCCTAGCTCAACACGCTCCTGTGAAAGCTTGCCCGCAAGACGCGCTCCAATAGCAATCCCGATGGCTGTGGCAGCAAAGAGGTAACCTCCGGCTACTGCGCTTAGCTGCAGTGATTCCATTGCAAAGGGAATCACATTGAGGTGCACAAACCCTCCGATGAATAGGAAAAAAGAAGAACCCAAAATAGCGGGTAGTAAGAAAGAACGTTTGCTGCTCAAAGAAAGCGCTTTGTAGATATCGACCAGGAAAAAAGGAGATGCTTTCCTGTTGGACGTTTGCCGATTTGTCGTTTCAATACCGAAACTCGTTACAGTCCCTAACACAGCAATGGCGCAGCAGACAAAGGAAATAAGCAGGAAATTGTCCCCCGTCGCTTGCATCAAAAGAGAGGAGACTACGCTCCCTAAAATCATAGCAATATAGGTCAAAGCGGTGATGCTGCCGTTCGCCTTGGAAAGATTTTCTGGGGCTACAATCTCAGGAATGATGCTATATTTAGAGGGGCCAAAGGCAGTACTTTGCGCCCCCATCAAAAAAAGGAGCGTGTAGCAGAAAAACTCCGACTGGCAATACATGGCAAAAGATCCGAGCGCCATCACGACAATTTCTACAATCTTCGTGCTAATAATCACCCTCCTTTTGCTCACCTTATCCGCAAGGATGCCGGCAGCAGAAGAGAAAAGGAGAAAAGGAATCACAAAGAGCGACCCCGCAAGAGAGATCACTGTGTTGGTGTTTTCAGGACCTTTCAAATGAATCAAAAAATAGATGATCAATAACTTGAAAATGTTATCGTTGAGGGCTCCTAGAAACTGGGTAGCATTGAGAAGGTGAAAGGATCTTTGTTGGGGTGTAGGCAGACGACTCATGGTGCAAATTCTCGAACTTTTCTCTTTGTAAAAGGGGATCTGCCCTCAGCAAATCTGTATAGAAAGAATGGTAACATATTAATGGAATTGTTAAAAAATTAAAAGGAAGAAATTCTTTGGTAGATCAAAAAGGTTATAAATTTTTCTTCAGTAATGATCTAGAGATTTTAGCAGAAAAATTGTATCTAGAATGGCGCTCTATTTGTCCCACGCGCCCTCAGTATTTGCTGCTGCCGAGCGCACATTCGCCTTGGAAGGAATGGATGCTCTATTTCTGGTCGAAGAGAAATCCTAGTTTTGCTCTTTGCTCTTTAGAGTGGATGGAAATCGAAGATTTTTTCTCCCTGGTTTTTCAGGGAGAAAAGACGTCTTTTTCCCCTCTTACAGAAGATCAGATTTTCTTCTTGTTGCAAGAAATCTTTGAGTCTCTCCCACGCGAGCCAGCTCTCGAAGCTTTGCATGGGTATTTGCGCCGTCCCTGCCCAAGTCAGTCCCATTCTTTGAGGAGAGAACTTGCGCGGCTATTTTCTCTTTACGGAGTTTACGGACTATCCCAAGAAAAAGTGTGGCTTCAGAAGAAGACGTGGCAAGAGTATCTTTGGAGCGCTCTTTTCGACCAAAAAAGCTACTCTTGCCCCTTTCAAGGGGAAGCATTTTTACCCGACCTTTGCAAAGATTTAGATGGGGTGGTGATCCATCTATTCGGATTCTCTTTTTTGCCCCCCTTGTACTTACAGCGCCTGCATCAGATCTCTCAAAACGCCTCCCTGATCCAGTATCACTTTTCTGCCTCTCCCCTCTACTGGCAGGATATGCGCTCGCGCCGATCTTACCGTTTTGCTGCAAAACGGGAAGGAAATCTTGTTGGCCTCAAAGAAATAAGACACGAAGTTTTGTCGCAGTGCGGACGGATCGAACAGCAATTTTTTCCCCTATGCGATGCGTACAACTTTGCAACCGAAGAGGGCTACCGAGCGGAATTTCCCATGAGTGTACTTGGCCATTTGCAGCGTTCTTTTTTCGAAGCAGAAGAAAAAAGCGCGCCACTTTTTGCCGATGATTCTATTTGTGTTTTTGGAGCATTTGGATCGAAGTTACGCGAAGTAGAGGCATTGATCGACCAGATCTTTTCTTGGAAGAGGAAAGATCCTTCTTTGATCCTATCCGATATTGCTGTTTACGCCCCTGACATCAGTGCATACACCCAGGCAATCGATTTAGCCTGCGAGCAGGCAGGGCTTGCCTACCATGTAGAGGAGCGTCCTGCAATCGCTAGAAGCCTCTTCTTGCAGGCATTTCTGTGCTATCTACAATTGGTTACAGGCGCTTTTCGAAAAGAAGATCTCCTCGATTTTTTCTCTCTTTCCCCCGTCCATATGCAGTTCCAAGCCTCTAAAGAGCAAGTTGCGAGAGTGTGCCAGTTTTTCACAGATACCGAACTGCTCTTCGGAATAGATCAGGAGCATGCGCGAGAAAGTACGGTAGGCAAGAATAAAGACTGCTTCATCGGACACGATTGGGAGTCTGTATGCGCGCGCCTTTTCCGTTCTTTGATGATGGAAAAACCAGAAACAGTTGATCCTTTTTCCCCCCCGCTTTTCCCCTCCATTTCTTGGCAAGATCGGGACTGGTTAGAGCCTTTTTTGCGTTGTTTTTCCCATCTTCGATCCGATCGCGCGCTTCTGAAGGAAAAAAGAAAAGGGACGCTCTTTTTTTGGAGCGCTTTTTTAGAAGAGAGAATACGCCTTTATTTTTTTCCGAAGCTTGAAGAGGGGAATATGCGTCAAGAAGTAGAGGCTCTTTTGCTCTCCCTTCGCCAGTTTCCAGGAACAGGCATGATGACCTTCCGAGATCTGGTGATGTTTTTAGAAGAACGGTTGGAGAAAAAAATCTTTTTTTCTCCACGTGTCCAGGAGTGCGTTCTCTCTTTTCGTGGATTGCGAGAGGCGTCTACGCTTCCTGCCAAGATCATATGCCTTTTGGGAATGAGCGAAGATGCTTTCCCGAGACAGGAAAAAAAGCGCCCCTTGGATCTTCTCGATTGCTACGTGCCGAAAAGGGGAGATATTGATCGCTCTGTTTTTTTACAAATTCTTCTAAGCGCGCAAAAGCGCCTCTATGTGAGTTACCAAAAAAAAATGCCCTCTGACGGGAAAGATCTTGCTATCTCTCCCCTCGTTCATGCTGTTTTGCTCTCAATAGAAGAGCAGTTTGGCATCCCTAAAGAGGTCTGGCAAAAAGAGATTCCGATTGCTCCCAACCACCCGAGTTTATTTCAAGAAAAAGGAGCGTACCGCTGCTATTCTCAAGAGCAGTTTTCCCTCGCAAAAACTCTTCTTGAAGAGAGGGAAAAGCCTCTTTTTCTCTCTTTAAAAGAGCGCGAACCTTCCCCGTTATCTGAGGTGTTTCTCGCAGACATCGTCCGCTTTTCGAAGCACCCTTTGCGGTTTTTTTTACAAAAGCAGATGAATATCACTCTCCCCTATCCTTCTGTAGAGGAGACGGGATTTTTTCTATCTCCGCTCGACCGATTTCTTCAAAAGAAAGAGTGGGTCGGAAAAGAAGTCAGCCCTTCTTGCCAGGTTTTAGAAAAAAGTAGCGCCTCTCCGGTAGGGATCTTTTCGTTGTTAGCCGAACAGCAACTTTCCCAGGCGCGCTCCTTGTTGTTTTCCTCGTTACAAAAGGCAAATATGGGATCCACATTTGCAACAGAGCTGCCTGTATCTTTTACGATTCCTAGGGAAGATTCCTCCGTTGCCATACGAGGTACACTCGATGGAGTGCATCCAAATGGATTGTGGACTCTAAGGGAAAAGACCATTACCTCTTTGCTTGAGTTATGGCCAAAAGCCCTTTGCTACCTGGTACAGGAAAAGAAAACGTCATGCATGCTCTACTTCCTAGGCAAAGAAAAAGTGGCACAGCAAGAGTGGATCGTAGAGGATCCTGTCTCCTGTTTGCAGCGCTATCTCACCTATTTTTCCCTCTCGCTTGTATCTCCCTCTCCCCTGATTCCCTTCTGGGCAAAAGAGCTTGTGACGCGAGAAGAGGCCGCCTTTGTCGCGAGAGCAAAAAAATGGAAGGAAGAAAAAGATCCCTATCTATCGTGGGTTTTCTTACAAGAGGCTCCCTCCTCTTTTTCGACACTTTACCGAGAGTGGCACCCTTTTTTTACCGATCTTTTTATTCCCGTATTTAAAGGAGAGGTGCAAGATGTCGTTTGATGTTCTCTCTCCTATGACCAAAATGCAAGGGCGCTGTTTACTTGAGGCTTCAGCAGGGACGGGAAAAACATTTGCTTTGCAGCACATCGCAGTACGCTTGCTTTTGGAAGAGAGACTTTCTCTCGATCAGATCCTTCTGGTTACCTTTACAAATGCCTCTACAAGAGAGCTACGCAGTAGAATACGGAAAAATATCGAGGAGGTCCTCTCTGCCTACCGGCAAGATCTCCCTTTATACCCCTACATGGAACTTTGCCCTCCCCAAGAAGCGATTTTCTTGCTCGAAAATGCTCTTTATCTGTTCGATGAGGCTCCCATCTATACGATCCATGGATTTTGTCATCAGCTTTTACAAGACCACGCCTTTTCCCTTGGCATGCCCCTTTCTTTACCTCTTGTGGAAGACAGTGCGCGCGTTCGCAAGCGGAAGCAGTTCTTTCGCGAATCTCTGTATTCTCTCGATCCAGATCGTTTGCACCCTTTGGAACTACGATGGGTATTTCAGGAAAAAAAGAGCTTTGATGCTGTGTACCAATCTCTAGAAAAAGGGAGGGAAAAGCGGCGTTCTGTGCCGTTAAAAAGCGTATACGAAATGTTCTTGGAAAAAGCCCCTTATTTCGCTTCTTTTGTTCAAGAGCGCCCCTCTTTAGAGATGCTTTTCCAAGAAGCCTATCCCTATTATCGGAAAGAAAAGCGCGCGTTTTCTTCTCTTCTCGAAGAGGTCGCGTATTTCCACGACTTTTTGCGGGGCACTCTCACGTGGGAGCGCTTTGTTCTGTGGATGGACCAAAAAGCGGGTCTTTTGCGCCATTTTTCTCCCGAAAACCGCAAAAAAAGAGGCGCGCGCGCCTCCGCTTTTTGGGAAGAGGTCAGCTCCTTAGCCTCTCAACACCTCTTGCCTCTTGTCGCAACAGCGCGGAGCGTAAAGAGGATTCTTGGCAACATCCAAAGTGAGGTGCAAGAGCCCTTTGCGAGCTTCTTGCTCGAAGAGCAAGACATCTCCCCCGATGATCTTCTCGAGCAGGCAGCAGCTCTTCTTGGGCATCCAAAATGTTTGGAAAAGGTGCGGTCGAGTTATTTAGCGATCATGATCGATGAGTTCCAAGATACAGACCAGCTGCAGTGGGAAATTTTCCACGCACTTTTTTTCCAGTCGGCGCGCGCTTTTTATCTTGTAGGGGATCCCAAGCAGTCGATTTATGGGTTTAGGAATGCCGATATCTATACCTATCTAGAGGCGAGCGCTTCTATGGACCGGCACTATGTGTTGGATACCAACTACCGCTCCGACCGGACGATCGTTGAAGGGCTGAACCGTTTTTTTTCTTATAAAAAAGAATGGCTCTTTTTGCCCAAAACAGGAGATGCTCTCGCTTACTCTCCTGTACACTACGCAAAAGAAGCCACCGAAGGCGCTCCAGAGCTCCGTTTTTGGCTCTCATATGCCGAGAGCAAGCGGGGTAAAGGGCATATAAAAGAGGCCGAAGAGCAGTCCCTCTATCCAGAAATTGCGCGCGTACTGGTACGTTTTCAAAAAGAGAGACCTGGAAAAACAGCCGCGATTCTTGTAAAAGACCGCTTTCAGGGAGAAAGAGTGCGCGACTTTTTATGCAATCGGGGCTTTTCCTGTGCGATGAAATCCTCGTTGCCTTTGCAAGAGCTCCCCCTTTTTGCAGCTTTTCACGATCTTTTTCAAGCAATCGCCTCTCCACTCGATGAAAAGGCTTTTCGAAAAGCGCTTTTCACGAGTTTTTGCGGCTACTTTTTTCATACAATCCAAGCTGCATCCGAGGTTGAGTTAGAGTCTTTAAGGACACGCTTTTTTCAATGGCAAGAGGTATTGGAAAAGCAAGGATTTGGGTGTTTTTGGTCTCTTTTTTGTAGAGAACATTTTCAGGGGAAATCGGTACGAAAACGGCTCTACGACCGAGGCGAGTATATAGACGCGCTCCGCATCGTGGAGCATGTGGCTGAAGTAGCACAAACCTGCCCTTTTTCTTTAGCTGCATTCGATCTTTTTTGGAAGCGAGTAGAGCAAGCTCCACCCTTCGTCCCTGCCGCTGATGAAGAGGCAGTGCAAATCATGACAATCCACGCGAGTAAAGGACTCGAGTTTGACTTGGTGGTGCCTTTAGGACTCATTGCAAGAGTGCCTACCAAAGGGCATGACGCAGAAAGAGAAGCGGAAAAATTCCGTCAGCTCTACGTCGCTCTTACTCGTGCAAAAGAGCGCCTCTACGTTCCTATCGTATGCGGTACTGTAGGAAATGTTCCTGAAGAGGGTGCGGCATCGAGCATGGAGCTCTTCTTATCCCACTTCCTTTACGGACAGCCGCTGTATGAAAATATGCGCAAGGTCAAAGAGGAAGATCTCATCTCTTTACTCGATGATTTAGAACTCAACTATACCCGTCTTTACCCCTCTTCTTACTCTCCTCAATCAGAGAACCTTCTGGAGGGATCTTTCATTCCTCCCCCTAAATTTTCCCCACCTAAACATGATACGGTGTCGTTTTCTTCCCTTCGCGCCCATGCCTCTTTCTCCCCTGTACCCCAAGAAAAAGGAGTATCTTCATCTAGACTTCCTTTAGGGGCAGAAACAGGGACGCTTCTGCATGCTCTTTTGGAAAAGCAGCTGAAAAAAAGGAGCCAAGGAGTAGAAAAGCTTTCCTTAGATCTCCTTCCTCAGACCTATCATCCCTTTCACGCAGAAATTGAGGAATTGGTGTGCCAAGCCCTTTGTACGCCCATGTTTCCTGGTGGACCCTCCGCGCAAGAACTCTCTTGGAAGGAAAAGCGTGTGGAAGTCGCATTTGCTTTCCGCGAGGGGAAAATATTGTATCGAGGGGTCATCGATCTCCTGTTTTTCTACGAAGGGAAGTGGTATCTTGTCGATTGGAAGTCGCATGCACCTCCAGAGGGACTGCCTTCTCCTTACGGTTCGTATCTTATCGAGTATGCCCTCGCCCAGGGCTATGAGAAGCAAGGGGCAATGTATGAAAAAGCAGTAAAAAAATATTTACGACGTTCATCGAGTAGAGAAGAAATAGGAGGGGTCTTTTTCATCTTTTTCCGCTCTGGCCCCACAGTCTTATCCTATTCCAAGGATCATCCCTCTTTTTTCGTTACTCTCGAAAATTTTAGAGGAAAAAAATAAAAAAACTATTCTTCTTTTTGATAAAAAATACCATTTTATAGTCAGTTTTTATAGAATAGTAGTTTTAAAAATCTTAAATATTGTCACAGATAACTTCAATTGAACGAAGCGACAATCCCTACAATCGTCTTTTCGATGCGTCGGCGTTTTTTTGCCAAAACACATTCGACTGCCTTCGAGAAGATCTTTCAAAAAGAACAGAAACTGGGCATCAAAACAGTCCAAAAGTACGCGAATACACCGACATTGTCGAGCTCTTTGCATGCGAACTTGGGAATTCCAATAAAAGTTTGCGATATACTTTTGACTAAAGCTTTCGAAAAGGCCGGGATCCTTTGGAAAGGATTTTTGCGAATTTGGTTGCGGCGAATAATCCCTCCTTTTATTGGCACCATTATCTAAAAAGCGCGTCTTTTTTCCATTCATACGGCAGGGACATTGCGCCTGTTTTCAGTGACTTTTCTTTGGGCGAGCGCAGTTAAAAAGGCGTTGTATTGGTTCGATTCAATCAGGCCGCTGAGAAATACACGTTGTTTCGCTCTTTCTTGCATTTCCTGGAACTTGTCACTATAGTTTTCTCTAAAAGTACAAAGCTCTATCAGATTTTTGGACATGCGTTTGGAACTTTTAGTCGCAATCTATGCATAGTTGCTGCCTGTTTTTCTAGATGCGCGGTTGCACGCAGGGGGGGTAACGCTTTGTCATAGATGGCTCGTGTACACAGTTCGTCTCCTCTAGAGTCTTTTTTATACCAAATGGGTTGATGGTTGCATGTTTGACCAAAACAAAAAAAATTCGTATGAAGCAGTTTGTTCCTTTTTTGCTTGGGAGGCGGCGCGCAGCCTCAAACCCCGAAGTAGTGAAGAACACCTGCTTCTCGCCTCTCTTTGGGATCATACAGATCGAGGACATCTATGTCTTGGCCCAAAAAGCGATTTACTTCGGTTTGCTCCCCATGAAAAACAACTAGAGAAGCTACTCGACACGGCAGAAGAATACCTCTCCTCTTCTTACTGCGCTTTTCCCTCCACAAGAGCAGACTTTCCAGCTCTTCCCCTTTGCTTTTGGAAGGGATCTTTGTATTTGCAGCGTAACTGGATTAATGAATCGAGGATCATTCGGAATATCCGACGTTTAATTAGCGCAAAAAGCCAAAATTTCCTGGATTTACCTGATACTCGGAGCGCTCTTTTTGAGACTCTCGATGCACAGCAAAGGAAAGCTCTTCTTCAAGTCTGGAAATCTCCTTTTTCTCTGATTTTCGGTGGTCCTGGAACGGGTAAGAGCTACACAATCGTGGCTCTTTTAGAGCTCTTTTTAAGGTTCCATCCAGACGCTGAAATTGCAGTCACAGCCCCTACAGGAAAAGCAGTGCACCAGCTTAGCTTGCGGATTGGTAGAGTGGGAGGCGGGCGTATTGTCAAAAAGACACTACATGCTCTTTTAGGAATGAAGAAAGATGGTTCTTTTCCCTCTTCTCTCCCCCCCCTTCCCTATGACTTGATTGTGGCAGATGAAAGCTCGATGATTGGCGCGCATCTCATGGGCCGTTTCTTGGAAAGCATAAGAGAAAAAACCCGTCTGGTCTTGGTAGGAGATCCTCATCAGTTGCCCTCTGTCGATGCAGGAAGTGTGTTCCATGACTTCACGCATACCCCTCTTCAAGCAACTTATTTAGAAAAAGCAAAACGCTTTGAAACGAGAGACTTGTCCGTTTTTGTCTCTATGCTTGAAAAACCAGATCAGGTGAATTTTCGTGAATTTTTCCAAAAGAGTGCCTCGCTACACTTCCTTTCTTTGGATAAGATTTCTGATCCAGATACAACTGCGTGCAGACTTTTATCCAAGTATTTAGAAGAATATTCTACGATAAACAATGCGAAATCAGCCTTTGCATTTTTAGCTCGATGGCAGATTTTGGCAACGCATATTCAAGGGCCTTTTGGTGTTGCATTTTTCAATCAGCACCTTTTGGAATATGCCTCTAATTTGAGAAAAAAGGTGTTGTATCTTCCGATCATTACCACAGAGAATAATTATGTAAAATCCCTTTACAATGGAACGCTTGGTGTGTGTGTGCGCCATGCGCAGTCACCAGAAAAAGACCATTATCTTTTTCAAGAAGGGAAGGATTTCAGAGAACTGCCTGCACAGCCCTTAGGAGAAAAATGGGGTTATTTACTTGCGTTTTGCTTATCGGTGCACAAAAGTCAAGGTAGCGAATTTGACCATGTCTTGCTCTCTTTAGGACAGGAAAGCGCCTCTTTCGGGAAGAAAATTCTTTATACGGCTGCGACTCGAGCCAAGAAAAGCTTGCAAATACTCGGGAAAGAGCAGGCTTTTTCAAAAATTTTAGAGCAAGACTCTTGGAGAGATTCGCTCATTCAAGAAGAGTTTGCTTCCTTGTAGAAATCCAATCTTTTCATCTATTGTGTAGTTCTTTAACCTTTATCGAAAGAATAATATTTTCTCCTGTATGACAGGTTTTGAGAAAAATCCTTCGTTTCTAAGAAATACACATAGTTCCGTTGCTCATCTAATCAGAACTGTGGAGCGAGGAATTTGCACGATCTTTTCAGTCGAATTTAGGATAATTTCAAAAGTTTTGGGGATTCTTCGAAAGTGCTGGATTCAGGCAAAGCTCCTTTCAACAAGCGACTTTTTGTCCATGGTACCCAATCTTTTTCTTTGCGGTGACAAATTTCCATCGTTTTTCTCTAACTCATATCTCTACAGACTCAGTACAAATTCCACTATTTTTCGAGAGCTTTTTGAAAAATTCTTAGGATAGGATTTTACGTATTTACGAAGATATGATATTTCCCTCTTTTTGGTTTTTCCCTTATTCATGCCCTGTTCTTGAGATACTGTAGTTCTTTTCAGTCTTTGCGATTCAATCATCCTTTACTCGAGATTTTTCCTCTAACTAGAGCTATTAAGAGCCTTTGCAAGGAGAGCTTGGGGTATTTCCTATTCTATTCCTCTTTTCTTCGCCTGCCACTAACCACTGTCCACCGTTGCACAGGGAGGAAAGTCCTGAGCAATGTGTCTCTTTGACAAGCTCTTTACTCGGTAAAATATTCGATTAAATCACACAATCTATAATTTTTTCGTAGAGCTTGTAGAACGTTCTATTAAAAACTTGCATACAAGTTCCCAAAAGAAAAAAGTAGGAAAGCGAAACTCGGTGATTGACTCGAAGGAATTTTTTCTGCACTCGATTTCCTAGCCGAATGCAGTTTGAGAGCAGAGGTATACAGAGTTTTCATCTTTTTCTATCTAGCAAATTCTTTTACTTCTTTGCTCTATTTGATAGATTGATTTCCAGTGTCTAAACTTCCATTGCTACAGATGAAAGAAAAATGTAAAACAATTTTACATCAAAGTCACTTTAGGAGAGAGCGGTCAATGTCTACAAGATTTGCACTACGTGAAAAAATAAGCTGGGTTCAATTGAATAGCAATGCACGATTGACTTGTGTTCCATCAACTCTATTAAGGACTCTTTTCTCAAAAGCCAATGAAAAAAGCCTGTTCAAATCGATAGAACTCTTTTGTTGTAGAATGGGATATACTCTCTTTCGTCCAGATACAATCTTAAGGAAGAATATTCTCAATTCTTTTTCTGTCAGCAGAAAGAAATTCTAGATGTACCTATCTTGACCGAAGGGTTGTGCAAGGAAATTCTTCTCTTGGCAAAAAATTGAGCATGGAAGGTCTCTTCTTAATCACTTTATACCCGGTTCATTTCAAGAATTGGGTTAAGGTGGAAAAATAGAGAGAAGAGCTATTTGTGATTTGTTTCTTCAGTTCCTGGAAAAGCTCTGGACTCGGTCGAGATAAACTCTCCCAAAACTCGAACTTTTTCCCTATGCAAGAATTTCTTTCCGCAATTCTTCAGTCAAGATGGGTATAGAATGCTTCCTCAAATACGCTAGGTATTCTCAAATAGCCAAGAGCTATGATATGCGTAAAATTATAGCCTACGAAACATGCAATAGATTGAAAAAAACTGGCTCGGAATTCTGTCTTCTTTTTATTTCCAGAAAAGAGCAAGCAGCATCCTCTTATCAAGGAGGGCTGCAAAAAGAACGGAGCCATTGCAAAGAAAAGAATGATCGAGAAAATCTTCATTAGCGTAAACAAACGATGCAAAATCCACCCTCATTCGCACTGTAATTAAGAAAAAGCATTCGCAATTCACTTTGACCTAATTGCTTGAATTTATAACTCGTATCTCTCTAGGCAGTGGACTCGCAAAAAAGCCTGTTTCAGAGTGGACCATTCACGTACATTCTTTTTGCTGACTTTGAGCCTAATGCACTAGAATGCAACGCAAAAAATGTTATGAATAGAAACTTTAGAAAAGCAGAATCTCTAGAAGAATTTCTGATGGTTTTACCAGCTTTTCATTGAGATATGACGACAGTAAAAAGTGTAGCTGGGGCTGGTAAAGAGTGTAAAAGGGGTTTTCTCCAGCCCTAGCTATCGGAAGCGGTCCATGCACTGCCAGGCTTGTTTGCTACTTTTTATTGAGCAAGCAAACCTGCATCTTTGTAAATCGGTTTGTCCAAGCCGCCCTTCTTCTTTAAATGGGCAAGGATTCTTGCAAAAACCTCTTTTTTTTGTATGAGCTCATTGAGCTTACTATCTTTGGCGTTTCCTTCTTCGGAGCCTGCTGCTATTTTGTTCTCCAAATTTTCGATGTGTCTTTGTACAAGGGAATAGGGAGTTTTGCTATATCCCGTTCTGCCGATTTGTTTTTGAAAGTTTATCTTTTCAATAGGAGCCTCGACATACCGCTCCAAGTGCCAGATCAGATCTTGGTCTAACTGTTCGGTATCTCGATCTAAGATTTTTGCGATTGCAGCTCCTTGGATACAAGCCCCTTTTTCGATTAACTGGGATTGAAGAGGCGATTGCAAGTCAATGGCGATCTGCAGAGCGCCCATTGCAAAATCTTTGTACTGTCCTAGGGCTGTCCGGTTGATATCTGTTCGTTCGCATTGTTCGAGGATTTTTTTTGCAAGATCGGTGCGCTGCTCGTGGATTGCTACCATGAGTGGTGTGAATCCCTCTTCAAATAGAGTCTGATTTCCTTGAGAAGCCCTCATCAAGAGATTTCGCTCATCTTCCGGAACGTTGTTATTCTCCAGAAAACCAAAGAATTTGGATTTATGGGTGAATCTTTTACAAATAGAACCCAAGAACAATTCCTGAATACCGTCTTCGGCCATTTTGCCTTCGAGTACTTGGTAGATTCTTGTTAAGTTTTTGATACCTAGACAGTTGATAGAGGTTTTTGCCAGCCAATTTAGGCTGCGAGTTGCCGCAAATGAGAAAATGGCATAAAAAATTTTTTCTATTGTGTTTAGCGCAGTTTGAGGTTGTTGCCCCTCGCTGATGATTGCTTCCACAGTAGGAGATGGTTGTATATGATCAAT
>JBCDEZ010000011.1:0-34372 GCA_039179045.1 Chlamydiota bacterium | reverse complement strand
GGCTCCCTTAGGACAACGATTGATGAGTTTTTCTCCTATGGAACAGTCCGCAGTATGACCATCGGTGATGTCTAGACCCATGATCTCCTGAGTCTTCGCGTCAACTGCAATCTGTACTTTCAGCCACTTTCCACGCTTTGCTGTTCTTTGTATATGTTTAACATGTCCTCTGCTGAAGCATTCTCTATTTCTAAATCATTTGTACTCAAGATAAAGCAACCTCGACTACTTTCTGCAAATGCTTTTCTAGCGGTTTGCTTTTTCTAGCATACGCAGCTTCGCTGAAAAACACGAACCACCTTTGTTCCACACCATATGTAGAGGGCCACTCTTTGTACAGAGTATCCCTGATCAATAGCAGTAAATTCTTCTTTTTTGTCGCTAGCGCAAGGGCTTTGCTCTCTTTTAGTTTTTCTGGGACTTTCGTTACAAACAACAGACTCTTTTTATGCATCAAGTCGAGAGTCTTTTCTGTACACAGGGCACTATCTCCGACAAAATAGGTGTTTTCCGTCACATTTTATCTGTTGATCGATGGTTTCTTTGACAAGCAACTTGATCCGAACTATTCCCCTGATTGGAAGAGATTCCTTGCAAAACAGCTCAGGTCAAATCGGGGCGGTGATCTTTGCTGTACCGGTACAATGAAAAGATACAGGATCCTTCTTACAAAACTCAGGCCATTTAGGATCATGCATACCACAAGTTGCCCAAAAGAAATGTGCTTGTTATGCGCAGTTTCTCCCACTTCTATATCGATCATTTCCGGGAGCTTTAGCTCTTCGCACATCTCGGCAATTTAAGCCAAGATGATCTAAATTCTCTGTTTTCAAATCTTCCATGGAGAAATTTTTCCCTATGAAATACAAAAATAGAAGATGATTTTTTTGCTGACGAATGACGGTTTTTACCTACATTGGGAAGAGAGGTTTTTTCCAGTAATTTTTGCCGGTCCTACTCTTCTTGAATCAATTAAACCCGGAATTCAGGTTAGTAAAGAGTCTGCCGGTCGATGTAGCGAAATTTCTCTCCTAAAGAAGAGATCACACTCCACTCGGTCCTCTCGGAAATTGGGTAGTAGTGGTCGATAAGGTAGGATATATCGTGAACGGCTAGTTGCATCTCCCTTTGGCCTAGCTTGTTCGTTACTTGATCGATCTCTTTTAGAAGGGAGTGCAGATGGGATAGAGGTTCCCCCTGTATGATGGCATAGGCAAGGACATTGAGCTCCATTCTAAGAATACTTTTTGTCATGTGCAAATCTTCGTATGGAAGGAGGGGGTCTTTTGGCATGCTCTTTTCCCTTTCTTTTTGTAGTACAAGATTGGGCGATTTTTCTCAAAAAAATCTTAATAGTTACTTTGCTATCCTATGCCTATGTATGACCTCACCAAGGGAAAATCACCTCGTTCCTCTGGTCGAGCAGATCAGTATTGTACACCTATCTTGAATGAAGATTTGCGTAAAGAAATTCTTCACAAGAAAAAAGGTAGGGGTTGGGCTGATCCCCACCGAGTCTAGAACTTTTCCGTGAAGTGAAAAAACAGATCACAAATCGCTCCCATCTCTATTCTTCGGTGGAACTCAATTCTTCAAATGAAATGGATGTAGTAACCTACATTCCTAACTCAACGTCATATACTTGCAATGTTGAGGCTCCCGTTTGAAAAAATATACGCGTTAACATGAAAGGGTGCGGAATATGGGTAGTAACCTGAGTTTCGGGTTTGATTCATTAAAAATGAGTAGGATAGAAAAAAATTGCCACCAAAAGGTCTATATGTGATGTAAGGTGGTCGTTTCACAAAGATAGAGCCACCCCAGAAGAAATCAAAAAATGATAGGTGTAACCTACCTTTAAGATAGAAGTACCGAAAACCGATATGCTGCATGCACCTACCAGCCTAAAAAATCATCACGCAATATCTTGCCTGAAGATAGACAATTCTTGATGATTTGAAACTCGAAACCCAGGTAGGTAGGATCTCTTTTTGAAGAAATCTTGAGCCTACAACAGGTTATAGCTCTCCAAAGACTACTTTCTTGCAAAACATGTCTCTAGCTAGAAAATGGGCTTTGCATATTCTCTGCGACGTACAAGGTAAGAAAAGTCTAAAACGGATGCAAAACTGTTTTTGCACGCGTGGAAACAAACTGGGAGAAATTTTTTGCAGAGAAATGTAAATGCGAGCTCCCTTCCAGGCATTTGGTAAAAAGTTCTCGCAAAAATGGTTTTGCTTTTGTTAAGGTTTAATGCATGTTTTCTTTTTGTCGCCACCCAATTGCTTTTCATTTTTCCTCTCTACCCGACCATTTAGTTGAATTCCAACCCTATCAACGAATATATGAAAAGGAGGCCCTGCATGCGTCCTCGTTCAGATACATGGTTACAATCACTGTTAGCGATATAATGTTTGCTATAAGTGCCCAGTTTATTTTCCTGGAGGATTGGGCTCTATTGATTGCATTCGGTTCTATCCTAGCCTCGAGGCTCACCAAACGGATATCCTATGCTGAGGAAAGCTGGTTGATCACACTTCTTTTTCTAGTGCATCTGTCCGATGTCCCTGAGAGTGGGTCTACTTGCCTTACTGCATGCCGCAATGCTTTTCTTCCCTTAGATGAGCCCTACTTGAGAGTTTCTGAAGAACAGGTCAGTGAGGAGAATCACGACATATTAGATGAAATCAACAATTTGATTGGGGAGTATACAAGCGATTTTTCTCCTAATGTGAAAAAAAAAGATCGCTTAGAGATGCTCACGTATGGTGTATTCGTTGCCTCGGTTGTCGCTGCATCTTTCGTGCTTCCCTTCACATTTTCTCGCTATTCTGACAACAACCTTCCTTTTACATATTCTTTAGCTTTTAGCGCAATCTGGTACAGTCCCCATGTGCTCGTCAAATTTTTCCGGCATCAAAGCATGCGCGAGGGCCGTGCTGCTATTGCTCTGCGTATTTATCGGGATGTTCTACAAAGGCCTGCAGATCCACCCTCTGTTCTTGGTGATACGGTTATCGAATTGGCAGAAAGTGGCACCGAGACCCCGTGATCTTAGAGCGCGTCTCATATATACCCATCTTCACTGAAGAGTTGTGTAAGGAAATTCTCCAGAAACAAAAAAGTGGAGTTTTGGGAAAGTTTATCCTCGCTTAAGTCCAGAGCTTTTCCACGAACTGAAGAAACAGATCACAAATAGCGTCCATCTCTATTTTTTGCCTAATTCAGGTTTCCAAGTGAAATAGGTATAAGGATTCGTTCAGCAGGGGTGGTCTTTGGAGCAAGCTTTTCGCTTTTGAACCGCCATAGCAGCCAAAAAGCGTTTATGTTGCGCGTATTTCGGCCAAAAAATACGCAACGATGCTCGCGTTCAGTGCGCCTTTAAAGATACACTTCCAAAGAACTCACAGGAAAAAAGTGCTGGCAATAGCTACTTGGAGCCAGATTGAAAAGGCAGAATTGGAGAAAAACCCTAGATTAATGGGTTCTTTCACCGTATAATTGGTTCTATCATGAGAAAACTTTTTCTACTTTCTTTTTTTTGTCTGGGGGCTTTGCAGGCCAATCCTTTTCCAGAGATAGAGCCCTCTTTTCTTGGCGATCTCGATCAGTCTTATCTTGCGATTGCAGATGCGATCTCTAGAGATGACTGGGAGTATGTGCGGGATCTATCCAGGCAATCGATTCGAGAAAACGGGCAAGACCCACGCGTGCAGGATATGTATTACTACCTGGGTGTGGCCTACTACCATTATGGAGATTTTGAATATTGCAATGATTATCTAACGCAATATCTTGAAACAGCCAGTAATGTCCGTCATTTCGAAGAAGCCCTTTTGCACAAGTTTTGGGTGGCAGAGCACTTTCGCTCCGGCAAGCGAAAAAGAATGTTCAAGTGGCAAAGTTCCGCTGTCTATCTCTCTGCTTACGAAGATGCGCTCGAAATCTATGATCAGATCGTTGCTGCACTGCCCTTCAGCGAACTTGCTGTTCACTCCCTTTATGGAAAAGCAGATGTGCACCACTACTTTGAAGAGCATAAAGAAAGTGCGCGCACCTACCAGACCATCACGCAGAAATTCCCTCAGCATGAGCTCGCAATCGAGTCGTATATCCATATGGGGTTTTTGTATTTACGCCAATGCCAGACAGAACACCTCGATCCCGATCTCCTGGATAGTGCCGAGAGCAACTACCGAAAGTTTTGCAAGGCATTTCCTGGAGAAGAACGTCTTGAAGAGGCCAAAGAGCTTCTTGTAGAAATGCGCGAGGCTTTTGCGAACAATCTTTACGAAACAGGCCGCTTCTATGAAAGGACCTACAAGCCAAGCGCTGCTGCCATTTACTACAACAAGGTACTCCAACAGTTTCCTCACACTCTTTCTGCGATGAAATGCCAAGAACGACTCGATGCGCTTGTCTAGTACTTTTCTTTTTCTCTCTTGTTTCCTGTGGATATGAGTGGTGCCTCTCTACAGATCCCCTTGTCCTTCGGGTTCCTTTTGTTGAAGGAGACGCTTCCGGGAATCTGACCAACGCCTTAGTGATTGCCCTCGACTCTTCCCCCTATTTCTCCTATTCTCCCCATGCAAACATTACGCTGCATGTCTCTATCCATGAGCGCGATACAGAAACAATCGGGTTAGATGAAGAGAGCTTGGTTACTGAATCTCGCAAAAAAAACCAAATTTGGCCGAGCGAGAATCGAGAGCGCCTGGTCTTGGCGGTCTGCTTGAAAAAAGGAGATCGCTTCCTTTGGGGCCCAGAGTATATCCAAGAGAGCAATCAGTACGATTACGTCCACGACAATGCGTTAGAGGCTCTCTCTTTTTTTACCCCAGAGGGGGAAAGGGAATCTTCCCTGCAGTTTTCTTTGGGGGAGTTTGAGGGAAGATTTGCAGCGGAAGAAGATGCGTCGCTTCTTTTGTATCGGAATATTGCAGAGAAAGTAGCGGCGAGGCTTGCGCTTGTTGAAGAGCGGCTACGTGCACTTTGAACGGGAAGAGTTTCAAGAGTAGGGCTCATGAACAGGTTTGCGAGGCTGGTTGAAAAAATCGCAGAAAAGATATGATCTGGGTATGGAAAATTTTGAGCAGCCTACGATCCGTCACAAAAAGGTCTTCCCCAAAAATCTCGAGATTTTAGAAGGGATGCTTTTTTGGATTGCGCAGTATGCGTTGCAAAATGGATTCACTAAGAAAGAAAGCAAAGATCTAGAGGTAGCAGCAGAAGAGGTGATGGCCAATATCATACACCATGCCGATACTGAAGAGGCCATTGAAGTGGTATTGCTCATTACGGCTAGAACCATTGCTGTTACGTTCATCGATGAGGGAAAAGAGTTCAACCCTCTCGAGCAGAAAAAGCCTTCCATGGATAGGCCTCTAGACGAGATGTCCATTGGCGGGCTAGGGATTTTTCTCATGCAACAGCTCGTCGATGATATCTCTTACAAAAGAGAAAATGGGTGCAACGTGCTGCGCCTTACGAAAAATAAATCGACCTAGATGAGCTCTTGGAAGCAATTTCTACCGGTTGCATCAAGAATATAGGAAAATGATACTCTATTTCGCGTGCCGGGTATTGATCGGAAAATTGCTCTACTTGTTTCGAATAGATCACTTTTTACTAGGAGGATATTCATGGAAAAACGTTATATTTTCCCGTTAGTATGCTACGCATGTTCCGCATTTGCCGAGCATGCATCAACTCTAGACTCTCCAAAGACTCAGTTCCAGCGAGAAAATGCGTCCGTGGTTGTAACTGCGTCCAAGGAGAACGCCTCTTCTTTTGCAGAGAAGAGGCCGGTTCAAGAGATCACTACAGCTGCCGATTTGCAAGAGCTCATCCATAGCACGCCAGGCACCCTCTACGTCGATTTCTACTCTCCTACTTGCTCTCCTTGTAAACGGTTACATCCCCGTTTTCAGATGGCTGCAAAAAGGCTCCAAAACCAGGCTACCTTTGCTCGAATCAACGTAAGCCAAGCGTTTGAAGTGGTCTCCCTCTACTCAATCGGTGGACTCCCCTCACTCCTCGTTTTTGAAGGGGGGGAGATGGTCTTTAGGAAGGTTGGTTTGCAGGAAATTGCAAGATTTCTTCAGGAAATAGAAAGGGAACAGGATGTCCTTTAGGACTGGTTTTTTTCGATGGAAATCAGTGTCGCTTCGGTTTCGAGCATGTCGATGAGGAAGTGTTGCAATACTTTGAGTACATATTTGGGAGTGTTGTAGACGCCCGCAGTAGAAAATACGATTTCTAAAGAGGGTTTTTCCTCATGGTTTAAGGCGATCAGGACGTAGGTAATCGGGTTTTTCTCTTCCGTCTTCGGAATGATCCAAACGACAAATTGTTCGTTGAAGAGTGTGACCTTTTCTGCGCTTTCTATCACGTGGAAATATTGCGTGAGATCATCTCCTAAGGTTGGATCGCTTTGCAAGGACTCTAAAATGCCCAGTTCATGGAGCATCGGTAGATCGACCCGCAAGATACCATCGTGAGCCCACTTGTTCAAATTGTGGAAATACTCCTGATAAAATTCTTCAATTTGGATCGGATTTAGCATGCGTAGTCCTCCTTTTGCCCCCATCGTCATTCTAATCCACCGGGATAGCTTGTGTCAACACTGTCGCTTTCCTTTTCAGAGGGAATCGGAGGAATGGTCTTTAGGAGAGGTTCTCGAGGAGATCTCTAATCTCCCAAGGGTTAAGGCTTGGCTCTTCACCTTCTAGATGTGTCTTGTTGCATACCGATTTCAATTGAAGAATTGAGTTAGGTAGAAAAGTCGAGAATTATTTATGACCCGTTTCTTGAGTTCCTGCAAACTCTCTAGAGTAGGCGAGGAGAACCTGTCCGAAAATCCTACATTTTTCCTGTGCAAGAATTTCCTTGCACAACTCTTCATTCAAGACGGGTATATCTAGTTGCACTCTTTTCCTTCTTGTTTTTTTGGACAAAGCATGAAGTCAGATACGAGATGAGATCGCGTGTAGGCACGCCGTCAATCCGTTTTCCCTCCCACAAATGGGGAGCGGGAAGGGGCATCTCTAGGCTGCGCAATGAAGTGGTCAGGCATTTACGTTTTTTCTGATATAACTGGTGCATCCAGTTCCAGACAGTCTCTGGAGCAATCTCCCCTCGCAAGGGAATCAGAGAAATCACGGCAGAGTCGACGCGCGGCTTCGGTGCAAATACGCTCCTTGGCACAAAAAAGTGGTAGGTGATGTCGAAGGAGGCTTGCATGCGAGAGACAAAAAACGTGTGCGCAAAAGGAGAGACCAGCTTGTCTGCTACCTCTTTTTGCACCATAACCACAAGTTTGGTGTAGAGATGACGGTACTTTTCAAGGCGTAGCAGGAGAGGCTTGGTGATGTGGTAGGGGACATTTGAAACGATTTCTTGGAAAGAGAGGGTCTCAAGCGGGAAATCAAGAGCGTCTCCATGCAAGAGTGTGATGGGTAAACGTTGCAGCTCAGGGATGAGGGAGTCATCTTTTTCAAGAGCAACCACCGGGCAAAGCTGGCAAAGATCCTCAGTTAAAAACCCTCTGCCAGGACCGATCTCCAGAATGGTTTTCTCTTGAACGGGCTCAAGTAGCTCCAAAATCCTACGGGAGATTTTTTTTGAGCATAGGAAATTTTGGGAGAGTTTTGGCATTGGCTAGCGTAGGACAAAAGGCTCGAAAGAATCGGGTATCTCCTCCATGAATTGAGAGATGAGGTAGGTGTGTCTGAGCTTTTCCATGTACTGTTTTTTGTATTTTTGTGCCTCTTGGTGGATCAGACCGTAGCGTAAATCTTCGTACTTTTCGTGCAGTGTGGGTGCGGGAATCTCTTCTTTTTTCCGGAGATACAAGATTTTTTTTGCGGGGGATCCTTGCCTAGAGATCTCGTCGAAAGGTTGGGAAAATTCCTGAGAGGAAAGGGTGCGCAAGACCGTTAGGTGATTGGCGGCAACGTCTTCCGCCTCACGTTTGAATTCTGGAGACAAATTGAGAGAGGTACCCTTCTCCTCAGAAAATTCCCCGATCACCCGATCGAGATCGAGATCGTGTGCTGAGCGGAGTTTTGCATAGAGATTTTCTGCGACTACAAACGGGTTGTTCCCTTTCACCGAAAGAACTCTATAATGAAACACTTCTTGAGAGGGGTTTTCTTGGAGAAATTTGCGATATGCCGACCGAATATCGATAGGGTGTACGCTTTGTAGCGCTTTTTGATTTACGTAAAACCAGACCATTCTTTGTACAATCATTTCTTTTTCGATGGAATTTTCAGCCTCCGCATAGGTGATGCCGACTTTTTCTAACGTATCGATCACACTGGGACCGAAGCGACGGATCAAGCTCTGATGGACTTCCCCTGTGGGGACGGTCACCTCTTTTTCTTTAGCGTCTAAGAGCATCAACTCGGTGTGGATCATCTCTTCTAAGACAGGCCGCCAGCTCGACTGGTAGAATTGCAAGCGGGCTAAGGGATTCTCTAAAAGATCGGGATAGTGGTGGTGGAAAAGTACGTCCATCTGCTTTTTGACATCGAGAACGGAAATAGGGGTTTTATCCACCTTTGCTAAGATCCGATTTTCGATGCTAAAATCGAGCGAAGGCAGCGAAAGCATGTTTGGAGATGCCACAAGCTTGCAAGAAAGAAAAAGAATAAGTAGGAAAAATCTCATGATCTCATTTTAGCAAAAGAGCCGGAACGCTGCCATAAAAAAACCGTCGTGCCCGCTCTTTTGGGGCAGAAGTTGCTTTTGGGCAATCACCTCTACAGGATGCTGCTGGCAAAAAAAGTCTACTTGTCTTTGATTTTCTTCGGCAAAGACGCTACAAGTTGCGTAAAATAACATCCCCCCCTTGTGCAAGAAGGGCAATGCTTCAGCAAATAGAGTTCTTTGCGTTTTTTTGAGTTGGGTGAGATTTTCTGGTTCCAAGCGCCACTTCATCTCCGGATTGCGTCGCAAAGTGCCCGATCCTGAACAGGGTACATCCAAAAGTACTTTATCCATTTTGCCCAGCAAACGGTTTTTTGCACGTTTTTGGGGGAGGGTGATTTGCGCGTTTTCTACTTTTGCCCGTTTCAGCCGTTTTTTTGCTTGAAGCAGGGCGGGTCTTCGGATGTCGTGCAGGTAGATTTGCCCTTTGCCCTCCATACCCGGAGCAAAAGCAAGACTTTTCCCCCCCGAACCACTACAGTAGTCAAGAATTTTTTCCCTTGGTTTTGCGTCTACAAACAAGGCGATTAGTTGGCTCCCTTCGTCTTGCACTTCGAAAAGACCTTGCCGGAACTCATCCATCGAGAAAAAATCTTTCCTCTGCTTCCAAGTAATTCCCCAAGGCGAGAGGGGAGTCTTTACGATGGGGTGCTCTCCCTTCCATTTTGCGTAAAGTGCCTCTCGGGAGCTGAGACGCTCATTTACACGAATCGTGATAGGAGCAGGTTCGTTGCAAAGGTGGCAAAGAGCGCTGGCTTTGTCTCCATATTCTTCTCGAAGTTTTTGGTAATACCATAGGGGGAAGCTGCAGGCCACGTGCGCTGGTAAATCAGAAGGGGAAGGGGAGTCTTGGCGCAAAAACTTACTTAGGCGAGTAGCCCAGGAAGGGATAAGCACACCATGATCGAGCAGGCCCTGCAAACGGACGAGCTGAAAGACGGTTTCTGCTAAGAATCGCCGGTTTTTTGCGCCAATGAATCGGTTTTTCCGAAAATAGTGGGATAAGAAACGATCTAGGGGGCCTCCAGCAGCCTCCCAGCTTTCCAATACAAGAAGAATGTGGCGCGATCCTCGACATGTATCCATTCAAGAAGTATAAACCATATACGGGAATTTTTCCCAGATCGCATCTATGCATAGATTTTTTTTGCTTATTTTGATTTTCTTGAAAGCAAAGGTCAACATGGGTGTTGTATGCAGATTTTGCAACGTATATTACTCTTTTTAGGACGACTTTTTCTAAGCTCCATTTTTCTTTTGTCTGCCGTACAAAAATTGTTCCACTGGCAAGAGGCCAAAGAGGGACTAGTCTATATGCTCGCCTCTTGGCAGGTCATCTCCGAAACGCACCCAGCTTTTGGTGTTGTATTTTCTCACGCTGTTTCTTGGTCCTCTTTTTTTCTCATCGTTGCTATTGCACTTGAGCTTGTGGGAGGGGGCTTGATCGTACTCGGCTGGCAAGCGCGTTTGGGCGCCTTTCTCTTGCTTCTTTTTTTACTGCCAACAACAATCATTTTTCACCACTTTTGGTACTTCGAAGGGCTCAAGCGGGATATCGAGCTTGCTATGTTTCTCAAGAATATTGCGATTTTAGGCGGTATTTTGTATGTTTTAGTGCATGGTTCTTCTCTCAAGCGACCAAATTCCCTGGAAAAGTAACCTCAAGATCCTCCCTTTTTTCCTCTCTTGGTTTCTTTGCGCCTTTGGGCAGCCAGCGCGCTCTTTATCCTGCTCTTTTTTTGCATCGATTTTGGGATATGCGCTTTTTTGGTATGCCATCGGTGCCATCTCTTCGCGTCGCTTACGAGCATGCTGGGCGGGGGCCTGGTTTTCCCTAGTCTCCGTAGTGCAGCTTTCTTGGATGCTCTCCTTTGAGTATCAAGGTGCGTATATCTTGATTTTTCATCTCTTTTGCTGTCTATTTTTAGGAGGGCAGTTCGCTCTTTTAGAATGGTGCGTTTCCCTTTCCTCAGTGTGCTCGTATCCAGCTGCATTTGCTGCCGCTTCTTTGTGGACTCTTTTCGAATGGTCCCGCCTTTTTCTTCTTTGTGGATTTACTTGGAATCCCGTTGGTCTTAGTTTAGGCTACAGTCACTATCCCCTTGTTTTGGCGAGCATTTTCGGTGTATATGGGCTCTCTTTTTGGGTGCTATTGACCAATGGGGCTGTCTTATTGTGGATGCGTACTTGGCATGGGAATCGCGCACTTTTTGTCTTGATCTTGACGGGGCTGCCTTTCTTATTAGGGTATCTGCGCGAAAAGAGAATCGATGCGCAAAGCACCCCAGAGCATCTTTCGGTCGCTCTAGTACAAACCAGCCTATATCCCGAACAGAAAGATCCTCATCTCGATCCCAGCTCTTTCATTTATCCTCTGCAACAATGGATCTTTGTTCTCGACTCTTTGGAAAAGGTGCCCTCCTCTCTTGATCTAATCGCCCTTCCAGAGGTGGCGGTTCCTTTCGGGGCATATAACCCGATCTACTCATGGCGCTCGATTCGAGATTTATGGCAGTGCTATTTTGGAGATGAGGCCTCGAAACGCCTCCCTAATCCTGCGCTTTACGGGGGAGAAAAGGTCCACGGTCAGTGGCATGTAACGAACCGGTATGTTGCCCAGGCAGTGGCCAATCAGTACGATGCAGAGCTCATTTTGGGCCTCGATCATTTCGACTCGAAACGTGCGATGCGATTCAACGGCGCGTTCCACTTTCGTCCCAATCAGGTATTTGCCTCTTGCTATCACAAATGCATTTTGGTCCCAGGAGGTGAGTATCTCCCTTTTTCTTGGTTGCGCGGTCTGGCTGCTTGGTATGGCATTGTAGGAACCTACGAGCATGGAGAAGAGCCAGGGGTATTTGAAGGGAGAGTTCCCTGGGGTATGTCCATATGCTACGAAGAGACCCATAGCTATTTCCTGCGCCAGACACGCCAAATGGGTGCCAAAGCGTTCATCAATCTTTCGAATGACGCTTGGTTTCCCGATGGATCCCTTGCTTGGCAACACTTCCATCACGGTCGTATTCGAGGAGTGGAAAATGGTGTGCCGCTTTTCCGTGCGACCAACACAGGTCTTACAGCAGCAGTCGATGCTTTAGGTCGCGTGCAGCGCTCGCTTCCCCTGTCCTACAAAAACGAGCGCATAGCTGGCGCTCTTTTCGTACGCATGCCTCTTTGCACCTCGCCGACTATCTATACCCGCTTTGGAGATCTTTTGATTGTATCGATTGCAAGCATTGGCTGTGGAATGTTTTGGTTTTGCACCTTTTGTAAGAGCAAAGCTACTTGGAGAAAAGCACTTGCTGAAAAAATAGCCGTTCTTTACCTTCGTATGAAAAGTTACGAGTGATTTTGTCTTCCGATCAATACACTATTGAACGCACGGTTTCCCTTGTAGGCTCTGGTTTATTTACGGGACGAAAGGTGCGCCTTTCCTTGATTCCGGCACCTGTGAACGCAGGTATTTTCTTTCGTAGACAAGACCTTCCTAAGGCGCCTCCCATTCCCGCCCATTATGCATGGGTCTCTTCGACGTTTCGCTCAACTTCTCTTGCAAAACAGGGTGCATCCGTACTCATGGTCGAGCACCTCCTCTCAGCTCTAAAGGCAATAGGTATCGACAATCTTGAGATTCTTGTCGATGGCCCCGAGATCCCCTCTGGCGATGGTAGTGCTCTTCTTTTTGTCGAGGCTCTAGAAAAGGCAGGCATCGTTTCCCAACCCGCTTGCAAAAACCGCCGCCGCCTTTTGCGGCCCGTCTACTATGCCCAAGGAGATACTCGTTTGGTTGCCCTCCCTGCAAAAGATCTGCACATTCATTACACGCTTGATTATCCAGGAGTCCCTCTTTTGTCGAGCCAATACTACGCTTTTTCGTTGACTCCAGAAGCCTATCTCCAAGAAATTGCTCCTGCCCGTACCTTTGCTCTACAAGAGGAGATCGAAGCGCTGCAAAAAAAGGGATTGCTGCAAAATGCCTCCCTCGACCAAGGCATATCGATCGAAAAGGGCTCGGTCCTGAACCCTGGAGGGCTCCGCTTTCCTGAAGAAATGGCGCGGCATAAGATCCTCGATCTCATTGGTGATCTATCGCTCACAGGAGTCGACTTTGGTGCGGATATCTTTGCTATTCGTTCGGGGCATGCAGCGCACATTGCATTTTGCCC
Source organism: Chlamydiota bacterium (assembly GCA_039179045.1). GTDB lineage: Bacteria > Chlamydiota > Chlamydiia > Chlamydiales > SM23-39 > JBCAXK01. The sequence continues at coordinate 21,494 of JBCDEZ010000011.1, read as the reverse complement.
ACATCTTGTAGAAGCAATGGAGCCTAGTGCATGTCCCGTTTAAAACAAGAAAGGCACCCTTTTGAGGCGAATGAAATCCCTCAAATCCTTCCCCATCGCTACCCCTTTCTATTGGTCGATAAGATTGTCTCGTTCGACTTGGAAAGCAACAAAGTGGTAGGTCAGAAAAATGTGAGCTACAATGAACCTTTTTTTCAAGGACACTTCCCCGGAGCCCCTGTAATGCCGGGTGTTTTGATTCTCGAGGCAATGGCTCAAACAGGGGGGGTTCTTGTGAAGAAGAAAGGGCACGATCGGCTTGCTGTTTTACTCAATATTAGCTTTGCGAAATTTCGCAAGCCCGTTTTGCCCGGAGATGTGTTGATGATCTATGTAGAGGGAATTCATATCAGCGCGAACGGAGGAAAGATTCAAGGGCAGGCTTGCGTAGAAGAGAAAATTGCAGTAGAAGCAGAATTGAGTTTTGCATTCGTAGCAAAACCCACCGCGTGATCGACATTTTGTCGCAAGAGAAGAACTGAAGGAACTACGGAACGTCATGGTAAAGCAAGATATCCATCCTCACGCCTACGTAGAATCGGGTGCGAAGATCGGCGCGAATGTCCACATAGAGCCCTTCGCAGTTGTGAAAAAGCACGTTGTTCTCAAAGATGGGGTGACCGTCAAGTCCCATGCCTATCTAGATGGGCATACGACTGTGGGGGAAAACACAACCATTTGGCCTGGTGCGAGCGTAGGTACGAAAACACAGAATCTCAAGTACCAAGGGGAAAAAACTCACGTTTTTATCGGGAAAAATTGTGACATTCGAGAGTATGTAACCATCAATTCTTCTTGTGGAGAAGATTCTGAAGTGGTAATCGGAGATGGTTGTCTAATCATGGCCTATTGCCATATTGCTCACAACTGTCGTCTAGGGAACTCGGTGATCATGACTAACAATGCGATGCTAGCGGGTTATGTGACGATTGGGGACTCTGCGATTATCGGAGGGATGACCCCGGTACACCAGTATTCGCGTATCGGTCGGTATGCCATGGTGGGCGGCTTCAGCCGCGTCGGGAGTGACATCCCCCCCTTTACGGTAGGAGGTGGAGCTCCTTACAAGTTTGGGGGAATCAACATCATCGGGTTGCAAAGAAACGGCTTTTCCCTCTATGCCAGACAGTGTCTTGCGCAGGCCTTTAAGTTGACCTACCGCTCAAATTTGCCCTTGAAAGAGGCGCTTGACGCGATTTGTTCCACTATTGAGCCGATTGAAGAGATCGTGCACTGGGTCGAATTTTGCCGCACGTCCAAAAGGGGGCTTCTTGGACTCCAAGGCATCTGCCGCCAAGACCCTGAAGAGCTCTCGGAAGAAGAGATGAAAGAGCTTTTCGAACAAGAGCAAGAGCAGCAGGTGTGAGGGCAATTTTTTTTGGCACACCTCATTTTGCAGCGCAGGTGCTACGCTTCTTGCAAGAGGGTACAATTCCTCTTTTAGCCATCGTAACGCAACCCGACAGGCCCCAAGGTAGGAGGCGGAAGGTGGAGTATACGTCGGTAAAAAAAGCCGCCCTTGCTATCTATCCAGATGTCCCCATTTTGCAGCCCGAAAAAGCGACTGACCCCCATTTCCACCAAGAAATTGCGCTTTTTTCTCCCGATTTTTTTTTCGTAGTAGGCTACGGGAAGATCCTCCAGAGATCCCTCTTGGATCTCACCCCTTTTCCCATCAATATACACGCCTCTTTGCTCCCCGAATACCGAGGCGCTGCTCCCATGCAAAGAGCTCTTATGGACGGCAAAAAGGTCACGGGAATCACCATCATGAAGATGAATGAGAAGATGGACGAAGGAGAGGTTCTTGCTCAAGAAAAGATTGCGATTGGCCCTGAGATGACGTTGGGGGAGTTAGAAGAGGCGCTATCCCAAATGGGCGGGAAGCTTTTACTGAAAACTTTGGCCTCCCCAATGTGTCCACAAGCGCAAGACTCGAACAGGGCAACGTACGCCCCAAAGCTCGAGCCGAGTGAGTTTCAGATCGACTGGAGTCGGGATGCTTGGGCAATACACAACCAGATCCGAGCGCTTTCTCCTAAGCCAGGAGCCTGGTTTTATCTTGGACGAGAGAAGAAGCGGTGCAAAATTCTCCAATCCCTCCCTACGCAGAGTTGTTCTGGCCCAGGAGTTCCAGGGGAGGTACTTGAAAGGAAAAATCGATGGATTGTGGCTACGCAAAAAGGTAGCTTGGAGATTTTACGTGTACAACTCGAGGGAAAAGCTCCTCTCGATGCGCGCTCTTTTCTATGTGGCTTTTCTTTACCACGTTTTCTCTATACTAAAAACAGAGATTAGTTATAAAATTGAATTCTTTTATACATTTCGAGGTGATTCTATGGCAGTTCTTATACCCGAGGTTTATTGCGGGAAATCGATGCACGAGTCACTGATTCAGGGATTTCGAGGAGCCATGTTGCATACCCCCACGTTTGCAAAAATCGCGCAAATGGTTGCGCAAATGGTCGGAGATGTGACTACTTGGAGCTACCTACTTGAAGATGCCAAGGCGCCTTCTAAGTGGTTGATTGACAAATGCTCCTATCCTATGAAGGGTTTGTTTGTTTTGGGGTTTTCCATGAGCGTTGTCTCTTTTTATGAAAGAGCGTGCGATATAGAACATTTGCTTTCCAATACAGACGATGGTAAAGCTTATCTAAAATTCTGTGACTCGGGGGTTCAACTTCTGAAGAATGTCCTCACCTTATCTATGGCGGGAGTCAGTGACGCTGCTCTCGTTCCCTTGGTGCTTGCGCTTGATGTGGGACATCACCTCATGGACTTCAATATTACTCTTTACGATTTTCAGGATATAGATCGACACGAGAATCGCTGCGCAAATGCAAAGCATCTTAAAATGAAGCCCGATCCTAAACAAGTGGCTTTTGAGAAGGCGCGCATTTGCTACCTTGCCGCTGTAAAGATTTTTTTGGGCCTGCTGGGGGTCCTTTTCAAGGCTTCTGCAATGTACCTTGGTTACTCCTTGCCAGCGATCATCTTCACATGTTCTATAGTGGCAAATTTGTCTGGTATTGCGAAAGTCGTTTTCGGGAAGGTCGGTATCGATTCCTCCTTCCAAAAACACGTTGGATCGATCATCTATAATCCCGATAAATTGTGCGAGGTGGTGTCCTGGGAAGTTCTTAAAGATGCTCAGGAAAAAAAAGGCGTTCCGGTTACGTAAGTGAATTCAACAAAGAGTTGCTGGCTTTGAGCCATTTCTTATGAGAGATCAGGTTTCCTTTCGGGAAAAGTGCTTCATTGTATTTCTCTCGATCGCTATTGTCTCGGTGAGTGTCTACAGTCAGTTTGCGAGCAAAAACACGTCTTTCCGTGAGGAAGGCGTGTTTTTTTTTCGAAAAAAATGATTGCTATCCGGGTTGAAGGCGCGGTAAAAAAGCCTGGGGTTTATTCGGTTGCTGAAGGGACTTCTGTGGAAGAAGTTCTGGCGCGAGCAAAGTGCCACCGCGATGCGAATCTAGAGGCTATTTTGCTCGACACGCCTTTAACTGAAGAGCAGACAATTTTTATTCCCGAACGGGAGTACTTAGCGATTACTGTAGCGGGATGTGTAAAAGAAGAGGGAGTCTTCCATGTGCCTTTGGGCACGCGCGTCTCCGACTTAAAAAAAATGCTCCCTCTGCTCCCCGATGCGGATCGTTCTCTATTTAGATCTCGGCGTTATGTGCGCCACCTCGACCACTTTTCTGTGGAGCGAAGAAAAAAGAAACAATCGCTTGAGATCAAATCGCACCTTCCTATATGATGATACATCAAATAGGGAAGAAAATTCTTCGCATGAACCGCGGATAAATTTTTCCCTCCACTTCATGAGTCGTTTAAAAACTCTGTGAAGCTTTTTACGCACATCATTTTGTAACTTAAACCAAGCAATCTACAAAACCTGGTTTAGAAGGCATCAAAATTTTTTGCTATAGATTTTTTTTAGACTGAACTGTAAGGGCTTTTATGTCACTGAAATTTATTGGCCGCAAAAAAGGAATGACACAATTTTTTGACAGCAACGGAAAACTCGTTGTTTGTACGGTGATTGAGGCGGAGCCGAATATCATCACAATGGTGAAGTTTCCCGAAAAAGATGGGTACAAAGCTGTACAGATGTGTTCCATTGTTCTTTCTCCCAAATCGGCGCGCAAAATGTCCAAGCCTCGCAGAGGAATGTATCTGAAAAAGCATCTTGATCCTCACGGTGAGCTCGTAGAGTCTCGCGTGGATGATGTGACCGAATATGAAGTGGGTCAGGTTTTTTCTGTAGAGTACTTCAAAGATATCTCTCACGTTGACATTGTGGGTACGACTAAAGGAAAGGGTTTCCAGGGTGTAATGAAGCTGCACGGTTTCAAAGGGGGACCTGCCGCTCACGGATCGGGGTTCCATAGAACTGCTGGTTCTACGGGCATGCGTTCCACGCCAGGCCGCTCTCTTCCGGGTAGTCCGCGCGCAAGCCGCATGGGAGGGCGCACGCAGACGGTACAAAATCTAAGCGTTGTGCATGTAGACGAAGAAAAGCAAGTGCTTCTTGTGAAAGGAGCGATACCAGGCTGCTCAGGCAGTATTGTGTATATTTCAAAAGCGATTAAGTTAGGAGGATAGGGTGTCTCTCAAAAAGTACAATTTTGCAGGCGCCGAGACGGGCCTTCTCCCCATCGAGGAGTCGTTGATCGCTCGTCGAGCCAATCCCCAAATGATCAAGGATTACATTGTTGCGATTCGCAAGAATGCGCGCCAGTGGTCTGCCAATACTAAGGACCGCTCTGAGGTCCGGGCTACTAAGAAAAAGCCACACGCCCAAAAAGGTTTGGGTAGAGCGCGTCAAGGCAGCTACGCAGCGCCTCAATACAAAGGTGGCGGGGTTGTTTTTGGTCCTAAGCCGAAATTTGACCAGCGCGTTCGGATCAACCGCAAGGAGAGAAGGGCGGCTATTCGCTCTTTACTTGCCGAGAAGATCGAACAAGGGCATGCTCTCGTCCTTACGGAAGACAGCCTGCAAGAGGCGAAAACCAAGCCGATTGCCTCGTTTCTCCGCTCCTTGAATTTGGATAAATCACGTGTTCTTTTTGTGGGAGCTTCAGAGCAAAATGATAGTGCTTTTTGGATAAAAAGCACTCGCAACTTGCCTAAAGCGCAATTTTTGCGTCTACACAGTCTGAACGGATATACCCTCTCTTTGGCCAAAGATATTGTTATTTTAGACCGAGCGCTTGGCGAACTCATGCAACTGTTAGGAGGCCACCATGAAGAATAAATCTCCTTATGCCATCATTCAACACCGCTATGTTACAGAAAAAAGCACACTGCTTGAAAGTATGCAGGATATGGAAAGTAACCCTTCTATGAGAGAGTGCAAGTCTCCCAAGTATGTCTTCAAAGTGCATCCTTCTGCGAACAAGATGGAAATCAAAAGAGCTCTCGAGGAAATCTATTCCGATATCCAGGTTGTTTCGGTGCATACAATCAACATTCCTCGGAAAAAAAGACGTGTTCGGGGGCGTTTGGGAGAAAAAAGTGGTTTCAAAAAAGCGATCGCTACACTATCTCCCGGCAATCGCATCGAGAGTGAATATTAGGCAATAGGAACGCGCTATGATGAAAAAACGAAAACCCACAACTCCTAGCCAAAGGCAGCTGGTTCTTCCGAAATCCTCTGTAAAAAAGGCTCCTAGGCAGAAATCTCTTACCAAAGCGAAAACAAGAATACATGGACGAAACAACCATGGTAGAATCACTTGTCGTCACCGCGGAGGTGGGCACAAAAGGCTCTATCGTTGTATCGACTTTCGTAGAGAAAAAGCAGATATCAAGGCCAAAGTAGCATCCATTGAGTACGATCCCAACCGCTCCTCTCATATCGCGCTTTTGCACTATCTCGATGGAGAAAAGCGTTACATCGTTGCTCCTCAAGGATTGGAAGTGGGAGCTATTGTGGAGACAACAGAGAAACCTCCTTACAAAGTAGGGGTTTGCATGCGTCTCAAGTCGATGCCTCTAGGCTCTGTTGTGCACAATATTGAGATCAAGCCTGATCGGGGAGCGAAGCTTGTCCGTTCTGCGGGTCTCTCTGCGCAGATTTTAGCGCGTAGTGGCGGTTATGCCACGGTGAAAATGCCTTCTGGCGAGGTGCGTCTTATCCATGAGAATTGCCGAGCAACGTTTGGCGCCGTCTCCAATCCCTCGCATAGTTTGCGTGTCGATGGGAAAGCGGGCAGAACCAGATGGCGCGGATTTCGCCCCACTGTCCGGGGGGCTGCCATGAACCCGGTCGACCACCCACATGGAGGTGGTGAAGGAAAAAGCAAGGGAAATATTCCGCAAACTCCTTGGGGAAAATTCACCAAGGGATACAAGACGCGTTCCAAGCAAAAGAGCAATCAGTGGATCGTAAAAAAACGAAAAAAGAAAAATAGGAAGTAGACACAGTGGGTAGATCATTAAAAAAAGAGCCGTTTGTTGATCATCATGTATTGGAGAAAATGGCCAAAATTCCTGCGGGGAAAACAAGCAATCATCCAATCAAAACATTTTCTCGCAGATCTACAGTGACTCCCGAAATGGTCGGATATACTTTTGCTGTGCACAATGGCAGGAAATTTATTCCTGTGTTCATTTCAGAAAGCAAGGTAGGGCACAAATTAGGAGAGTTTTCTCCTACTAGGACCTTTAAAGGGCACGTGAAAAAATCAAGATAGAGCTAGATATATGTCAGAAGAGATTATTGCAAGAACTAAATATGTGCGGATCAGCCCCCGAAAAGCTCGGCTTGCCGCAAGGCTGATCGCCCGGATGCCGGCAGAAACAGCGCTGCTGCAGCTCAAAACTCTACCCATGAAGGGAGCTCGCTTGCTCAAAAAAACGTTGGATAGCGCTGTGGCAAATGCTCAAGAGAATTTTTCATTGAAGGTCTCTTCTTTGCGGATTCAAGAAGTGCGCGTAGATGAGGGCCCTACTATGAAACGGGCTAAGTCAAAAAACCGAGGGGGTCGGGTTCCTATCATGAAAAGAACAAGTCATTTCACAATTGTATTGAGGGCAGAGTAGACTATGGGACAAAAAACATCTCCAATAGGTTTCCGGTTGTCTCGCAAGAAAAAGTGGGTTTCCAATTGGTACGCAAACAAGCAAGAATTTGGAAATCTCCTTCGCGAAGACCGAGAAATTCGAGAATTTCTCTACAAAAAGTCGATTTGCGTGGGTACATCTAAGATTTTCGTTAAAAGAACGAGTGGAAAGATCGAAGTTACCATCCGCACGGCTCGTCCAGGTCTTGTTATTGGAAAGAAGGGAGTAGAGATTGAGAACCTCAAAAAGCAGCTACGCGCTTTCACTGGGCAAGAGGTATGGATAGAAGTGGAAGAGATCAAACGTCCCGATCTCGACTCTACCTTGGTTGCTGAGGCGATTGCCAAGCAGCTAGAAAGAAGGGTTCCCTTCCGTAGGATTTTGAAAAAGAGCTTACAAACTTCTATGGATGCAGGGGCTTTTGGTATCAAAATTGCGATTTCAGGAAGAGTCGGTGGAGCCGAGATTGCGCGAACAGAAAGTTATAAAGATGGGAAGATCCCACTGCATACCTTGCGGGCAGATATCGATTATGGTGTAGCTACAGCAAGAACAACGTATGGAGCGATTGGTGTGAAGGTATGGATCAATCGTGGTGATGATCTTCTTCTGAATAAAAAGGCAAGAGGGTAGTCGTGGCACAACAACCAGCAAAAACAAAGTACCGCAAAAAGCAAAAAGGCAATTTTAAGGGTTTGGCAAAAAGAGGCTATCTAGTCTCCTTTGGGGACTACGGCATGCAAGCCCTAGATCGTGCCTGGGTCACAAACGGGGAGTTGCAGGCTTGTAGGGTAGCGATTTCTCGTTCTTTTAACCGTAAAGGGAAGGTTTGGATCCGGGTATTTACCGATAAGCCCATTACTAAGAAACCTGCAGAAACGAGAATGGGAAAAGGAAAGGGGAGCGTCGATGAGTGGGTTGCTACCATACGGCCAGGTGTTGTTCTGTTCGAAGTGGGTAACGTTTCTCGAGAAGAGGCGCAAAAAGCCCTTCGGCTTGCCGCAGCTAAGCTCTCTTTTGCAACGAGATTTGTAGAACGCGTGGAGGTTGTCTAATGAACTTGCAAGAAAAGACTCCCGAAGATTTACGACTCCTTTTAGCAGATCTTGAGAAAGAGATCTTTGCTCTTCGCAACGAACTGAAGGTGGCCCGCAAACTAGAAAAGCCCCATTTATTGAAGGAAAAAAAGAGAATGAAGGCGAGCATTTTGCGTATTTTAGGAGAGAACCTATGAGTGAGAGAAATACAAGAAAAACACTACAAGGTGAGGTCGTTTCCAACAAAATGGAGAAGACCCTTGTTGTAAAGGTGACCAAAAAAATGCCTCACCCTCGCTACAAGAAATTGGTGCATACCTACAAAAAATACTACGCACATGCCGAACGGCAATATCAAGAAGGGGATCTCGTAACGATTGTAGAGACGCGACCTCTTTCGAAACGCAAAAGATGGCGAGTCGAGGAGCCAAAGGCTCCCGCTCCGAAGGCGGCCAGCACATGATTCATGAAGAAACAGAGCTCTTGGTAGCAGATAATACTGGGGTCAAGAAAGTCAAATGCTTCCGCGTTCTTGGTGGCAGTCGTAAAAGGTATGCAGCTGTTGGGGACGTCATTGTCGCCTCCGTGCAGGAGGTTACTCCTAGCTCTAGCATCAAAAAAGGAGACGTAGTCAAAGCTGTTGTAGTGCGTACCCAGGCGCCAATTTCACGACAGAAAGATGGCCAAATTCTCACTTTTTACGACAATAGCTGTGTCATCATCGATGAGAAGAAGAATCCGAAAGGCACAAGAATTTTCGGATCTGTTGCACGAGAAGTACGAGACAAGGGTTTCATCAAAATCACTTCGTTGGCTCCGGAGGTAATATAAAATGAGTAAATGGATTCGGAAGGGGGACAAGGTCCTCGTTATCGCAGGTAATGACAAGGGAAAAATTGGAACGGTGTTGTCTCGAGGCAAAACGCGTGTTCTCGTAGAGGGAGTCAACATTCGCAAAAAGCATATGAAGGCACAAAGTGAAGAGCAAAAAGCGCAAATCCTCTCGATTGAGATGCCGATCCACATTTCCAATGTCCAGCTTGTAGTCGATGACGCTCCAATAAGAGTGCGCGTCCGCTTGGATCGAGAAACGGGGGAAAAGCTCCTTGTGTATACGAAAGGTGCAGAAGAGCGCACCTACAGACCGGTAAAATAGGTAAGGTAACTCTATGTCTCAACTACGTGAGAAATACTATCAAAAAATTCGTCCTGAAATGAAAAAGAAGCATTCCTATGCGAACATCATGCAGGTGCCTATGCTCCTCAAGATCGTAATCAGTATGGGAATTGCCGAAGCTCTTAAGGACAAAAATGTATTGCAAGATCATGCAAAAGAGCTCGCTCTGCTCTCGGGTAGACAGCCTGTCATAACCAGAGCGAAGAAAGCGATTTCTAATTTTAAATCACGCAAGGGAAATCCTCTCGGATTGATGGTTACTTTACGTGGAGCGATGATGTTCGATTTTCTTGACCGTTTTTGTCATGTGATCTCTCCTAGAATCAGCGATTTTCGGGGATTTCCACGCAAAGGGGACAAGCAAGGGAACCTTAGCATTGGGGTGCGCAACCAGCAGATTTTTCCCGAGCTAGATCTCGATAAGGTAAATCGAACGCAGGGTATGCACATCACGTTTGTAACCTCGGGTGAGACAGATCAAGAGTGTATCCAATTATTGGAACATTTGGGCTTTCCCTTTCAAAAGTAACTAGAGGAATATTTTATATGTCGTTCAACGATCCTATTGCCGAAACATTGACCAAGATACGCAATGCGGCAAAAGCACAACACCGCTTTGTGGATATGTCTTTGAGTAAGTCCCGTTTGCAGGTAATTGAGATCCTACATAAAAAAGGGTTCATTGAGCACTTCTTAGTCGATCGGTCGCGCAGAAGGATTCGGATCTTTTTGAAATATCGGCGAAGATCCTCTGTCATCCGTGGTTTGAAAAGGGTATCGAAGCCTGGTCGACGCAGGTTCGTAGATGTTGCCAATATTCCCTACGTTCTCAATGGCATTGGCATCGCGATTTTATCTACCTCTAAGGGGGTTTTGGAAGGGGAAGATGCGCGCGCGCAGCGCGTAGGTGGCGAAGTTTGGTGCTACGTTTGGTAAGAAATGAAGGAAGTAAGATATGTCTAGATTAGGAAAAACTCCCATCAAAAAGCCGAAGGCAGTCAAGCTGCTCTTGCGCGGCAACTCCCTCGAAGTACAAGGCCCTAAAGGAACTTTGACTCGCGATCTCATGCCCGGTATTTTTCTCGAGGATGTAGAAGATACCGTCCTCGTCTGTATTGAAGAGCACGTCTCTATGCACAAAAAGTTTCATGGTCTGCATCGCGCTCTTGTGAATAACATGATTATCGGAGTTTCTGAAGGTTTTCAAAAGCATCTCGAGATGATCGGTGTTGGATTTCGCGCTGAAATGCAAGGTAAGCGTTTAAAGCTTTTGATTGGTTACTCCAATCCCGTAGTACTAGATGTGCCCGAAGGGCTCGAAGTGACTCTCGAAAAACCTACCCTGATCGTTGTTTCAGGTATTGATAAGCAAAAGGTGGGGCAGTTTGCTAGCACAATCCGAGCCTTTCGCAAGCCTGAGCCGTATAAAGGGAAAGGGATCCGTTACCGCGGAGAGTATGTGCGTAGAAAAGCAGGAAAAGGCGCGAAGGCAAAATAGGGGAAAGTAATGGAAAAAAGACTGAAAAAAAGAACAAAGCAGCGCGTTTCGCGTGCGAAACGCGTTAGAAGACACTTGCGGCTATATACAGCAAAACCTCGTCTATCTGTTTTTAAGAGTAACCGACACCTTTTTGTGCAAATTATCGATGACGAGACAGGGCAAACTCTCCTCGGCTTAGGAACGCGCTCTAAAGAATTCCGGGGAACGAAATTTGCAAGAAAATCGAAAGAGTCTGCGCAAAAATTAGGAGAGGTCATTGCAGAAAGGGCGAAAGAGCAAAAGATCGATGAGGTTGTCTTTGATCGAGGATCCTACTGTTATCACGGTCTTCTCTCTCTTTTGGCAGACTCTGCTCGAACCAGCGGACTAAATTTTTAAGGTAAAGGCGAAAAATGGCAAGAAAAGAAGAAGACAAACAAGATGAGTTTGAAGAGAAAGTCCTCTTCATCAATCGTTGTTCTAAAGTAGTCAAAGGAGGGCGCAAGTTTAGCTTTTCTGCTCTTATTTTGGTGGGAGATCGCAATGGGCGTGTTGGTTTTGGTTTTGCAAAGGCCAACGAGGTTTCCGATGCGATACGAAAAGGCTCGCAGGCAGCTCGCAAGAACATTTTCTCCTTTGAAATGGAGGGGAAAACCATACCCCATGAGATCAATGTTGCTTGGGATGGTGTACGCCTTTTGCTCAAGCCTGCAGGAGAAGGTACGGGTGTTGTAGCCGGATCGAAGGTACGTCCCGTTTTGGAGATGGCCGGTTTAGAGAACGTTGTTTCTAAAAGTTCTGGATCCAACAATCCAATCAATCTTGTGCGCGCCACTGTAAAAGGGCTAAAAAAGCTACGCAACCGCAAAGAGAGCTGGGAAATGCGAGGAATAGAATATGGCACTACATGATTTGAAAGATACACATCGCCCCGAAAAGAAAGTACAGAGAGTCGGACGAGGACCTGGTTCAAAAAGAGGAAAAACCTGTTGCCGCGGGCAAAAGGGGGATGGCTCTAGATCTGGTTACAAAAGGCGTTATGGCTACGAGGGGGGAGGAGTTCCTCTTCATAGAAGATTGCCTATTAGAGGCTTTACCCGGGGGCGTTTTTACCAGCCACGGCTATCGATCAATCTCGATCAGATTGAGAAGTTTTACAACGATGGAGAGGTGGTCTCTCCGCAGACTTTGTACCAAAAAGGGCTCTCTCCTAGAAATATTCCTGGAGGCGTAAAAATTCTTTCTCGAGGAACTTTGACAAAACAAGTACGCATTGAAGCGCACCGTTTTTCTGCCGAAGCGATGAGAAAGCTTGAAGAAAAAAAGATCTCCTATACATCCTTGTAATCAGTTGTAGAAAAAAGTAGGGCGTATGATTGAGAGCATCAAAAACATCTTTAGCATTCCAGATCTTCGCAAAAAGGTCTTCTTCACCCTTGTTCTGCTTGCACTTTGTAGAATCGGTACATTTGTTCCAGTTCCCGGTATTCATGGGGAGCGAGCAATGCAAGTCTTCCAGCAGGCAACGGGAGGAGCGCAAAACTTTTTCCAGCTGATCGATATGTTTTCTGGTGGTGCTTTTGCTCAGCTCACCATCTTAGCTCTTGGGATCATGCCTTACATTTCTACCTCTATTGTTTTGCAAATGCTTGTTGCTGCGGTCCCCTCCTTGCAAAGGGAGGTTCAAGAGAGTAGTGATCATGGGAGAAGAAAAATTGGGCGTTGGACTAGAACAGCTACCTTCTTTCTATCTCTATTTCAATCGGGTATCTTGGCTCGCTATGCCCTACATATGGACTACTCTTTTCCAGGTATCATTGTTCCCCAGATGCTCCGGCCCACTCTTTTTGGCCTTCCCTGGCTTTTCTTTTTGACTTTCATGTTGACTGTAAGCGGGGGCACACTTCTTTTGATGTGGATCGGGGAACAGATTACTGAGAAGGGGATTGGGAACGGTACAAGTCTCATTATTGCTCTCGGAATCTTATCTTCTTTTCCTCGTACATTGGGAGCGGTTCTTCAACAGTTGAATTTAGAGGGTCAAGGGGCCTCCAATTTATCTCTTTTCTCTTTGGTTGTGCTCTGCGCGCTTTTTGTCATCACAACAGTGGGAACCATTTTGATTATTCAAGGGCAAAGAAGGATTCCGCTTCAGCATGCAAGGCGTATCGTGGGAAGGAGAGAAGTACAAGGCTCTACTTCTTATATTCCTCTCAAAATCAACTATGCTGGTGTGATTCCTGTGATCCTTACTTCAACTTTTTTGATATCGATCGCCACAATCAGTAGGTTTTTGGGAGATGGGCCTTTTTTCTCTTTCATTGCGGTAGCCCTTTCTCCTGGCAATTGGACCTATATGATCATTACCGCTCTTCTGATCATGCTCTTTACCTATTTCTGGACCTCCACTCAGTTCAAACCAGACCAGATTGCTTCTGATATGAAGAAAAACGGGGCGTTCATTCCTGGCGTGCGCCAGGGGAAACCAACCCAAGAGTTTCTCGAGTACACGATGAATCGGATCACGTTTGCGGGGGCTCTTTTTCTGGCTGGTATTGCGATTTTGCCTAGTTTAGTTGGGAAGGTACTGGCGATCGATCCCTCTGTGTACCGTTTTTTTGGGGGCACATCCCTTTTGATTTTGGTAGGAGTGATTTTAGATACCACAAAGCAAATTGAGTCTCATCTTCTCATGAAGCGCTATGATGGCTTCATGAAGCGGAAAAAAGCGCGCAAGCGCTCTGTGTCTTAGAGGTTTTACTTGTGGTTTTTATTCCAGAAATTTGCTAATTTTATTGTGAGGAAAAGTATTTAGTATGCCTAGAATTATTGGAAAAGACATACCGGCAAAGAAAAGATTGGTTATTAGTTTGCAATCGATTTATGGCCTCGGGGAGGCTCTTGCGAAGGAAGTGATTTTGAAACTGCAGTTAGATTCTAACATGCCTGCAGAAAATCTTACCGAAAGTGATGTTGCAAGAATCAATCAAATGTTGCAATCCGAGTACCTGGTAGAAGGAGATTTGCGCCGGAAGGTCAAACGTGATATTGACCGGTTGATCGAAATTGGATCCTACCGCGGTCAGCGTCACCGTGCAGGTCTTCCCGTACGAGGGCAAGGAACACAAAAAAATGCGCGTACGCGTAAGGGAAAGAAAAAAACCGTCGCAAATAAGAAAATGTAAGGAGATGGGGCTTGTCTAAGGAAAAAGCAAATAAAAAAGTGAAAAAGACGGCAATTACAAAAAAAGCGCTTGTAAAGACCAGAAGAAAAACGCAGAGAACCGTTCCCACGGGTATCGTTCATGTCAAGGCGACATTCAACAATACTATTGTTACTATTACTGACCCATCTGGTAACGTAATTGCCTGGTCTTCGGCTGGGAAGAATAAGTTTTCGGGTTCGAAAAAATCGTCTGCTTTTGCAGCTACAGTAACAGCGCAAAATGCCGCAAAGTCGGCCCAAGCCATGGGTCTTAAAGAGTGTGAAGTGAATCTCAAAGGAGCAGGTTCTGGTAGAGAATCAGCTGTTCGAGGTGTTCTCAGCGCCGGTCTTTACGTAACCATCGTGCGCGACGAGACTCCCGTTCCCCACAATGGATGCCGCCCTCGTAAGAGAAGAAGGGTATAGAAAACTAGTTAGATAGAGGAAAAAAATGGCTTTAAAATACGGCAAATTTGAGATGCCAGAAATGATCAAGGTGGATGAGGCGACTCGTTCGACTACCTTTTCTCGCTTCATCATCGAAGCCTTTGAGAAAGGTTTCGCGCACAGCATCGGAAATCCGCTACGCAGGATCATGCACACCTCTTTAGAGGCCCCTGCGATCGTTTCCGTCCGGATCGAAGGCGTTCCCCACGAGTATACAGCAATCGATGGCATTGTAGAGGATATGACCCGTATCGTACTCAATTTCAAAGGAGCGTTGTTCCGCTATCTACCCGAAGAGGAGAGAGAGCGCAGAAAAATGCACATGGTCTCCAAAAAACTTGAGGTCACATCCGCGATGCTCCAAGAAAATGGGGGGCAGTATGCTGTCCGTCTTCGTGACGTTGTAGGCCCTTGCGCTTTCGAAATGGTCGATCCCGACTTGCACCTTTTCACAGTTACCCAAGAGTGCAGTCGTACTATTGATCTCAAGATTGCTATTGGTAGAGGATATGTTCCTGCAGACCGTCATAAAGTGGATCGACTAATCGATGAGATTGTAATTGATTCTGCCTTTTCTCCTGTGAAACTTGTCAATTACTACGTCGAAAATACGCGCGTCGGACAAGATACCGACTTTGATCGTCTAATTTTTGAGATCACTACCGATGGGCGTGTGACTCCAGAGGAAGCGCTCTCTTTTGCTGCACAAATTGGGATCCAGCATTTCGCTGTATTCGATCATGTAAAACCTCATTCGATTTCCTTCGATGAAGGAGAGATTGAGAGCAATAAGGACTTTGATGATCTTATGTCCAAACTTTCTTTGAAAATTGGAGAGATCGAGCTTTCGGTTCGTTCGACAAATTGTTTGCAAAGTGCCGATATTAACACGATCGGAGAACTTGTCATCATGCCCGAGTCGGAAATGCTTCGGTTTCGGAATTTTGGCAAGAAGTCATTAACTGAAATCAAAGAGAAATTGGAAGAGATGTCGCTGCATCTTGGCATGGATCTTTCTCGCTACGGGATCACAAGAGATACGATCAAAGCTATGATCGATCAACATTTAGAAGAAAAATCAGGAGTAGACGCGTGAGACACGCAAAACGAACATGTAAATTGGGAAGAACCAGTTCGCATCGGCGCTGCTTGTTTGCCAACTTGCTGAAGAGCTTGATTCTGCACGATCGTGTAGAAACAAGCCTTGCCAAGGGAAAAGAGCTCAAAAGGCGTGCCGATAAAATGGTGACCCTTTCCAAGAAAAATACCTTAGCCTCTAGAAGGAGAGCTATCGCAGAGCTGATGATACGCTACAATACCCTCTCTCCGAAGGAAAAAAGAGCGGTGAAACAAGGAGATCTTTCCTCGTACAATGATGATAGGAAAGTTATCAGCAAGCTCTTCGGTGAGCTGGGTTCAAAATACCATGAAAGAGCTGGTGGCTATACAAGGTTGATCCGTACAAGATTGCGCACAGGGGACGCAGGAGAGCGAGTCATCGTAGAATATATTTGATTTTTTGTGCAAAAGATTTCCGTTCGTTCGCTTTACATGCTAAAAATTCTTCTATATATTGAAAAATAATCGAAGATTTTGGAGTGTAGCATGACTGTAAATATTGCAATCAATGGTTTTGGAAGAATAGGTAGGTTACTATTTCGTCTTCTTTCTTTGGATCCTAACTTCCGTGTTGTTGCGATCAACGATCTTGTTCCTTCTGGTAATTTGGCCTACCTTCTCCGTTATGATACGGTTCACGGCTGTTATTCTCTCCCTATCGAGGCGAAACCTGGCGAACTTTTTGTGAATGGCCAAAAAACAGTAGTCCTTACCGAAAGAGATCCCGCGCATTTACCCTGGTCAGAGTCAGACCTTGGCATTGACTATGTAGTCGAGTCGACGGGTCTTTTTCGCACGACAGAATCGGCGGGCAAGCACCTTTCTGCTGGAGCGAAACGCGTCCTTGTCACAGCGCCGGGTAAAGACTCGATGCCAACTTTTGTGATGGGAGTCAACCATCAAGAGTATGACCCCACTGTGCACCGAGTCCTATCCAATGCCTCTTGTACAACCAATTGTCTCGCTCCTATAGCAAAGGTTCTTGACGACTCCTTCGGCATCGAAGAGGGTCTCATGACTACCGTACACGCTGTGACTGCAACCCAGCCCGTCGTGGATGGCCCTTCGAAGAAGGACTGGAGAGGTGGAAGAGCTGCTTGCTACAACATCATACCAGCTGCTACAGGCGCCGCGAAAGCCGTTGGACAATGCCTCCCGCAGCTCCAAGGAAAATTGACTGGGATGGCCTTCCGAGTTCCTGTAGTCAATGTCTCGGCAGTCGATTTGACCGTCCGCTTTTCGAGTAGCACTCCTAGTTACAAAGAGGTTTGCGCGAAATTGAAGGAGGCTTCCGAGGGTAGTTTGCAGGGGATTTTGGGATACACAGAAGACGAAGTTGTCTCTTCTGACTTCACCGGCGATCCGCGGTCTTCGATTTTCGATCCGGGCGCTGGGATGCAGCTAGGCAATAGCAATTTTTTCAAACTTGTGTCCTGGTACGACAATGAGTGGGGATACGTTTCCCGTCTCAAGGATCTACTAGGGCATATGGCCTCTAAAGAAAGGTGAGTGAGCCATGTTTTTTACCCGTGAACCAATTATCGAAAGTATCATTACCCCGAAAGAAGGTTATAAGCTTCTTGTCCGCAGCAGCAAGGGATCCTCGCAGGAGCATTACTCTGTGGAGTCTGTGGAAATCGTCTCTTTTGGTAGTTCCATTTTTTACCGATCAACCGAGAAGCCAAAGGCGTTCTTGTTGCCCATTCAAGACTATGAGGTTCTGGAATGCAAAGAGACCCGCATCGTACTGAAAAATGCGAGTCCCGAGGGCTCAATCAAAATTTCTGCTGCTAAGGACTCTCCTTCGAATGAGGCAAAAGATCCTCCGAAAAAGCGCCGCTCTCGCAGAAAACGCACTGCAGAAAAGCTTCCCGAAAAGAAAGTAGAGCTAGAAGAGCCTACAGAGGCTGCTACCCCTTCTACTGAAGAAGAGCCCTCCTATCTATCGAAGTTGCTCCCTCCACCCCCTGTCTTGATCAAGGAGAGTCTCACAAAACTCCAAGAGCAGGAAGTTTTGGAGGCAAACCTCTATACCGAAGAGGGGGAGAAAGGATCCCCACAAGAGGAGCAAAAAGAGCTTGTTCTTTCCCCAGATGCTGCTTTAGACCTAGAAGAAAATAGTGCGCCTTCCACGCAAAGTGCCCCTACGGACCTTCCCGAGGTAGACGCAGCTCCAGCAGACGAATAGCACTTTTCTGCATGGATTTAGCAACCGCTCTCGTCTTGTCTCTTTGTTCCTTTGAAATTCCAAAGCGCTTTGTCCTATTTTAGGAGGTAAAGCGCTTTTTTCCTTCCTTGCAAGAAAACTTCGCTTGAAAAGATCCTCTTTGCTACCTTTCGTAAGATAGGGGAGCGCTACAAGCTTGTGTTAGGAAATCCCCCTGCTCGAGTAACATGGTATCGATGAGTACTCTGTTTTTGGCCATTTCTTTCATGGTACTTGCCAGCTCTTATACGGCAAACAAAGCCCTTTTGGCCCATTTTCCAATCCATTTTCTTTCGAGCTTCAAACTGTGCGTTGCAGGCTCTTTCTTTCTACTGGTTGTTGCCAGGCAAAAGGGTCTCCGTTCTCTTGTTCAGAAAGTGCAAGAAGATGCAACCCTACTTGTCTTCATCTGTATTGTATCCACCGCCATTCCCTACTATCTGAAAATGTATACGCTCAAGCATTTGAACTCTTCAGTAGCGATGCTTTTGGGAAGCTTGGATCCCTTCATCACCGCATTTTACTCTTATTTCATCTTCCAAGAAGTGCTCGAAAAACGGAAAATTTGTGGGATTGCTTGCGGATTTTTTTCGGTTTTCTGGCTGCTTCGAACTTCCTGCAGTAGTGGCTCTGCGATCGTCTATGAGATCTATGTCTGGTCGATCATCACAGCAATAGCTGCCATTTTCATCGGTAGATATGGCTGGATCTTGACCAAAAAATTGCTCGAGGCAGACCGTTATTCTTATGCAGAGATCAATCTCGTGATCCTGATGGGCTCAGGACTAGCTTTTTTGGGTGTCTCTTGTTTATGCAACCGAGCCTTTGAGGTTCCCTACTGCAACTGGGATCTCTTCAATCGGAAGAATGTGGCTCTTTTGCTCTACACTACAGTTGCTAGCAATATCTACTTCTACTATGTATACAGCTACTTCATCAAGCACTATTCAATCACTCAGGTTTCTTACACGGGGCTGATCATTCCCCTTTCCTGCCACTTTTTGGGCTGGCTATTTTTAGGAGAGACGCTCTCAGCTGCGTTTCTCTTCTCTTTTGTCATGATGCTAGGCAGTTATGCTCTTTACTACTACCGACATCTGAAAGGGGTTTTTTCCCTATTTTGGGTCATTGCTAGAGCGCCTCCATCCTTAGAAGATGACTAGAGAAGAGCAACTCCTTTCTCAGTTGCAAAGCTGCGCGCATTGGGACGCGTTAGAAGATATCTACCTCAAAACTCTCGAGGAGGCAAAGAGCATCTGGTAGAGAAAAGCGCGCCTTTTTTACCACGTTTACCTGTGGGTTGATCGCGTAGTTGCGCGCGCCTTTGAAGTCTGCTTTTGCAAGATTAGTATGGTGGAATAAGCTGCCGGCAAAGTCTGTTTCTTGTAGGTTCGCTCTCGTTAAATCTGCCTCTAGAAAGGAGCACTCGTGTACTTTGCTTTTGCAAAAGGAGATTCCTCGCATGGATAAATGCGAAAAATTGCACCCAATGAGAACGCAACTTTGAAATTGCGGAGTGAAAAACCGCCGTTCGCAAAGAAAAAAAGGAACTCCTACGATTTTGCAATCGGTAAAAAGAACATCTTGCAATCGGCAGCGCTTCATTTGAAGCATGTGCAAATCGCAACTCGCGAAGGAGCATTCTGAGAAATGCGTTCCTTGAAAATCGGTCTCGATTAGAGGCAGACCAGAGAATGTACACGCGAAAAATTCTTGGCCTGCGAACTGTTCTGTGGGTAAGATGTCCTGGTTCCAAGTCTGGTGTTCCCATATTTTCATGGCCGATTATTTAACGAAAGTTTGTGTCTTCTAAGTTGTATGCCTGCTTGAGAAGCTGTTTGTACTCAGGGATGCTGCATAGTCCCACCTTGGCTCTACGCTGATCCACTTGTTCGATATCTTGCACATCATACAGGAAAAATGCCCCGTTTTCTTGACACCACTGTGTGCCATAGACCTGCGGAATGCCTTGGTTTCTTTGCACGCGGTCTAAGAGGTAAGCGTAGTGTTCTGCTGGAACTTGCCTTTGCTTTACAGCTTGTTCTAGGAGTAAAAGGCACGTTCTTTGAAAAGGGATGTCATGATCTTGGTGCTGTACCAGCAGCCACATCGCAGCAGCCCCTTCCAGTCCGACAAGAGAGAGCCCAGGCCACCCATGTTTTTCTACAATCGCGCACAACCGCTTGCTGTGCAAGCGGTCGATCTGTTTTACCCCATCCCAATCTTCTTCTCTGGGATGGGCTGTTTGCGTTACATGTTGCCGTTTTTGTTGAGCTTCTCTTTGCATAGCGAGTAGCTCTTTTTGTAAAGAACAGGAAAACTGGGAGATCCATCCGTACAGACCCTCTTTTTTGATGAGAGCTTGTACGGGCAAAGAGATGAGATGGGCGAACTCTTTTCCTTCCGCAACGGCCCTGCGCACTTCATTTGAAGCGTACTCGATTCCTGGGAAAAGCCTACGGATCGGACGCTCTCCAATCTCCTTTTCGAAATGGGAAAGATCGTTCTCCTCCCGAAGAGCCACTAGAAAAGAGCGTGCCCGTAAAGCCATAACTGCTCCTAAAGCATCGGAAAAATGCTGCTTTTGTAAAGGAACTCCTCTCATGAATGCTTTCTGGTACTCGGTATGCCACGATGCGTCAAAACCAAGAAGCTTCTCTTCTCCAATCTCAGGGCCGACGATGCCTATGATCTCTATGTTTTTTCCAATAGCAGAGAATCGGTCCTGAAGTTCCTTTGGTGTCCACTTGGTGACAAGAACCCTTGGATCGTAGGCGTATAGGCTTGCTAACATTTCCTGGCGCGAAGAAAGAGCGTTCCGTTTTTCCCACACATCTTTTCCAGGGATAGGATAAACCAACAGGTAATCGACATGCCCCTCGGACAGTGCCGCGGCGATCATCTTTTGATGTCCTAGATGTATGGGATCAAAAGAGGCGAGGTAGTAGCCCACTTTTTTGTCCTGCAATACCTGCATATCGAAGCTTGCATCCAAGATGGCAGCAGTAAGATTTGGGGAAGCAACTACTCCTCCAAAAAGGGAAATCGAAAAAAGGAAAAACCATCTACGCATAGAGTCCTCGCTTGTGTGGTTCGGATCCTAACATATAAAGATAGCTCGGAGTAGTAAAAAGTAGGGCTAGTTGAGAAAAGTCTCGCTGAGTACAAATCAATCGGTTAGGCATTTATTGGTTCGTCTTAAATAGGTAATGCTCGCCGGCGCTTGTAGTCACAGATGAAATTCTTTATTATTCCCACGTGATTCGGCTCTGTTGAAAAAATCAAATTTTCAGACCAACCAGGACTATCCTTGAAGATTTTCTAGCTCTCGGTTCTCATTATTTGATTCATCAGAGATTTTCAGTAACTTTCTACTCTTTGAGCGCTTGGTTTTCTTGAGTAGAACATGGGACCATAGAGTCCTCTCATCGTAGAGAATGCTGTTTCTACAAGAGCTCTTCGCGCGCATCCCGTCCCTTTCCCCCAAAGACTTATGCCCACCTCATCTAGGCCAAGACCCCTTAGCTTTCATATAGCTTGATTTCTTTCGTTCATTCCAGGTCTCCATGTAGCGTTTTTCGGATCAACGCCTTTGCTCCTCATTTGCTTTTCTACAGCCAATCGTATCGTAGCCTCCCTCTACCAAGTGCTCCTTAGGCTCCCTTAGGACAACGATTGATGAGTTTTTCTCCTATGGAACAGTCCGC
>JBCDEZ010000010.1:0-34437 GCA_039179045.1 Chlamydiota bacterium | reverse complement strand
ACCGATTGATCCAGTGATCAATGACCATCTTGGAGATTCGCTTTGGATGGTGGGTCGGTTGACGGAGGCACGCTTTCACTGGATGCGCGCCCTCTCTCTGGACCCCGCCGAAGAGGGTTTTTTCTTGCACCAAACCTGGGTGGAATCTAATGTATAGCGAGGAGCTCGTATTTTTGACGCGTTTTGGTGAGCTAAGATAATAGGAGAAAAGATTGGGCAAAAAACGGCTGTGCTATCTTGTTTTTTTCTCTTCTTTTTTGTTCTTTCCTCTTTTTCTTGAGGCAGCAGATGAGATTGCTCTCCGTTTTCTTATCCTCTCCGGGAAGGAGGAAAGAGGCCTTGCCTCTCGCTCGATTCCCGATGAGGAGGGGGTCTATTTCGAGGATCTCGATGTGCCTGGCGAACGCCATGTTTTGGTGGAGCGCCTCGGAATTCTTTTACGGTGCCCTATCTCAGAGGAGTTGATCGAGGAGATCGGAGGCATCGTGAAGGAGTTTTATCAAGACTCCTATCGTCCTCTTGTTTCAGTTTTTGTTCCCGATCAGGAAATTTCTGAGGGTACTTTGCGATTGGTTGTAGAAGAGAGCATAGTTGCATGCATTTCCTATGAAGGCAACCAATGGTTTTCCTCGGAGCAGCTCGCGGGAGAAATCCGGCAAGAAGTGGGGTTCCCTTTTTGTGCAGATCTCGTGCGCCGAGATCTCCTCTGGCTCAATCGTACTCCGTTCCGAGAGACAATTTTACTCCTCTCTCCTGGAGAAGAGGAGGGCACTTGCTCCCTTTCTTTTTTCTCGGAAGATGGGCGTCCCTACCGTCTTTTCTTGGGAGCAGATAACGCGGGATTTGCAGCAACAGGAAAAGATCGTCTTTTTTTTGGTGTACATCTCGGGAACTTGTTTCACGCAGATCATCAGCTTTTCTACCGTTATACAACAACCACGCGTTTTGGCAGGTTTATAGCTCACACAGGGCAGTATTCCGCTCCACTCCCGTGGAGACACTTACTGACTTTTTACGGGGGATACTCGAGCATAAGAGCGATCGATCTTGCAGAGGGAATCACACAAAAAGGTACAGCATGGCAAACGAGCATGCGTTATCTCATACCTTTGGATCCAGTCGGAGGTTATGATCATCAGCTTCAATGGGGCATTGATTACAAAAATACCGATATCAATCTCGTATTCGATGCGGTGCCTATTCTAGGAGATCGTGCGATCCTCACGCAGTTGGCGGTAGGCTATGAGTTGCAATGGGCAAAGTATGCTACGCATTGGTCTTTGGAGACGCAGATATTCGCCTCTCCAGGGGACTTGTTTGCGCATCAAAGCGATGAAGACTTCGCAAGCCTTCGTCCTGGTGCAGATAGCAGCTATGTCTACCTACGTGCTGAAGGAAGCGCTCTTACTTCGATCCCTGGAGGCTGGCAGTGGGTGAATCGCTCCTCTTGGCAGATTGCAAGCGCGAACCTCCTTTCAAGCGAGCAATACGGACTTGGGGGTCTCGATACGGTACGCGGCTACGATGAGAGGATTGTCAATACGGACGATGCTTGGTTTTTTTCTACAGAAATCCGCACACCGGCAACGCGCCTCTTCGTTTGGGCAAAGGAAAAAAAGGAGAGAGACACTCTACAGTGGCTTGTTTTTTTCGATTATGGCGTGGGAGCTAATGTAAAAAGAGTACTTGCCAAGGAAAAAAAATACCTTTACCTAACGGGAATAGGATTGGGTTTGCGTTACCGCTACCGCCACCATGCGCAGCTTCGGTTTGATATGGGATGGCCTTTGCATCGGCAGATCGCTCCCAATATCACACAGCAAAGTGGAGCGCAGTTGCATGTTTCTTCTCAGATCACTTTTTGATACCAAGAGCACCTATATGCTTGCCCAAGTCCTATGCATCGGAGCTTTTTTTTGTAAAAGTATCTCCCTTTTCGCACAACCAGAAAATCCGGTAATCGTAAGGGGGCAGGCCACCTTTTTCGCGTCTGCGCAGGATCTCCAGATTGAGACCAAGGGGCAAAAAACGATCATCAACTGGGATCGGTTCTCCTTGCAACCGCAAGAACGCGTGCGCTTTTTACAGCCAAATGAACAGGCAGCTGTTTTGAACCGCGTTGTGGGAGAAACCAAAAGCTTGATCGAAGGGAGCTTGACTTCGAACGGCAAGGTGTTTTTGCTCAATCCCCGAGGGATTTTGGTGAGTCAGACAGCTGTGATCGACGTGCATGGCCTGATCGCATCGACTCTCGCGTTGCATGACGACGATTTTTATGAAGAGCGCCTCTGCTTTAGAGGCACAAGCCCCCATTCCGTGGAAAATAGAGGGACAATCTATGCGAGAGAAGAAGATTTGTGCCTTATGGGCATTCGTGTTACTAACGAAGGTGTGCTCCAAGCTCCTCGTGGTGAGGTGCGCCTTTTAGCCGGTACGCGTATATTGCTCGCAGCAGATCGGCACATCTATGTAGATATGGGAGAGGCTCGCGAAGAAAAGGCCACTTGCATCGATCAGGCAGGTACGATTGAGGGGAACCGGGTCACGTTGCAAAGCCAAGGTCCCTACGCCTCAATCCAACAAAGGGGAAAGATCCAAGCTGTGGCATTCCAAGAAGAGGGAGGGCGCGTTTTTCTCGTAGCGGAAAAAGGCAAGATCACGCTCTCCAAAGGCACGGTATCGGCGCGCTATTTAGGAGAGAAGGGGGGAGATGTGCGTCTCTCAGGAGAGGAGCTATTCCTTAAAAGAGGGGCAAAAATTGATGTTGCAGGAGATATGGGAGCAGGCAATGCCTCCCTTGGAGAGGCGTGGGCCAAAACAGAGGAAGAGATGCTGCCTGCGGCCAAACGAGTCTCGATCGAGGTAGGCGCCGAGATTCTCGGCAACGCAGGCCTCGAGGGAAGAGGAGCGTTTGTCACAGTTTTTGGAAGCGAGTACGCAGCTGTCGCAGGAAAAATTGCGGCAAGAGGAGGTCGGAAAGGGGGAGATGGAGGCCGGGTCGAGATTTCCGCTATGCCCTTTTTGACTGGGTTTGTTGATACGAGAGCTCCTTGTGGAGAAACGGGCTTGCTCATTTTTGATCCTACTGACATCAACATAGGAGCAAGTAGCGATGCGGGAGGAGGCTTCGATGGGGGCTCTCCTACGGATATCTATGAAGGAACAGCAGCGACCGCTACCCTGCGCGCAGACACCCTCAATACAGCTCTGCAGGCAAGCAATGTGCTTGTCACTACTCAGTCGGCTTTCCTCAATGGAGGCACCATTGAGGTTGTCGGCAATACGAATCTTTTCCTGGCGGGGGGCAGCCGCACACTTACCCTGCAAGCCGATGAAGATATCCTCATCAACGATCCTCTCACAATCATCGATGCGAGCGGACAAGATTCCGTATTGGCGATGCGAGCTGGAGGATCGATCAGCATCAATTCGGCGCTCACCTGCCAAAATCTTGCGCGCATCGATCTAGAAGCTGTCGATACAATCGATCTTGACAATTCTTTGGTCGCGCAAGGCGCCTCTGTCTTTTGCACATCGAATGCTTTTACGAGCACCGGTGGAGGTACCAATGCTTTGAGCGCCGATCAGTGCACGATCGTAGCCTCCGATACAATCACCTTCAGCAACGATACAAATTTTACCGGTAGCGGTGCGACGAGTGCTCTTGTTTTGCAAGGAGGGGGCAACTTCACGCAGAGTCAGCCGCTCCGTCTGATGAATTGGGGGACAGCAACCCTCGAAGGGGGTAGCGACTACCTTCTCGATGCGGGGATCAATCTGATGGAAGTAGATCAGCTTACAATCAGAGCAGCGAATGATCTGCGTAATCAGGGGGGTACAAATCTCATTCAAGATTTGACCAACCAAAAGAGCGCGCTCATCATGACAGCTGGCAGAGATATTGTGATCAACTCTCAGATTGACCTCAATCATCTCGCTTCTGCCTCTCTTGAAGCTACCCGCGACTTTTTGCTCAACCAAGATTTCGAGCCAGAGGGGACGCAAAAAGTCGCGGTGTTTGCTGGGAATAACATCGAGATCACGAATGCAGCTGCCGATGTCATCGCGCTGAGCATTCCTGAACTTACTTTCACCGCGCAAAACATGCTGAATTGTGGAGAGCCGTTCATTTTTACAGATGTCGGTTCTTGCAAACTGATCGCGAAAACAGGGGACCTCAACTTTGGCGCAGGTAGCATCTTGCGTGTGAACGGGACTCTCCAAGAATTCGCTCTCATCGCAGAAGAGGGAGATCTCAATATAGGCCCTTCGATCAGCGTGAACGCAAATGGAGGGATTGGCAAAACACAGCTATCCGCTTTGCAAGGCGATGTCTTTTTCAATCATGGTGTTTTCAATGTGAATGGAAGTGGAAGCATCGATGTTTATGCGGGCAATGATGTGCGTTTGGGCACGACCACAGGTTCAGGGGTCTCCCAGCTTGCTCTTAGAAACGGTCAGATCACGGTAAAGGCAGAAAGGGATCTTTATCTGAGAGGGGGTCTTTCTTCGAATAGCCGTGCGCAGATCGGGTTTTCTGCAGGGCAGACGGTCGACTGTGATATCTTTCTCTCTATCGGTAGAGATATCCAAGTACTAGCCGGGGGAAATTCGAATAGCATCGCTCTCATCGGGCACGGATTTGTAAATGTGAATGGCAACTATAGCGGAGATATCATTGTACAGTCTGTAGGAAGAGATGTGATTTTAGAGGGAAGCACAAACACGGCAGGGAGTCTCAAGTTCGCGCAGATCGGGCATGCGAGGACAAGCGGTACCAACACGCTGAGCTTCTCGGGAGATATTCGAGGAGAGGAGCCAGACTCGTTTGCCTCGATTGGAGGGCATCTACAGATTCGTGGAGGTAGTGATACAGAGAGCTACGCCCTATTCGGGCACGGGGGGCAAGACAGCAACGCCAATGAGACGTATACAGGCGCAATTCGGGTTGAAGCAGACACCATCTCTCTTGTAGGAGGCGCGGGTGCCGATGCACAAGCAGCCCTTGGGTTTTTTGCCGTGGCTCAAGTGTCGGGGAGCAATCCCGTCTCCTTTGGGCCAGGAGCGCTTGTGGATGTACGCGCCGCAGGCGACATCACCATGCAAGCGAATACAAACGGCATTGTTGCTGTGGGCGCGCGTATTTTGAATACAGCTTCGCACCTAGCTTCGATCAACTGTGAGCGCATCTCGCTCACCTCCGGGGGCAATTTGCGCATGCAGTCGGGTACAGGCGCCGAAACAGAAGCCTTTTTAGGCGCGTTTGTAACGGAAGGCGCCTCTCTCGGGTCTGTGGATCTCGATATCGGAGGGAACCTTCTCATGACGGCGGGTACAGGCGCGCCGGTACAGATTGTGAACGGGTCGGGTCTCGCTTTTGGCGATGCCTCCATGAGCATACAAGTAGGGGAAGGGTGGACCGCAGAGGCTCTGGGCAGCCAAGCCGCGAAAGTCACCTGCTTCACCGGAAACTGTCAAGTGGACGTTCTGGGCACGACTACGCTAAAAAGAGGGGCGTTTTTGGAGCATTTGGGGGGAGGGGAAAGCTCTATTTTCCTCACCTCCAATGAGGCGTTTTTCCAGGAGGGGAGTTTTGTGCAAAACGGGGGAAATGGCACCTTAGAGGTGCAAACCACCGAAAACAATATCACCCTTTTGGGAGGCAGCTTCCTACTTTCTCAAGGGGAGATGCAGGTCGTGAGTAGTGCCGACCTCATTTTGAATGATCGATCTTTCTGTGAGAGTTCTGCAAGCTCGCTCTCCATTACGAGCCGAGGCTCTTGCATTCTTTCAGGTTCGAGCGGAGGAGCGACTTTTTTGCGATCCGCTTTAGGAGGGTATTGTACTGCGCAAGAGTCGATCTTTCTTCTCGGAGCGAGTAGCATAGGAGCAGCACAAATCGAGACTCTGGGAGGGGATTTAACACTCGTTGCAGGAAAGAATATCGATATTCAGCCCTTTGGTGTTGTGGCCAATCAGGGGAGTGGTGATCTGGTTCTTGTCGTCGATCAAGATTTTCCCTCTCCTCCCGAATTTGGGCAGGGCAGGCTGCTTTTATCTAGCTTGGGTAGCATAGAATCTTCCGGAGGGGACATCCGACTTTTTACAGGAGATCGCTCTTTGAATGTTATTGAGGGAGTCAACAACCTTGGGGGAAATACGTACACTCCCGGACCGTTATTTGCCGATACGGATCTGGAGCGGTGGGGCGTCTATTTTCCGAGTACATTTGGAGGCTCTCCGTTCACTTTTTTCTACAAGAATGAAAGCGAAAAGCCCCCACCTCCAGCTCCTAGCACAGCAGACCTTCTTGCAGAAGATCCTCAGCTGTTCACGCCTACTTTTGGCATATTCTATGCACTGAACGAAAGTAAGGCAGATGTGAGAATAGAAGAGACCAAATTTTCCATTCTAGTAGAGGGACCTGCAGAGAGGACTGCTTATTGGAAACAAATTCTAGAAAAAGAAGAAGAGATGATTCCCAATAGGGATGCTATTTTATTTGACTTGTAAAAAGAGGCTATATCTTGAAATAAATTTACAAGAAAAAATTGCATTGCGCATCCTGCCAAATTGGAATGCTTAAGCTACCTTACTCGCGTAGCGAGCCTTGAGGCGAGCTGCCTTATTTTTTGTGAAAATCCCCTTTTTCACACACTTGTCAAGCAAGCTATATACTTTGGACAAGCAGAGCCTTTTTTCGTCTAGAGGAGCGGAAGAGGCGCATGCTTTTTCGAGGGAAGATCGCGCTGTTTTTGCTTTTGCTTTGAAAGAGCGATTGCACAATGTTTTTTTTAGGGTTTGCTTTTCCCGCTTTTTTGCTGTAGCGATTTTGATTTTTTTCGGAGTTTCTTCGGTGCTCATAAGTCCTCTAGTAATAGCGCAATTGCTCTGGATTTGAGAAAAATTGTAACCACAGTATACTCTTGTAGGCAAAAGAGTGCAAGCAGATGGGCAATGCTAGAAAATTTTGTTATCCGGCTGCGGCAATCTCTACTCTTTTCTTTCTTGCCTATGGCCTTTTTTTTCTACACAACTTTGCCATCTACAATAGCCTTGTCCGCAAGGAAAAAGTGACTGTGCGTAGTTGGTCAATTGCTGCGAGAACGCCCTACCTTTTTGAGCTCCGCTTGCTTGTTGCTTTTCCGACTGCCAATGAAGAAGAGCGGGAGATAATTTTCCCCCAACTCTATCCTAACGAGTTTGCAGCAGAGATTGCTGCAAAAAGTTGGATGGGGACACAAGTCACAGTCTGGTCCTCTGCCAGTTCTGCCGGCGCCCTTGCTTGGGAGAAGCGCTTTCCTTACAAATATTTTTTCTACGCTCTCGGATCTTTTTGCTGCGCGCTGTATTTTTTCTTTTTGGGTAAAAAGCATTGCTAAGTGGGGGCAGCCCTCTTCTTCCCGGAAAAAATCGGACTGGAAGAGAATTTCTTGTACTTTAATTCTCGGTTTTGGTCATAATAAATTTTACTGACTCGTGATCAACCTTTTCCTTTATGTATAGGTCTTTTTCTTTATTAGGAAAAAAATCGCCCGTTTTTTTCTCCCTTCTAACCCTCATATCTCATGATTAGGCTGTGCTTGTTTGGAAGAATTTTCTTCAATGAAAATCTAGAAAACGTGTATGTATAAGTTGGCCATTGGCAAATAGTAGATCGCTAGGATTTTTTCTGCAATCAGTCGAAAGACAGGTGATAGGCCTTTTGTTGATTCATGCGAGTTTGTATCTTTTTATCTCGTCGTCGCTTTTTGATAGGAATCTATGAATAAATCCAAAGATTTAAATGCTCTTTTCAATCCACAACACCAGCAAAAAGTGGAAGAGTTAGTAGCCGTTGCTAAAGATCAAGGGTACATCACCTACGAAGAAATCAATGAAATACTCCCCGTAAGCTTCGATTCCCCTGAGCAGATCGATCAGGTGTTGATCTACTTAAGCGGCATGGATATCCAGATCCTTAACCAGTCTGAGGTAGACCGACAGAAAGAGCGGAAAAAAGAAGCTAAAGAGCTTGAAGGCTTGCCCAAGCGGTCTGATGGGTCTTCTGACGATCCCGTACGAATGTACTTGAAAGAGATGGGATCGGTTCCCCTTTTGACGCGTGAGGAAGAGGTAGAGATCTCCAAGAGAATCGAAAAAGCACAAATCCAGATTCAAAAGATCATCATGCGTTTTCGTTACTCTATTCGCGAGGCAATCGCCATCGCACACCATCTCATTTCAGGTAAAGAGCGCTTCGATAAAGTCGTAGCAGAAAAAGAGATCACCGATAAGCAGAGCTATCTCGAGCTTCTTCCCAAGCTCTCTGAGCTCATGCGGCAAGAAGATGCCTACTTAGCAGGGCTCTTGTTGGAGCTGATGCAAGACGATGTGGAACCGAAAAGACGGGTTCATCTTTTAGAGCAGGTGGAAAAATCGCGCATCCGTTCGCAAGCATACCTCCGTAGATTTGCCTGCCGCCACAATGTGACCGAAGACTTCGGTGAGGTCATTCTCGCTGCCTACGACCGCTTTTTGCAGCTTGAAAAAGAGATCCAAGAGCTCAAGCCAAGAGCAGAGAAGAATAAATTCGCTCTTAGCAAGCTGCGCGCAGCTCAAAGAAAGCTCTTCAAAAGAGAGCTCGCTGCTGGAAGAACGCTCGAAGACTTCAAGAAAGATGTCCGCATGCTCCAAAGATGGATGGACAAAAGTCAAGAAGCGAAAAGAGAAATGGTCGAATCGAACCTCCGCTTGGTGATCTCGATTGCGAAGAAGTATACGAATCGAGGCCTCTCCTTCCTCGACCTCATCCAAGAGGGCAATATGGGCCTGATGAAAGCGGTAGAAAAGTTTGAGTACCGCAGAGGATACAAATTCTCCACCTACGCTACCTGGTGGATCCGCCAAGCAGTCACAAGAGCCATTGCAGACCAAGCGCGTACGATCCGCATTCCTGTGCACATGATCGAGACGATCAACAAAGTACTGCGCGGCGCTAAAAAACTGATGATGGAAACGGGTAGAGAGCCTACTCCAGAAGAACTCGCGCAAGAGCTGGGCATCACTCCAGAAAAAGTGCGCGAGATCTACAAGATCGCCCAACATCCGATCTCCTTGCAAGCAGAGGTAGGCGATGGGGGAGAGAGCCAGTTTGGGGACTTCCTAGAAGATACGGGAATTGAATCCCCTGCAGAAGCTACGGGATACTCGATCTTGAAAGACAAGATCAATCAGGTTCTTTCCACTCTCACCGAAAGGGAAAGAACGGTACTGATCGAGCGCTTTGGTCTTCTCGACGGGAAGCCCAAAACTCTTGAAGAGGTGGGTCTTCGTTTCAAAGTGACAAGAGAACGGGTGCGGCAAATTGAGGCAAAGGCTCTACGGAAGATGCGCCACCCAACAAGAGCAAAGCAGCTCGAAGCGTTTTTGGATCTTTTGGAGACAGAGACGAAATCTGGAGCGTAACGGAATCGAACCGTTGACCTCAACAATGCCATTGTTGCGCTCTACCAACTGAGCTAACGCCCCTCGAAAACAAAGGAACACTCCCTAATTATAGAGAAAAAGACCAAATTTTCTCAATAGTAGATAAACTGCGTCCTGGTGATGGAAAAGAGAATACAACTGTACGGTATATCTTGCAAAAGTCTGTTGGAAAAGGGTTAGGCCGAGCTAAATTCAGGACAGGACTCTATCCTTTGTATGCTTCGCGTATCATGATTTTGGTAATGATTCAGGATAATATCCCTCAAACTAATATCTCGCTCGTACGATCTCTTTGCAGAGGGATCTCGAAGCACACCGCACAAACCATGCAAAGCGCCTTTTACAATCCATACTATATTCATAAGAGAAAAAATATCACATGCGTTATAAAGCAGTAGATCTTTATGCCAAGAGATCCTGTCCAGGATCTCCGAAGATGATGGACAACTCCGAGTATCATGCCAGGGATACTTTCCCAAGTTCCCTATTAAGCCACAGAGGTTATACACGCACCAAAAATACTGCGTCAAAATGTGCCAGATGGGCCGCACAAGTAGCGTCAGGATAACGCCCATGAAGCGCCCTGATACGGGGCGATTGTGCTTTGTGACTAGGGTTTCGAACCATCTATCCAAAGGATTTGCGATAGCACCGAAAATAGGCTCTGCAATCATAGAAATTTCTAAATATTCAAAGATTATAACAAGAACAATCCTTTTTTTCAGGTGATTTCGCAACTAATTGAAAAAGAATGAGATAGAAAAAATCTACTGCAAAAAGATTTCTAGCTTGTATAACATATGTATTTTCCAAATTCAAAAGAGTATCTTAGGAGAGATCAAATAGTGAAGCGGACCTATCCTTCATAGGAATATCGGCAGCCGATACCCTGCATAAACTTACCGGCCTAAAAAACCATCACTCAATATCTCGCCTGATGACAGCAAATTTTTGGAGGGTGTCCTTGCCTAGTCCAGAGCTTTCGCGCCAACTGAAGAAACGGATCGCAAATAGCTTCCCTCTAATCCAATTCTTCAATTCAAATGGGTATAGATAAATTACATATAGCAAAAAGCATGTCGTGTTATCTGAGATTTCTCTCCCATTCTTGCACTCTTGGATGAAACTTGCTAAGATGCGGATACCTTTCAGCGCATTTGGACGATTGTATGACTTCTTCTACCTTAGAACACTGTTTTCAGGCTCTTGACGCCCTTTCAGAAGAATTCCAGATCGAACAGATCGAAAGACCCGGATTTGCAGGAATTTTTTCTTGCATGCACGCTAAAAGCGGGCTAGAGGCAATTTTGTCTTTGCATGACCTAACCCTGGGCCCCGCTCTAGGAGGTGTGCGCTGCTATCCTTACTCTTCTCAGAATGAAGCTCTGTCCGATGTGATGAATCTATCGAGGGCAATGACACACAAAGCGGCGGCATCTGGTTTGCCAATCGGAGGAGGGAAAAGTGTGCTATGCGCTGAGAGCTCCAAGCTCTCTTCTACTGCTCTTCGCGCATTCGGTCGCTTCATCGACGCGTTTTCCGGTCAGTATATCGCTGCGAAAGATGTAGGGATAGGTATCTCTGAGCTCCAAGAGATTCGAAAAGCTACTGAGTACGTAGCAGGTTGGAGTCGAGACATAGGGGGACCTTCAAAGTTTACTGCTTGGGGCGTAGTTGCGGGAATCGAAGTTTCGTTGGAGCAGGTTTTTGGGAGTAGCTCTTGTAAAGGCAAAACGATCGCTATCCAAGGTTTAGGAGGAGTCGGTATGGCTCTTGCGGAGTTTCTTTTTTGGAAGGGAGCGCAGCTCATTGTGAGCGATACAGATCCTCAAAAAGCGCGTTTTTGCGCAGAACGTTTCTCCGCTCAGGTTGTCTCGAAAGATGCCCTCCTTTTTGTTCCTTGTGATGTTCTGTCTCCCTGTGCTCTTGGTGGAGTGCTCTTTGAAGAGAATATTGGATCGGTCCGCGCAAAAATCGTTGCAGGGGGTGCTAACAACATTTTAGCTTCTCCTCAGGTGGCAGATGAGATGGACAAAAGGGGGATTCTCTACGCACCTGATTACATCATCAATGCAGGCGGTCTCATCCGTTTAGTCACCGAAAAACTTGCTGGAGTTAATGATCCTTTGCAAGGAAAATGCCGGGTAGAAGAGATCGCCTCCACTTTGCGCTCTATTTACGATGTGGCAAGAGTGCAAAAGATTTCTACAATGGCCGCGGCAGACCTCCTCGTTGCAGAGCGCCTTCGACAAGGCCGGGCAAGCAATGCGCATTGAATGCGCCTCCTTCCACAACTTTACCCCTCTATAAGTTATGTCCCCTTTATCGCGTCTTTTTAAAGAAAAAATTTCCGAAGCTTTGCGTCAAATAGGGATAGAAGATTCCGAAGATCTGATCGAAATTGCTCCCTGCCTCCGCGAAGAGCTAGGACACCACCAGACGAATATCGCTTTTAGAATCGCGAAGTCTTTAGGCAAAGCTCCCCTAGAGCTTGCCCGTGCATTGGAAGAAAAGCTCTGTTTGCAAAATATTGCACAAAGTGTGCAAGTGACGCCTCCTGGCTTCATCAATGTCACGTGGGATCAGTCCTTTTTAGCAGAGAATCTCCAAGCACTTTTAGCCGACCCGATGCTAGGGATTTCTCCCCCTAAAAAGGAGCGGATTGTGGTCGAATTTTCCTCTCCTAATATTGCCAAAGAGCTCCACGTAGGACATCTTCGCTCTACAATCATTGGAGAGAGCCTCGCGCGACTATTGGAATTCCAAGGACATGATGTCTTGCGGTTGAACCATATTGGGGATTGGGGGACGCAGTTTGGCATGCTGATTGCCTATATCTTTTCCTATAAGGAACAAGAGTGGAACAGCGCTTCTTTGACATTAGAGCGCCTCATGGAGTGGTACCGAGAAGCAAAGCGCTGTTTTGATGAAGATGAAGAGTTCCGCAAAAAAGGGCAAAAAGCAGTTGTAGCCCTGCAAGGGGGCGATCCTGCCTACAGGGCTGTCTGGGAACAGATTTGCGCTATTTCTCGGACCGCTTTCGAGGAAATCTATTCCCTTTTGGGTGTAGAAATCCAAGAGAGGGGAGAGTCGTTCTACCAGCCCGAAATGCCTGCCATGGTGGAGGAGTTGGAAAGACGGGGTGTCGTGGAGCTCTCAGGAGGCGCAAAATGCATTTTTGTTCCCGGGTTTACCAATCGGGAAGGAGAGCCGATGCCCTTTATGGTCCAAAAATCGGACGGTGGCTATACCTACGATACGACAGATCTTGCCGCTTTGCGCCAGCGGGTCGAGGTGGAAAAAGCAGATCGGATCATTGTAGTAACCGATTCTGGTCAGGCACTACACTTCCAACTCCTATTTGGAGCTGCCGTGAAAGCGGGATACTATAGCCGAGAAAAGGTGCGAATGGATCACGTTACCTTCGGACTCGTCTTAGGAGAAAACCGGAAAAAGTTCAAAACGCGCTCGGGAGATACGGAAAAACTGGTAGATCTTCTCAATCAAGCGGTCGAAAAAGCGCATCTTCTTGTCCGGGAAAAAAGTCCCAATCTTCCCGAAAAAGAACAGGCTTTTTTGGCCCGCGTATTGGGAATCTCTTCGGTGAAGTATGCCGACCTTGCTTCACAAAGACAAAAAGATTACGTGTTCAGCTACGCGCGTATGCTCCGCTTTGAGGGGAATACCGCGATTTTCCTTCTCTACTCGTACGTGCGTATGTTGGGAATTCAAAGGAATATCTCGACAGATCCCAAGACTCTTCTCAGATCCAATATGCCTCATGTTGAGCATCCAAGCGAGGTGGCTCTTTGTCTACACCTCTTGCGGTTTGCTGATATAATCGCATTCATCTCTTCGAACTTGGAGCCCCACCACCTTTGTGAATATCTCTACCAGCTTGCAGAGAAATTCAACGCTTTTTTCCGAGATTGCCGCGTCAAGGGAGCCTCTGAGCAAAACGGAAGGCTCTGTCTAGTTGAAGCGGCCCGGCAAGTACTGGAAAAAGGCTTGTGTATTCTCGGCATACCCATCATCGAAAGAATGTGAGGCTCCTCTCGCAAGAGGACCAAATTTTACTCTAGCAATGTACCTATCTTAGCCTAGCCTTGAGGGAAAGGGATCAGGGGGGAGTCTTTCGACCGCGCTTTTTTGCCTTTTGCCTCTTTGCGCAGCTTTTCGAGCACTTTTTCCTGTGGAATGATCATTGCGAAACGAAATAGATCTCTTGCAATCTCTTGGTAGAGCTGATTCGAAAAGGAGGCAAAAAGGAAAAAGGCTTCTTGCTTGAACTCCATGAGGGGATCTTTTTGTCCCACAACGCGCAGGTGTACATCAGCGCGCAGGTGATCGACTGCCGTGAGGTGCTCTTGCCAGAGTGTGTCGATTTTGCGCACGATGAGGTTGCGTACAACCTCGCGCAACACCTGGTTAGGAGACTTTTCTGGATTGAGGAAGTTGAGGATCTCCCCTTCCTCCATGGAGCATTTACGCTCCCACTCTTCTAAGACTTTCGTGTATACGTACTCCTCTAAGGAAGAGGAGTCTTGCTCTTTCCACGCATCTTCAGAAAAGTGTACAGGGTAATGACTCATGAGAGTAGCTCGGAAAGACTCTTTTGCCTCTGGGCTCTCTTCGGAAAATTCTGCGAACAGGGTAGAGATGGCTTTGTGTAAGAGATCGGCTGCCAGATCGAGGGAGTCTTCAACCGTGAGGGTCTCTTGGCGAAAAGCGTAGATCTCTTGGCGCTGCTTGTTCATCACATCGTCATACTCCAAGGTTCGTTTGCGGGCAGCGTAATTGCGCTGCTCGACTCTTTTCTGGGCTGTTTCAATGGATTTATTGAGCACCTTCGCTGAGATTGGCTCTCCTTCAGGGGGGCGGAAGCGTTGTAAAATTGCAGTCATTCTCGGGGAAGCAAAAAGCCTAGGGAGGCGGTCTTCAAATGAGAGGTAAAATTTTGAGAATCCCGGATCTCCCAAACGACCCGATCTTC
This sequence comes from Chlamydiota bacterium, assembly GCA_039179045.1. Lineage (GTDB taxonomy): Bacteria > Chlamydiota > Chlamydiia > Chlamydiales > SM23-39 > JBCAXK01. Next base: position 19,976 of record JBCDEZ010000010.1, on the reverse strand, counting down.
CACGCATCTGGCGATCGGCTCTGCGTGATTCGTCTCGAGTAGCTCCAAGAATGGCCAAGCCTCCTGCTTTTTTCGCTTCTGGAGTGAGCTTGATATCCGTCCCTCTCCCCGCCATCTTGGTGGCAAGAGTAATGGCCCCTTCCACACCAGCACCTGCGATGATCTCCGCTTCTTTTGCATGGTTCTTGGCATTCAAGACGGTATGGCGTAGGCCCATCTTTTTCAAGAGCTGGGAAAATCTTTCGGATACGTCCACTGACTCGGTGCCGATCAAGATCGGTTGCCCTCGTTCGTGGATGCTTTTGATCTCTTCGAGCATAGCGGTATACTTTTCCCGCTCGGTCATGTAGATCTCATCGTCAAAGTCTTTCCGAATGCAAGGCTTATGGGTGGGAATCTGCAATACTTCGAGCTCGTAGAGCTCTTTGAATTCGATCGCTTCGGTGATCGCGGTGCCCGTCATCCCTGCGAGTTTTTCGTACATCCGGAAGTAGTTTTGTAAGGTAATCGTCGCATAGTTTTGCGTTTCTCCTTGCACTTGCAAACCCTCTTTGGCCTCGATCGCTTGGTGTAGACCGTCGGAGTACCTTCTGCCTGGTTGGGGCCTGCCTGTATTCTCATCGATGATGACAACTTTTTCTTCCTGGATGATGTAGTCGACGTCTTTTTCCAAAAGAAGATGAGCTCGGAAGAGTTGGCGTAGGCTGTGCGCGCGCGCTTTTCTCTGCGTATCTTCTTTTTGAAGCGCGCGCTTCTTTTCCATCTTTTCCGATTCGGATAGATCTGCATCGTCGATCTCTGCATATTCGAAGCCGAGATCGAGCATCACAAAATCATGCGGACTGCCCTTTTCTTGCTCTGTCCACACATCGATCCCCTTGTCGGTGAGTTCATACTCAGAAGCTCTTTCGTCGACAATGATATAAAGCTCTTTGAAGGCCTTTTCCTTCTCCTCTTTGTTCTGTTCAGAGCAGTAGTAAGTTTCAAGAGCTTCTAGTTCAGCTCGGATATCAGGATTTTCCCGCAGACTTTTGAGCAGAGAGTTGCGGGGCGTTCCTTTGCCCACGAGCCATAAGGTGCGCAAAGCCTCTTTGACAGTAGCGCGCTTTTTGCGTAGAGCAGCGCTTGTCATGGCGTCTTCTTCTTCCAGAGTTTTGTGCGCGTTTTGCGCTAGGCTCTGACACAATTCTTGTTGTTTGCGGACAAGGTGATCTACACCTTTTTTGAGGCCGTCATACATCTGGGTTCTTTTTGCAGCAGGGCCTGAGATAATGAGGGGAGTCCTTGCTTCATCGATCAGGATCGAGTCGATCTCATCGACAATGACGAAGTAGTGGCCTCTTTGTACTTGTTCTTTTTGGTGAGTTGCCATTGAGTTGTCGCGGAGGTAGTCGAAACCAAACTCAGAGGCAGTGCCATACACGATATCTTTTGCATAGATCTCCTGCCGTTTTTGCGAGAGCATGTCAGAGCGGAGGTAGCCTACAGAAAGGTCTAGAAAAAGAAAGATCACGCCGATCCATTCGCAGTCTCGTTGCGCTAAGTAATCGTTGACGGTGACAAGATGTACAGGCTGGCCGCTAAGAGCGTTCAGGTAAAGAGGCATGGAGGCGGTGAGGGTCTTCCCCTCTCCTGTCTGCATTTCTGCAATCGAGCAAAAGTGCATTGCTATTGCGCCGAGAAGCTGCACATCGTAGGGAACCATGTCCCATTTTTGGTGATAGCCAGAAACTCGAATCTCCCGCCCTACAAGGCGCCTACAGGCGTTTTTCACCACTGCGTATGCCTCGGGTAGTAGATCGTCTAACGACTCCCCCTCTTGGATTCTTTTTTTGAATTCTGCTGTTTTTGCGCGTAGCTCCTGATCAGAAAGCCTCTGGTAGGTTGCTTCGAAAGCATTGATCTGGTCCACAATTTTTCGGTATTTGCGCAGTTTTCGATCTTGCGCAGTTCCAAATACTCTCTTCAACAAACCAAACATTACCTTAAACCCTTACTAGTAATAATTTATAATAATAATTGATGGAAAGATTTCTTTTCAAGTTCAAAGGCGGCATTTATTCTCAAGGGTTCCGCTTCAAAAAATTGTAGAAAAGCAGCTAACCAATTCTTGGTCAATGCGTTCCATGCCAAATTCTTCCAGATGGGGAAAACTCACTCTTCTTCGTGTGGTAGCAAAGAGCAGATGGGGCACTCAGCTGGGGTATGCTTTTTCGCGGGGCAGTACCGTCGTGCAAACAAGATGATCTGCAGATGCAAACGGTTCCAACTGGATTTTGGAAACAGGCGACACAGATCTTTTTCCACGTGCAACGGAGTTTTTCCAGTAGAAAGGCCCCAACGGTGCGAACACCGGTGGATATGTGTATCGACGGGAAAGCTAGGTATACCAAACCCTTGAGAGAGGACAACCAACGCGGTTTTTCTCCCCACACCAGGAAGGCGCATGAGCGCTTCGAGTGAAGGGGGCACGTCGCCTCCAAACTCTTCGACCAAGATCTTGGATAGGGACAAGATCGCCTTCGATTTTTTGGGGGCTAGCCCGAGAGAGCGGATCTTGTCGAAGATCGTCTCTTGTGTCTGAACGGACATTTTTTCAGGCGTGTCTGCAAGAGCGAAAAGAGAGGGAGTAATCCGATTGACCGCTTTGTCTGTGCATTGCGCTGAGAGGAGTACGGATACAAGGAGTGTGAAATGGCTCGTATGCAATAGCGCCGGTTGTGGATCGGGAATGTACTTTTCCAGTACCTGTTGGATCAGGTGCGCTCGGTTCATTTGCCCACACAAAACTGCGAAAAAATTGAAGAGAGTAGATCTTCTGTAACGCACGTGCCCACCATCTGTGCAAGCGCTTGCAAGCAGTCTTGTAGATCGATGCTGAGAAACTCAAAAGAGCGCTCTACTGCCAACCCCTCGCGCACCTGATCGAGACAGTTTTTTGCCTTTTTTAAGCATTCTTGATGCCGTTTTTGCGTTAGAAGAAAGGGGTAGGTATCCGGGGGGTTGTTCCAGCTCGCTTTGATGAATAGCTCTCGGAGTGCGTCTAGATTTTTCCCTGTCTTTGCGGAAACCGCTACTTGGTAGGGGAATTCTTCTAAAAACTCTCCCCTTTGCAAATCTGCTTTGTTCCAGACAAGCAGGGTCTTTGCTGGTGGATGTTCCTCTAGTAGTTTGCAAGCCTCAAGTTTTGTGTAATAGGTGTCGAGGACAAACACGACAAAGTCCGACTTTTTTGCCACTTCTTTCGAACGCTTGATTCCCTCTTGTTCGATTGGGCAAGATCCTTCACGGATCCCTGCCGTATCTGTTAACGTGAATGTGTGCGAGCCGCAGGAAAACGACTCTTCCAGCAGATCTCTAGTAGTACCAGCCTGGTTCGTTACAATAGCGCGGTCTTTGCGTAGAAGAGCATTGAGCAGTGAAGACTTTCCCACGTTGGGAGGACCTGCTAGGCAAAAAGAGACGTGCTCTTCCAGCTTTTTTCCGTCTTGGAATGAGGCGAGAAGAGCCTCCATTTCCTGGAGAATTGTTAGGAGTCTTTTGTTCAAGCTCTCCCTCGTTGCAAAAGCGAGCCCCTCTTCGGGAAAGTCGACAGCGGCTAAAAAGATCGCCCCAATCTCTGTAAGTTCTTCTTGCCATGTTTGCACTCTTTTCGAAAGGTATCCCTCGAGGTGCTCGCTAGCAGAAGAGGCGGCAAGCGAGCTTTCTGCTCCGATGAGCTTTTGCACGGCCTCTGCTTGCATCAAGTCCATTTTGCCATTTTGAAAAGCGCGGAGAGTGAACTCTCCTCCTTGCGCGAGGACTGCCCCGCAATCAATGATTTTCTGTACGATTTGCTCTGTGATCCAAGGTGAGCCGTGACAGAAGATTTCGACCACGTCTTCTCCCGTATAGCTGTGCGGTCCATGCATGGGCAAAAGGAGTACCTGATCGATACAAGAGCCTGTATTGGGGCAAGCAATTTTCCCGTAAACGGCTCGGTGAGAGGGGATCGATCTCACATCTTTTGAGAAAAGAGAATCTGCGATGTCCAAAGCCTCGGGGCCGGAAATCCGGATTCCAGAGACGCCCCCTCTTCCGGGAGGAGTGATGGGAGCTACGATCGTACTTGAGTGTTGCATGCAACGATTTTACTAGATAGAGCTCTTTTTCTCCAGTTTACTGCCTCCAACTGCCGTTTGTTCAATTTTTCTGGAAAGAATTGGGGATATTTGCTAAGATTTGCCATTTCTGAATTGTGCTCTCGGTTGAATACTCTTTGTTAGTAGGTAGTTAGGAAATTTTAGAGGAATAAATCGAGGCAAATCAACACAAAAAACAGAATAACCGAAGGATTAACGTATGATTTCTCCAGCTGATAGACGGCGAACAGTTGGCTCAAACTTTACGGGCCCATTGCCTGTAGAGCTCGCCCCTGTAAGAGGTAGATTGCAGATCGTGGCACAGCATCACATCGATTTTTTCTCTAAAATACAAGAGGGATTAGCGGATGAAAATAGGATTGGGAACTTAGCGGAGAAACTTGCCAACCTTGCCGATTGTCCAGTAGAAAAACGACGAGAGGTCATTGCAGAGAAAGAACAAGAGCTTGCGCGCCTTCGGAAAAATACCCTGGAAAAAGTAAGTGCACTGAAGACAAAAATTCTACAGATTTCCTCACAAGCTCTTCCCAACCGAACTTCTAGCACTTTGTCAAGTACCATACAGGATATGTGTAAGATCCTCGCAGCTGAACAAGCTTTTTTCGAGAGTTTGGAAATAAATCCTTTCTTTGTATCTGACACCATAAAACCTATACTTGCAAAGTTGAAGCGAGACAGGACAAAAACTTTTCCAGACTTATTGGCTCAGCTGCAACCTCTTGAAGGCAAAAGAGAATCTGAAGTCGATGATTCAAAACAAACACATCACAGAGTTCAGCCTGATCCGGGTCTAGCATCTTTGATTCAAAAGTATTCAGACTTAAAAGCTGGCTTAACAGAAGAACTGTCTCGCAGGGGCTCCGAGGGTTCATGGCAGACAGACCCAGAATTTGCGAAACAATTGCAAGAAATACAAGGTGAATCCCTCCTAAATAATATGCCAGGAATTGCGTATACGAGCCATATGTTGCTTCAAGGCTCACTTCCGGATGCACCTCGTTTCTGGAATCCTTCAGACTTGCAAACGCAGACAACGCTTTTGCGCAATGTCAGGATACTTTTTTTGTATGTGAAAAGCAATACAGCGCTACAAAAATCTACCCGAAACGCTTTTAAAAAAGGCTTTCAAGAGCTACATAGCATTAACAAGGATCGAGGAGGGCCTCTTTGAAGGATCGAGGAGGGCCTCTTTGGAAGAAAATGGGCCAGATACAATTCCTAGGCGCACAGGAGCCCGCTATCAAGGCAATTTACCTCCTCCCTCAAGACATATTGGATGTTCCCCGACTAGCAGCTCTCCTTACTCTTGAAAAAAGCAAAAATAGAGGGCAAAAAATAAGTCTGACTTCCTCGATTTTTGACAAGTATTTTGGAATACAGGAACCGTTCTTCGATGTAAATACCACGAAATATCAATCCCGAGAGGCAATTCAAGTGTTGGAAGGAAAAGATAGCACAATCATCGCTCAGTATATTGAAAAAGCGGATCCAAGTGAAACCAACGAATGCAAGTCTGGTAGAGATACCTCATCTACTAGTAAAAAAGAAGAGTAAAATGGTCGTTCTTTACAGATCCAAAACTTAGTTGTGGATGCAGATGACAATAGTCAAATAATGTGTCCTAAGGAATCAGTATGACTTCTCCATCCAGAAAACCAGAGTCACCTAATACTGCATCTTCGGTGGTCTCTCCTGCTTCAACCGAAAACTCGGGAAGTAGTACGCTTTTGGTAAGGTTGTGGGCAGTCGTTGAGGGTATTTTTCGTAATCCTGATCAGGCAAGTTCAAGTCGACCGGATCCTAGTTCTTTCGAAGCTCTGATTAGCCAGTGCAAGAGTCGCTATAATGCAATCCAGGCAGAAATTGGAGAGTTGGATTCCGAGAAAAAAAAAGAGGCTCAAGAGGCTGAGTTAGCAAATGAAGAATTCAAAGCTAGGATGTTGGATGAACACTTATTAGCGACGGCCCAGGCGATGGCACAACTCACAGAGAAAAAAGGTCAAAAAAATCCAATACGGTTTTCTAAGAAACTACAAAAAAACCGAGTATTGGTTCCTAAGAAACTAATGGAAAAAACAGTCTCCTTAAGCTCTCTTAAGAGAATCTTCTTTAAGGTGCAAAAAGCAGACACGATACCAGAGTCTATTCAAACAGTGTTTCGAAAGGCTTTTCAGATGTTGCAGTCCATTGAGCAGGATAGAGGGGGACCTCTTTGGAGGCAAATCGAGCAATTTGAGCATTTGTGGCGGACCGTGCCGGTTCCTGTTTATCTTGTCCCCCCGACTATATTGGATATTGGTTCTGTAAGGAGTCTTCTTACAAGTGAAGACCGCTTGACAAAAGAAACAAAAAGCCGCCCAAAGCCTGCAGGAGAGGTTCGAGAAGGAAAACAAGAGCGCGTTGAGATCAAACTTACGCAATATGCATGTCAACATGCATTGGAGATATCAGATGGGAAGAGCCGTAGCGCAATCATTGCTCAATACATCGAAGAAGATAATGGTGTTGAAATCGACAAAATCGATAAAGCGTTGTATTCGTAGATTTTTCGATGGACGAATAGGGTTCTATTTGCCTTTGCAAGAATTCTGATAAAAGAAATCTGAGAATACGAAGTTTGAACCCTCGTTTATTGCCCCGGGCATACGTATGGTACTCTTCGCGACTTGCTTTTGGCCGTGAATTTCTATTTTTCCAGTAAGGTAGAGAACTTTGATCAGATATGTTCCGAATTTGGAACTGAAAGACTGGAGAACTGGGCTCTTGTTGAGGGATGTCCTAGTCCACTTGTTCGCAATCTTTGGGAAAAGCGTTACTTTTTCTGCGGCATGCGTGGAAAAAATATTTCCAGGAAGGCAAAAGTCTTCCGAAACCCTCAACCAATCAGACGAGTTATTGTAGCTCTTTCACATATCAATTAAGAAACCAAATGGAGAAATCATTATGTCAGTAACAGCAACAGGTACTACAGAATGGACGAAAGCCCGTGAAGAACTTTTAAGCAGGCAGTCTATCCTGGCTGAATTTGCTAGCTTGATTGATTGGACGTCTGTTCAATTGTCTCAGAATGACCCGCCGGAATGGGTGCGTTCACGTATTACATCTAAGGCATTCGAAGCTCCCGGGGAAAAAACCAGGAAGTCCGCAATTTCTATTCTGGAAAAGATAAACAGCGAAATATCTAAAGATGCACGGTATAAAACAATTGCAGATATCTTTACGAGTTCCCTGAAGTTTTTGCGAGCGCTTTGCTTGGCACAAAAAGAGAGCCTATCTGTACTAGGTGGAAAAATACAAGCTACAAATCAGCAAGAAGGGCAAACGCTTGTTCTTCCTGAAGTCGTTCTCAATATTCCCTTCGTAATCAAATCCTTGAGCGAGATATTGGACAGTGAAACAAGGGGCAACGAAAAACCCAGCAAGGATCGTTGGCCGATTCTGCAAAAAGGGAATTTTGAGGCTAGTCTTGTTTTTCGAGCCCAAGAAGGCGCTCCCCCCATACTTTTTGCGGTAGCATGTTGAAAAAAGGATCCGAGTGAAACGAACGAATGCAAGTCTGGTAGAGATACGTCATCTGCTAGTAAAAAAGAAGAGTAAAATGCTCGTTTTTTACAGATCCAAACCTCGGTTGTACATACAGATGAAAACATTCCAACAGTGCTTCCTTCGGGAGAGCGTTTAGCATGAAAGCGAAAGAATAGTCGACTGCAAAGGGTCCTAAAAAAGTCTTCATCCTCAAAATACCGGGCGCGTCCTCGGTCTTTATCCAATCCCCGGATGTCTTATTTTCTTTAAGAAACGGGGAATTGGGTTGAGAGGAGAACCTTTCCCAACTTGGCTGCGTGCAGAAAGGTCTCTTGCAGCCAATCGTGGAGGGTAAGGCAAAAGTCTGTAGATAAAGGGATTTCACATGACTTGCAAGGCTGCAGGGATCAAAGTGTTGAGGGCATCATAGTCATGACGCACTTGGTCGACCGCTTTTTTTGCCACTTGCTGTGAGTAGCCGAGGTGCACGAGAGCCGCAATTGCATCGAGACTCAAAGGGTCTACAGAGAGTAGTGAACTCTCTCTTCTGAGTCGATCGATCACAGAAATTTTATCACTCATCTCGACGATGATTCTGCTTGCGGTTTTGGGGCCGATGCCGGGCACTTTTGCAAGTACTTGAGGTCTTTTCTCGCTTACCGCTGTCTGGAAAAGAGGTAGATCGAGGTGACCTACCAAGCTGAGAGCGGTCTTTGGTCCGATCCCCGACACACCCCGGAGAAGTAAAAATAAAGAGCGTTCTTGTTTGGTACAAAAGCCGTAGAGAGTTTGGCTGTCTTCTCGGACAAGAAGAGTCACATAGAGAAGTTGCTCTTCTTGTTCGGGACGCAGCTGGGTAAACGTGCTAGAGGGAATCCGAAGAAGATACCCGACTCCCTGCACATCTAGGGTAACCTCTTCGGGGCTTTTGCTATGGATCTTGCCTTTTATATATTCATACATCTTGCCTGAAAGAGTAGCGCATTTGCGTGGCAGTAGGCAAGGGAAAGGGCGTCGGAGGCGTCTTCTGGCTGGGGCAGCTCTTTGAGTTGCAGAAGAGTTTGTAAGGTGCGTTGCACTTGCAATTTGGAAGCAAGGCCACTACCTGTCACGGCTTTTTTCGCTTTTGTAGCGCTGTATTCGTGAAGAGCGATTCCAGCAGTCTCCGTTGCGATGCCAAGGGCTGCTTTGACTCCAGACAGTTTGGCTGTTGTTGCAAAATTGCGATCGAGGTACTGCGCTTCTACTGCGACCTCGTTCGGTTGGTGTTTTGCAATCAGCTTTTGGAATGCGTTGAAGAGCAGAAAATAGCGGTAAGAGAGGCGCTCTTTGGTAGGGAGCCTGATGCATCCGTAGTCGATCACTTCGATTTTCTGGCGCGTTAAAAAGACCACACCGAACCCTGTAATCCGAGTTCCAGGATCGATCCCAAGCACGATCTGTTCGCTTTTTTCTTGCATGATCGCATTGTAAGAGATCTCTCGAAAAAATCCTATACGCAGATTGCCACAATACATTTTCCTACACAGTCTTGATGGAGGGAAGGGAAGCCGATCTCATGCACGAAAAGTGGGGCAAGCTCTTTTCGTGGGCGACTTTGCTTTCTCGGAAAAAATGATCTTCAGTCTTAGAAAAATGTGGTTTCATGTAGGGATTTTCCTCCATCTGTGTCAAGATATACGTATGCATGCAACGAATATCATCATACGGATGCCCAATTGGATCGGCGATTTTGTCATGGCCACAGCGGCTCTCGAAGCGGTCCGGAGGGCTTTTCCTCAGGCCTCCATCACCCTGATGTGTCAAAGCCCTTTGCAAGAGTTGGTGGAAGGAGATCCCCGTTTTGATGAGATCTTGGTATTCCAAAAAGAAGCACTCAAGCTTTCGAGAAGAGAATCGCGCAAAAACACAGCGGCCACTCTGCGCTTAGGAAAGTACGATTTGGGATTTTTGTTTACAAATTCGTTCTCTTCTGCTTGGTACTTTTGGCAAGGGAATGTACAAAGGCGCGTAGGATACTCCAAGCATTGCCGCTCTTGGCTACTAACAGACCGCGTTCCCTATGACGAAAAGGCGCACCAGGTCTTAGCCTACCTGCAGATTGTAGAGCATATAGTGCCTTGCGGTTCCACTTTTAAGCCCCACCTTTTCTTAGAGGAATCTGATATCGAAGCGGCCTACCACTTGTTGGAACAAGAAGGGTACCTGCGAGGACAGTATCTCGTAGGAATTCACCCCTTTGCCGCCTACGGGCAAGCCAAGTGTTGGCCTGCCAAAAAATTCCGGAAACTTGCAGAAATTCTTTTGGAAGATGAAGAGATTTGCCTGGTATTTTTTGGAGGTAGAGAAGCGCACGAACAGGCGCAGGCTCTCACCCGCGGTCTCGGACCAAGAGCGCTCAATCTGGTGGGAAAAACCTCTCTTCGCTCCCTTTGTTCTTGCATCGGAGTTTGTGATCTTTTTGTGACAAACGATAGCGGTCCGATGCACATCGCAGCCGCTCTTGATCGGGAGCTGATTGCCCTTTTTGGATCGACCAATGCGGTGAAAACAGGACCCTACTCGAAAGGGGAAGTGATCCGTAAAGAGGTCTCCTGCGCTCCTTGCTACCGCCGTGTCTGCCCCATCGATTTCCGCTGTATGGAAAGAATTTCTGTAGAAGAGGTCGTGCAGAAAGTGCGCGAAAAAAAACAGCAATTTTTCCAAAAATAGGATCTAGAGAGAAACGCACTGTGGTAAAGGGCCTTCTTCAAGCAAAGAGTCTGAGATGTTCTTCCTTGGAAATGGGAATATATAGAAAAAACGGGCATTTCCGAAGGACGCCCTTTTTTATTAAATGATACAGCCGGTAAGGGGAATAAATGCGTTCGTATGAACAGGTAGCAAGGCCTAGAAAAGAGTGGCAAGAGCGGGGGTTTGTAGAGATCCAAAAGGGGAAAGTTGCGAGTATTGTTCTTGCAGGAGGCAAGGGAACGCGTCTCGGCTCGGATCGACCCAAGGCTCTTTTCAGATTCCCCTCTCTCGGGGGATGCTCCCTTTTGGAGATCTTGGCGAGCAAAATGGTGGATGCGGCAAAAAAAGCACAAAGACCTCTCTCCTCTTGGATCCTTTGCTCAGAGGAGAATCGTGAGGCGTTGGAGCAGCATGTAAGAGCTCTGCAGTTGCCTCCTTTGATCCACTGGCGTTTCGTTGCACAAAAAAACATCTTGCACCCTTGTGGGGATCTGGGACCGGGAGGTAACGGCGCGCTTTACCGCTCTTTGGCCGGTGCAGGAGCTTTGGATCAGTGGCAAGAAGAGGGCACTGAACGAGTGATGGTGATTCCGATCGATAATCCCCTTGCGCACCCCTTCGATCCAATGCTGATCGGTTTTAGCGCGGAAAAAAGCTACGATGCTTGTCTTGTCGCGTTGGAAAATCGGGGAGAATACAAAACCATGGGGGCTTTAGCTGAGATGGAGGGGCGCCTTCGCATTGTGGAATACTATGAAAATGGAGGTCGGCTGATGCCAAGCTACTGCAACGCCAATCAATTTTGTTTTTCGCGCGGGTTTTTTGCGAGAGCCGCGCAGCTTTCGTTGCCTTACCACCTTGTAAAAAGAGCTCCCGGAACGAAAAAAGAGCAGCTTCTCTTCGATGCGCTGCATATCACGAAAAATACAGGCGCTCTCGTTTATGACCAAGATCGGTATGCCCCTTTGAAAGAACCGACAGGTCCTTACGGCATTGCTGCGGTTACGCGGGCACTGGAAAAGATGCTTGCCCCCGAAGAGGTGCTTTCATGAAAATCGGATATTTGGGAGCGGGTACATGGGGGTTTGCACTCATCGACCTCCTTGCGAAGCAAGGGCACGATTTGACTGTCTGGACTCGGCGTGAAGACTTTGCCAAGGCACTCGAAAAAGAGCGGCGCCACCCAAAACTGCAAGACACCTCCCTCGGGCGCAATGTGACGTTTACCACGTCTCTTCCAAAAACACTTGACGGAGCACAGATCCTCATCGAAAGTGTCACTGCGCGTGGTATCCGAGAGGTATTTCTTGAAGTGGGCAAACACTTAGATGCGCGCGTGCCCATTGTACTCACCTCGAAGGGAATTGAACAGGGCACGCTGCAGCTTTTACCCGAGGTGTTGGAAGAGGTATTGGGGCCTTCGCACCGCTCCTCGATCGGATGCCTTAGCGGACCGAGTCATGCAGAGGAGGTGGTAGCAGGTCTTCCCACATCAGTGGTTGCCTCTGCTTATGCATCTTCTTTGATCGATACGATCATCCAGCTTTTCACCACTCCTGTTTTTCGAGTCTATCCCACCTACGACCTTTTGGGAGTCTGTTTGGGAGGTGCTATGAAAAACATCATCGCAATTGCGTGCGGTATCTCCGACGGCTTGGGGTTTGGCGCCAATACGAAAGCTGCTCTCATGACAAGAGGTTTGCACGAGATGCGCAAGCTCGCAGAGATGAAGGGAGGAGAGCCTGAGACGCTCAACGGCCTCTCTGGCATGGGGGATCTTTGCGTCTCTTGCCTCTCCACTTTGAGCCGGAATTACCAGTTTGGTGGTTTTTTGGCAGAGGGCAAATGTTTTGGAGAAGCGCAAGAGGCAGTTGGTATGGTGGTAGAAGGAGCCTATACCTGCGTTGCGGCTTTTGAGCTCGCAAAGAAGCGCTCCATACCCGTGCCCATTACCGAGGCAGTCTACGAGGTGATGTATGAAGGCTTGCATCCAGAGATCGCAGTCAAAAGGCTACTTACAAGAACCGTCAAAGAAGAGCGTTTGTGACCTATGGACGCTTCTCTTACCGCGGATGTCTACTCGATCAAAAGCTGGGCTACTCTGCAGGCTACGCTTTGCAGAGAGGAGTTTGTGGATCAGGCAGCTTTTGCCCTTGCTGGATCGATCATCCGCTGCAACCCCAACAATCTTCCGCTCGTTTTCGCGATAGGGAGAGGGGAGAAAGGCGCTTGGGCGCGCGCTGCTTGCTTTCTGTTAAAAAAGCGGGGAGAGAAGGCTGAGCCATTTGCCCTAGCCGGCTTCTCTAGCGAGAGGAAAGAGCGCCCCTTGAGCGCTCTTAGATCTGCGCTTAGCTCCCCTTGCTTGGTCATCGACGCTCTTTTGGATATCAACTCTGCCTCTTTGTTTGGACAAGAGGAAAAAGAAGCACTTCAGGTGATTGCAAAAAGCCAGGCTACAACTCTCGCCATCCACCTCCCCTCAGGGATCGATGGCGATACGGGAAAGGCATTTTTTCCCCTCCCAAAAGTTGTAGGGACCATTTGTCTTGGCGCGTATCTTCAAGGCCTTTTCTTTGAGGAGGGGTATGAATACAGCGGCGCTTTACACTTCGCTCCTTTGGAATTTCCTCCTCATACCGTGCAGCCCTCTTACAAATTGCTAAAAGAAGAGGGGATGGAGCGCCTCTTGCCTCAGGTACGCAAAAGCCGGCACAAATATGAGGCGGGCGCTCTTTTGGGCCTTGCTGGCTCTCCTTCTATGATGGGAGCTGCGCACCTCGCAAGCAAAGCGGCGCTTCGAACGGGGGCGGGCCTTGTACGGATTTTGCATCTCGCTCCCGCTCCTTTGTCCGCAGGGTTTGCAGATGAGGTAATCGCATCTCCTTACCAGGAAAATGGGATTGTAGGGATCTTCCAGCGCATGAAGGCGCTCTTTTGCGGTCCCGGCATGGGACGCTCTTCTCTGGCGAGAGAGGCGCTTTTTTCACTTCTCAAAACTTGGAGCGGGCCTATCGTTCTCGATGCGGATGCGCTTTTTTTCTTGCGAGAAGAGATCGCATTGCTTCCAAAAGAGGCAATCTTGACTCCACATCGAGGAGAGGCGGAGGCTCTTTTGGAAGGGATATCCACGAAAGGCTCGTTGCACGCGCGTGCGCAATCCCTTGCAAGCGAGCATTTGATCTATTTCGTTTTGAAAGGCGCCCCTACGCGGATTTTCTCTCCTGGCAAGATTCCTCTTCTCCTAGCGCGAGGCTCTGCGGGAGCTGCCACGGCAGGATCGGGAGATGTTCTTACAGGGATCATTGCCTCCTTGCTGGCACAGGGAGCCTCTTCACTTGAAGCTGCCTGTTTGGGGCTCTTTCTCCACGCGCTCGCATCGGAGATTTCTGCAGAGAGAAAAACGGTCTATGGGATGATCGCCTCGGATATTCTCGAAGCGATTCCTAGTGCTTACCAAAGAGTACTTGGAGACTCTTCTTAGAGAAATATCCCTTCTTCATGTGCATCACTTGCCCAACGAACGAACTCGATGATTCCTGCTTCCAAGGAGATTTGAGGAGTATAGCCGAGGTCTTTTTGTGCGTTTTCTATCGAACCGTAGGTGGTCGGAAGTTCGCCTTTCGGCATCGGGAGGAGCTGTTTTTTTCCTCGCTTTCCGAAACCCTCTTCGAGCAGCTCTACTAGGTAGGAAACAGACTTTGGATGATGGCTAGCGAGATTGTAGATCGAGTAGCCCTGACTCCGATCGAGAGCGGCCAAGGTCCCTGCAACGATATCATCGATGTAGGTAAAGTCCCGCTGCATTTTCCCCTGGCCTCTGAGTAGAAGGGGCTCTCCTTTCAAAAGGTTTTGCGCGAAGGTATAGTAGGCCATATCGGGTCTTCCGAAGGGGCCGTAAACGGTGAAATAGCGCAGGCCACAGACATTTAGGTCGTAGAGTTCATGGTAGCTTCTTGCCAATACCTCCGCGCATCTTTTGCTCGCTGCGTACAGATTGTTAGGCCGTTCTACACGATCCTCTTCACGAAAGGGCAGAGACTCGTTGCAACCATATACCGAGGAAGAAGAGGCGTAGACAAGAGGGATCTGGGGCCGCTCTTTGAGAGCTTCGAGTAGAGAGACGAACCCTGCGAGGTTGGTGTGCACATAAGGATCTGGATGAGTGAATGAGGCGCGTACGCCTGCTTGGGCTGCCAGATGCAAAACGTGAGTGATCTGGTGCTTTTTAAGGCAGGTTTTGAGAAGAGGAGTATCGCAGATATCGCCAGAAAATAGGGAGATGCCGCGCGCCTCTAGCCGCGCTTTTCTGCGCATTTTCAAGCGGATATCGTAGTAATCGGAAAAGGAGTCAATTCCTACAACATGATCGCCTAAATCTTGGAGTGCAAGAGCTGCATGGTAGCCGATAAATCCAGCTATGCCTGTGATGAGGACCGATTTTTTTCTCATGAGGTGCATGGTAGCAAAAGCAGACGCGTTAGTAAACAGGGAAGGGCTCTTTGCAACCCAAGGAAATCTAGGATCTCGTAAGCATTTCTTCATCCCCATTTCTTATAGAGGTATAGCGCGCGTGTCTAGATCGGGAGGACATTGATTTTTTTTTCTTTTCACTGTAGAGTTTGTGCAATATTTGTTACCCACATATCCACTCGTGAACAGTCTTTCTGCCGTAAAGTCTCTATTGTGTAGGATTGCCGATGATACTTTCGGTTTTTCTCCTTTCAAGAATTCTGCTGGCCAAAAAACAACGAGCATCCCAAATAAGCCGTGCATTCAATCCCCTAGTCAGTGGTTTGTTCGCTTTTCAGGAACAGCTGTTGCTAAAGACATTTGCCTCCGTGCGGAAGACAATCTACGGCCAGATACCCCTTTATGGGGCACGTCCCATACAATCCAGAGCGCAGGCGATTCTTCAGTGCGTATGCCTGCATATCCTATCCACTGCTCACTTTATCTCGATGGCTCTTGCTTACAAACCATGGTGACACATCCTGTAAGAGGCATTTGTGAAGTTGATACGAAAGAGGTTTTTTTCCTTTGGACGCTCAAAGCACTTTGCGAGCTCTATCTCCAGGGATCCTCTTCCGAAAATAGAGCAGGAAAACGGAAACACAGGACCTTTGAGGAGCACACCTCATCGGGGAAAAAACAGCGGCGCGCTGCAGAGAAAAAGCCAGAGGAGGCGGTGGGAGCTCAAGAGGCTCCTCTGCTGATTTCTTCTGCTCAAATTGCAAAGTACCTGCGAAGAGATCCTTTCTTTGCGATTCTATGCCATCGTCTCAGTATGACGACCTTTGATTTCCCCAATATTTCTTCCGATAAAACCGAAGAAATCTTCTTTATCATACATTGCTGCTTTACTCTATCTGTAAAAATAGAAAAGGTGCAAAAAGTGCTTCGGTCCCTCTTGGAACAGTATATGGTAGGCGTGAAAGTTACACATTTTTATCCATTCTCGATGGATATCGATGCACAGAGGTTTTTGATTGCTGGGAAAGGTAGGGATAAGATAGTGCAGTTATCTTCTCCTAGAGACTCGATGTTGTCCTGTCGCCTCAACGGCTTGGATGGGGATTTTTTTCGTAGACATTTGGAAACCCATTTTTCACACAAAGCATTTCTTACAAACGTGCAACATTTTTTTTGTGCCACTGTAATTCGAGTGCATAGTGCGGGCCAAGTGAAAAAAAGTAGATGGATTGCTGTCGAAAATGTCTTGCGGCGCCTTGTGGGGCGGCTTTCTCCTCCGTGTGTTCTTGATACACATTCCTTTTTGCCCAAAGAATGGGGGATCTACTTTGTACGAAGGCTGCCTGCCCCTCAAAAAGCATCGTGTACTTTGTAGATCCCCAATCCCTTCAAAGAAGGAAAAATTCATTCTAAGAAGCGTAAAAACATAGGAGTTGTAATTTTTTACCTTTTTAGATAAAATTTTTTCCATTTTAATTACTTTTTGATTCATTTTGCCTGTAGAAAATTCTTTTCAGCATCCTATCCTCACTAACCTCTACACTGGAGTGTATTACTCTTGCGATAGAAACTGGCCAGATCGCGTTGTCAATTGTCTTTTTCAGTATCTCTGGAAAGACGAATATGGCTCTCTTCCCACGATTGAGTGGTGTCGACATACCATCATTCGGCCTCTCGAAAAGCACTTTGAAGAAAATGTTTTTACAATGCGTGAGCTTTTCTTGCTCTTTGACCAAATTGCGCAACTCTTCTGCTCTTGGAGTCCTTTTTCTTTTGCGCCAACATGGCACACGACTGCTGACAGGATTTTCACACACCCCTATCTTCGGCCGGCTTTCTGTGCGATTGGAGATAAAGAGAGAAATCTGAGCGAATTTCCCTCAATCGTTCGCCGTGTAACGGATTTTTTGCGGAAAACGGGCAAAACTCTCTACTGGTTGAGGGAATGCTTGGAAAAAAATCCAGAGGGCTATTTTCGAGATGAGGAGGGGATCTACGTGTTTTCTTCATCAAAAAAGAAGGTGTCCCTTCGCATTACCGGAAGCGCGGCAAAGATTCAGGCTCTATTTCCATTCCAGGTGATCGAAGATTTGACCCTTAGAGGGGACGGAGCTGCGTTTTTTCCCTGCATGCGCCGTTCGGCAAACGAGCTTGCCAGCTTGCGATTTCTAAAAGTTACTAGCGAGGAAAGATCGTACTCAAAACCA
This sequence comes from Chlamydiota bacterium, assembly GCA_039179045.1. GTDB lineage: Bacteria > Chlamydiota > Chlamydiia > Chlamydiales > SM23-39 > JBCAXK01. The sequence goes on along the minus strand of JBCDEZ010000010.1, from coordinate 2,899 downwards.
TCGCCAACTGTACCGGCGGAAATTGGGAAATGTAGGAATTTGGAAACTCTTGTATTGAAGCTAAATCGTCTTCAGTCGCTTCCCTCGGATCTAGCACATCTCCAGAACCTAAGAAAACTCGATTTAAGCTTGAATAGGTTAACGTTTTTGCCTGATATAGCGAACCTTGTCCGCTTAGAAGAGCTGAATCTATCTTGGAATCGCCTTTCTTCTCTTCCAGAGACAATCGGGAGTCTTGTCGAGCTTCGTATCTTGTATCTGCAACACAATGCCTTGCGCATCTTACCTCAAGGTTTAGGCGGGTTATCGAATCTTCGACGACTCGACTTATCAAATAACCGGCTCCAGTCTTTACTTGATTCGATTGGAAGCTTGTCTGAACTTATCACACTAAATGCCTCTGAAAACGAACTAACTCGTTTGCCTGACAGTCTAAACGAGCTCTCTAAGCTTAGAGATCTAGACCTACACAAGAATCGGTTACGTTCTCTATCTGCTTCCTTTGGAGGGCTAAAATCTTTAAGGGACGTAGATTTGGGAGAAAATATGTTGCTTAACTTGCCTTTAAAATGGGATAACAGGAACTTGCATGTATTGGACTTACGAAATAACGAGCTCACTCACCTTCCGAAAAAACTCTTTCCAGAACCGAATGATTCTATGCGTACTCTCGATTTGTCTCGGAATCGTCTCACTTCTCTACCTCCATGCTTGGGAAACTGTGTATCGCTGCGTAATCTGTATTTAGAAAACAATGAACTTGTTTCACTCCCCGAGGAAATATTTCCAGACGATGCGCCGCTCAAGAGGTTGAATGTATCGTGCAACTGTTTACGGTCTTTCCCTAACAGCATCGCTAAACTCGAGTATCTCAAGAGTCTTCAGGCAAGAGCAAATAGAATCCGAGCTCTTCCCTCTCCAAAATTGCGTTTGTTTGGAGTGACAATGATAGATCTCTCGTACAATGAGATCAGCCAAATTCCCGACTATCTGTGGTGTATGCCCTCTTTAAAATTTTTCATTCTTAGAGGTAATCTCATTACCAGTATTGCTCTACAAGAGGGTGATTTTCCTTCAAAAATTCAACAACTTGATTTAGACGATAATCTGCTACAATCTTTACCTGAGTCTTGCAGACTGCTTGCAAACGTCCGAACGCTCCGCCTAGAAGGGAATCAATGGAAGCGTTTTCCTGCGGTCCTCACGCAATTGCGCAATCTTTCTGCTCTCTACATGCATCAGGACACGCCAATACGCTTGTCGAGAGAAGAGCAAAACTTTGTGGCATCCCTTCGCTATGCTGACGTTCCTCAGCCATCATTGCTCGGACGAGTCTCACTCGGTCTTTTTGCGATGGGCGTATGGATAGGCAAGGTAGTACAGAGCATATTCGCATCTTGTTTCTCTTGCTTGGGAGGCTTGCTGCACATGATGCGTGTTTAGAGCTAGAGAGATGGAAAGTAGTGAGTGCCAATCGAAGTGCCTGCTTGCGTTAGGTTCTTTTGCCCTTCGTGCCCAGAAAATCCGCAGTGTGGGTCTTTTGAGAGTAAGGCAATCCGAGGAGATCGCATTACGGGCAAGTGAGCCAAAAAGTGGGAGGGCAATATGATACCTGGAATTAGCAAAGGGGGAGAAGGGAGATTTCTAGTTCCCGATCTAAACTCTGAAGATATTGCAGAGGCCGACTCTAGATCTCAAAAAACATTGATGCAACAGATCTATTATGCTAGCTACGGATTCCTGGGAAAAGACGTTCTTCCGTGGATTAGCGGCAAGCCTTTAGGTAAAATAGTCTTTGAATATCTGGGAGCTCTGGACTACTCTTTTTTCAAGAATTATTGCATTCCGCTTTTAAAGACAGTTCCTTCTCGAAAAACTCCGCTTGCGTGCAGGAAGATCTTGTCTCTCATATCACGAAAAGATACATATGCCCATTACCTTTTTAGAAGCTGGCTATCTCCATACACCAATCTCCAACCTCTGTCGAAGATCCTCATGGAATGTAATCATGAATACATATCGTTATTTTTCCAAGAGACTGAGAAAGACTTCAATTGGTTGGACGAAAAATGCATCAAGGCAAACGGGTTGGAAAAAACGTACATCGAGAGAAAGTGCTTAGAAACAAAGGAAACAAAGGGTTGGCCCGTGGCGCCCTATATAGAAAAAGAGAGAGTGCTTGTGGTAAGTCCCATGCCACATGAAGAGCTTGTTCTTTGCTCGAAAAAGCCGGTCTCCACCATTTTCTTTCCACCAGTAAGTCGCTTACTTCGCTTTCTTAAAAATCTGAAAATCTATTTATACCATTCGAAAATTCCTGAATCAATAGGACGCTTTTATGCCCTTGAAAGATTGACTTGTAAGATACAGCGTGTAAAGACCCGCTTTCCAATCGAGGCAATTAGCAGTTTGCCTGTCCTCAGCTATTTGCGGTTGAATGGTACTGGTATACGAGATTTGGGGGATGTACTAAAACCCCTGCAGTTTCTGAAGACTTTGGATCTAAGGAATAACTTACTAAGGGATATATCGAGTCCTTTTCATCCAAGGGCAGAGCTCTCGAGGTGCGATTTTAGTCACAACCAGATCAAACGGATTTGCTTCGGAGGTGCGGATCAGATACAGGATCTGGATTTGAGTCACAATCTTCTAGGAGATTTGGGGGATACACTAAAACCCCTGCAGTTTCTGAAGATTTTGGATCTAAGCAATAACTTACTAAGGGATATATCGAGTCCTTTTCATCCAATGGCAGGGCTCTCGAGGTGCAATTTTAGTCACAACCAGATCGAAAAGATTCGCTTCGGAGGTGCGGATCAGATACAGGATCTGGATTTGAGTCACAATCTTCTAGGAGATTTGGGGGATACACTAAAACCCCTGCAGTTTCTGAAGATTT
>JBCDEZ010000009.1:0-35792 GCA_039179045.1 Chlamydiota bacterium | reverse complement strand
TAAAAATTATAAATTCAATTTTTTACATAAATTATTCAGATAAAAATTAAATTGTTTTTTTATTTGTTTTTTCGTATCATTTATATGAAATGATTTTACGATGTTTAATTTTCATATCCTCGGTATTTGCACCTTTTGCTTCTATTCCCGCAGCAAGGATGCCTGAAAATCCTGAACCGATTGTTTTTGTAAAAACGCTCGGAGGATTGAAGTACCGCGTTGTCTTTCCGAGTATTCCAAAAAAAATTCCTCAAGAAGGGAAAGTCGCCTACGAGGCGCGTGTAGGGAAAAAAGTGTATCGTCTTATGTATGAACCCGATGTTACTAAACTTGATCCTTTCTTCCGAGATGGGCTTGAAGATGGATCTCATCGATTCATGATCGATCTTGAGCATGGGATTTGCGTGCTCTCGTTAAAATCGGGCTCCGCAGAAGAATTCCGTCTCTTTCGCAATTCTTTTTCTCTGGTAGAAACTCTCGATAAGCATTCTGTCTGAAAGATCACTTTCTCCGTAATGGGGAACAACTGAGCAGAAGCGATGTACTTAGATAACTTGGGTGTCGGGTGTTAAATCATCCAAAGATAGGCTATCTTCAGGTAAGATATTGAGAGACGTTTTTTAGTCTAGTGGATATATGCAGCGTATCGACCTTTGGTACGCTTAGTTAAGGATAAGTCACATCTACTATTTTTTGATTTCTTGTGGGATGGCTCTATGTTTGTGAAATGGCCGTTTTATATCAGATAGAGATCTTTTAGTGGTAAATTTTTTCTTAACCTGCATTTTTCATGAATTGAAGTTAAAAAGCAGATTACTATATTTTTTGATCTCGTAGTATGCTATTTTCATCTCGTAGTATCCTATAATGCTGATAGCAGTCCACAGGACTCCTTGGACTGCCACAGTTTTCAAAGCAGCTGGGCAAAACTCCCGTCTTGGAAGGCTTCTTCCTGAATCAAGTACATACTCTTCGAAGGACCAATCGCAAAGATCAGACGTGGAAAAATCCTGAACAGATGTGCCTCTGAGTAGTACAATCTCCCGGATCCATAAGGCAATCGGACATCTTCGCTGAAGCATGTCTTCTGCCTCTAAGAGATCCTCATAGCTGATGTAAGGTGAGCAGTGTAGAGCCTCCAAGATAATTACATCTATAGGACACGTAGTAAGACGGTTGTATTGTCTTACTGTATTGACTAAAGTCCCTACCACGTAAGAACCAACAGACCCAATCGTCATCACTTTCTCCAAGAAAGTTTCCCAGCCACTTTATCCAAGATAGCAATTATGGAACAAGGGAAAACCCTTTGTAGAGAGCCCCTACAAATTGCGCTCTCTTTCTAGGAGGATGCTGTACGTATTTGTTAAGAGAAGAGGAAGTCTTTGCGGTCTAGATTATGTTTTTAAGGACGCGTGTGTGTTAGGTAGTATCCACTCTATTTTTCAGAGGAAAAGGCGTAGGAGAATCTTTGGCAGGGAATTTGCTTACCAAAAAAAGGGAGCCTTGATATCCTGTTTGATGACTCGTAGTTGGGGGCTTAGCTCAGTTGGTAGAGCATCAGATTTGCATTCTGAGGGTCAGGAGTTCGAATCTCCTAGCCTCCATATTCCTTCTTTTTGCGGTTATAGCTCAGTTGGTTAGAGCGCGACACTGATAATGTCGAGGTCCCAAGTTCAAGTCTTGGTAACCGCAAGTCTTTACACTTAATTCTTACACCTCTACTATGAGGGAATGGACACTGTGCATCACAATACGCGGGCGAAACATTTTTTTGCCGCTCTATTTTTTCTAGTTATTCTTTTCTTTGTACAGGAGTTAGGGGCTTCGTTCATGCAAGCCAACTCTGGAGAGTGGTTCCTATCTCTGCAGAAGCCGACTTGGAACCCTCCAGGCTGGGTGTTTCAAATTGTTTGGCCTCTTTTGTACATTGCAGTGGCTTTTTCCGGATACATGTTCTGGACACATGAAAAAAGCCCAGAGCGGAGCAAGGGATTGTTCTTTTGGACTGCACAGCTTTTTTGCAACACCATCTGGACCTACGTCTTTTTTGCTTTGCAAAGTCCTCTTGGAGGATTTATCGATATCTTGCTTGTTTTGCTTTGTAGCTTCGGCGTTCTTTATTACGGAAGAAAGGTGAGCTTTTGGATTGTGTGGAGCTTTGTTCTGTACATTCTCTGGCTTTTCTACGCAGGCTTTTTGAACCTAGCAATCGTTCTTATGAACCGGTAATTCTCAAGAAGAGGCTTTTTCCGGTTCGCTTCTCACTACGTAACCTTGTTGTAATTCTTCTCGATACATGATCCATAGACCGATGCAGATGATTCCAGTCGAAAGGAAGAGTACAGGTGAAGGAGCCTCTCCCAGAAAGATCCAGCTGATGAACGAGGCGAATATGGGGCTAAGAAGACCCATGAAAGAGAGGAAAGTTGCGCTATATTTTCGCAGGAGAAATCCGTAGAGATTGTAACAGATGATATTTGAAATGAGTGTCATGAAAAACATTCCCTGCAAAAAGGGCCATGCATATCCCTCCAAAATGGGAGTAGGGTTCCAAGTGTCAATGCAGTATGAGTGCATCAGGCTAAAGAAACCGCCAAACAGCATGCTAAATCCATTTGCTTGGAGTGGAGAGGTGTTTTCTTCTTTCACTAGCAGACGCAAAAGCACCCAGCCATAAACAGAAAAAAGAGCAGCTCCCATAATCGCGAGCTCGGCCAGAGAAAAAATTCCCAACGTTTGCAAAAGGTCCTCAGACCCTGTCTGGATAGAAAGCACAGGAAGAAATCCCAGAAATCCGACCAGCATTCCCAGCCACTTTTTCTTTGTCATCTTCTCCCCAAAATGTAGGTAGGAGAAAAAAGCAGCAAAAAAGGGGGAAAGGCTATAGATGAAACAGGTCTTCGCGGCGCTGAGGTGTTGTAGTCCCCAGAACTCCAAAGCGTTCGCTAGATAGATGCTGATGAGACCTAAAAGGGCATAGCAAAGGAGTTGCTTTTTCGTGATTTTTAGCCGAAATCGGGATCGGAAAAAAACGTAGGAAGAGAGCAATACGCCAGCAAACAACATCCTAAATGCTGTCAAAAAAAGAGGAGAGGAAAAGGCAAGAAGCCACTTTCCCAAAGAGAAAATACTGGACCAACCAGCGTACATTAAGACAACAAGCAAAATTTCCATACTTAACCCTTCTCAGGTATTATACAAATTTTATTGGATTTTAAGCAAAAATAAAATAGAATCTCCTTATTATATAGCGAAGTTTTCTTATCTAATTATGATGCAAAAACAGGAAAAATCTTACGGTACGTGGCCCCTGCCCTACTCGGTTGGAGAAATCTTTTCCTCTGCGGATCAGGTGCTTTTTCCTCGGCTCTACCAGGGAACCCTCTACTGGATGGAGCGGAGGGAAACCGGAGAAACAACCGTATCTTCTACCCAGGAAAAGGACCTTTTACCTCCAGAGTATGCAGCTCGCAGTGAGGTACATGGTTACGGGGGTATTGCATATCTTCCCTCTTCCCGCGGACTTGTTTTTTCGAATGCAGAGGACCAGAAGCTCTATGTTCTTGAAAAAGAGCGGTGCGTTCCGTTAAGCCAGATGGAAGGAGCACGGTACGCAGATGGTTGCTATGATCCAACAAGCGATGCCTTTTACTATGTGCGCGAACACAGGACACAAGAGGGGGAAAAAAGTATGGTTGTCCTCTTGGCACGGGGCGAAGAGCTTGTGGTTGCCTCTGGCTACGAATTCTACTCTCATCCAAGGTGCTCTCCCGACGGCAAGTTCCTTGCCTGTCTTGCATGGAACCTTCCCTACATGCCTTGGCAAAGGGCGTCTTTGCTCCTCTATAAAAAAGAAGGGGAGGGAAGATTTGTACTGGAACGGAAAATTGGGTCTTCCCGAGAAGCCATCTTCCAACCAGAATTTGCAGAAGATGGGACCCTCTATTTTCTAAGTGACCGCTCGGGATACGCCAATTTGTACCGCTACTGCAAGGGTGTGGTAGCAAGAGTGACAAAAGGCACGTGGGATTTGGCCCGCGCGCCTTGGGTATTTGGTCTCGATACATACGGTTTTTTGCAGGAGAGAAAAGAGAAGGTAATCGTCTCAATCTTGCAAGAAAAAGGTAGCACGTTTCTTGGGAAGATCTGCCTCAAAACGGGTAGTTTGGAGAAGTGTGATTTCCCCTTTTCAGGCTATACGCAAATCACAGTTGAAGGAGGTCAAATCTACGCCCTTGCCACGCATGAACAAAATGTACCTGCTTTAATCAAAATCAAGAAAGCCTCTTTTACCTACCCGTTGGGTAGACCAAAAGCTCCTTTGCCAAGCGGGATCTCTAACGGAGAAAGGATCGTTTTTTCCACGAGAGACGCTCAAGAGTGCTTTGGGCTATTCTATCTTCCCTCTCATCCCCAATACTTGGGAGATCCTGGAGCAAAACCACCTCTTTTAGTCAAAGTGCATAGTGGTCCCACCTCTATGCATGAGCAGAGTTTCTCGTATGAGACCCAATTTTGGACCTCCCAGGGATTCGCGTACCTTGTGGTGAATTACCGAGGTAGTACAGGTTTTGGAAAACGGTACCGGGAGGCTTTGGATGGTTTTTGGGGAATACGGGATGTAGAAGACTGTATCGATGGCGCTCTTTACCTTGTTGACAAGGGGAGGGTGGACCCGAAGAGAATGGCCATCCGAGGCAGCTCCTCGGGAGGGTTCACAGCGCTTAGTGCAGCAAGAGAGGGGGTTTTTCAGGCGGTTGTCTCGTATTATGGCATCGCTGATTTAGAAGAGCTCTCTTCAACCACGCATCGCTTTGAAAGGGGATATAATGAGACTTTGATCGGTCCGTATCCTAAGCAAAAACAGGTTTATCAAGAGCGCTCACCCTTGCACCATGCGGCCAGGATGGGGGGATCTATTTTGCTCTTTCATGGAGAAAAAGATCTCGTCGTGCCCTCCACACAATCCCAATCTTTATATGAAGCGCTAAAAAAAGAGGGAAAAGATGTAGAACTGCATCTTTTTGCAGAAGAGGGACACGGTTTTCGCAAGCCTGCTACAAAACAATCTGCTTGGGAGATAGAGCGCTCTTTTTACCAAAGGGTCTTTGGCCTTGCCCAGGGTGCACCTGATCGGAAAAAGGACTTTTCCCCCTCCCTATGAACGAACTTGTTTTTGCGCTGCACATTTTTCTTTCCCTTCTATTTTTGCTGTTTTCTTTCCGTCTTGGGAAAGAAGCGATCACAGCTTTTTTGAGTCTTTCTGCTGTTTTGGCCAATCTTTTTGTCGTCAAGCAGACAACTCTTTTCGGTTTGACTGTTACCTGCTCAGATGTCTACGCTGTGCAAGCAATTTTCGCATTGAATCTTTTGCAAGAGTACTATGGAAAGGCGCAGGCACAGAAAGCGAGTGTCATCGGATTTGGGGCGATGATCTTCTTCGCTTGCATGGCCAAGATGCATCTTCTCTATCCCCCTGCTTTAGTCGACACAACGCAAAGAGCCTTCATGACGATTTTGGAATTTACCCCCAGAATCATAACTGCATCCATTGGCACATTCTTTCTGGTACAGCGGTTCGATATCGCCTTTTTTCGCCTTTTGCGAAGAGCGTTTCGAGGAAGGTATTTCGCCCTTCGCACAGCGCTATCCCTGGTCGTAAGTCAATCGGTTGATACCGTCTTGTTTGCTTTTTTGGGTCTTTATGGGATCGCGGACCACTTAGTTGAAGTCATTTTGTTCTCACTTTTGATCAAATTCTCGGTCATTTGGTGTACTGTTCCTTTTGCCCTTGTTGCCAAGCGCTTTGTGCCAAAGGAGGCTGCATGTTCGAAGTAGTCCACACTTCGAAAAAATCGAGAGCTCGATTGGGAAGAATCACAACAGAGCATGGAGTGATCGAGACACCCAATTTTGTAGCGGTAGGCACGAACGGTACCATCAAAGCGCTTGATACGAAAATAGTAGAATCAATCGGGATTGGCCTGCTTTTTTGCAATACCTATCACCTAATGTTGCAGCCTGGAGCAGATTTGGTGGAAAAAGCAGGAGGACTGCACCGCTTTATGGGACGCTCTTCTCCCATCATTACCGATTCTGGAGGGTTCCAAGTCTTTTCCCTTTTGTACGGCTCTGTCACAAGCGAGCTCAAAAGCCGGGGAAAGTCCTCTCCCCGCAAGCTCGTTTTGAAAATTGATGAAGAGGGAGTCACCTTCCGCTCTTATCGAGATGGATCTATCATGCAGCTGACTCCAGAACTCTCGATCGATGCACAGAAAAAACTAGGAGCAGACATCATCATTCCCTTCGACGAGCTCCCCCCGTACCACACGCCTAAAGAAAGCTTGAAATCCTCCTTAGAGCGAACCCACCGCTGGGAGAAGCGTTCTTTAGAGGCGCACAGAAAAAATCCGAAAAAACAGCTGATGTACGGCGTCATTCATGGAGGCATCGATCCTGAGCTTAGGATTGCAAGCTGCGACTACCTCACCCAACTCCCCTTCGATGGGTTTGCGATAGGAGGTAGTTTTGGCCGCACGAAGGAGCAGATGTACAACATGCTTGCAACAGTGATGCCTCGGTTACCTCAAGATCGTCCCAACCACCTCTTGGGGATCGGCGACCTCGCCTCGATTGCGCAGATCCTTCCCTTAGGAATTGATACGATGGATAGCTCCTACCCTACAAAGGCTGCAAGACACGGCCTTTTGTTTACGCGGATGGGGGCTTGCAAGATTACCTCTAGGTGCTATCGCACGCAGTTTTCTCCTGTGGATCCCGAATGCGGTTGCCACACGTGCACCCACTTTTCTGCGAGCTATCTACACCATCTGTTCAAAGCAAGGGAGATGAGTGCTTTTTCACTCGCCTCGATCCACAATCTCTTTTTCATGGTAGATACAATGAGGACCTACCGGGAGATGATCGGTAATGACCAGATCTAACTGGTGATGGTTCCGATGTATACTGCAAAAATAGCGCCCTTGCACTCCATACGCGTTTTGTGATTCTATCCTTTTGAAAAACCGTGTAGCAATGAAGATGTGTGTTGATTTCTTGTGAGTGCGAGGGTTTAGGAGCATAGGAGAATAGGAAAAAGAGATTTTTGTTCCCTCGCTGCTGCATAGCATGATATGCTAGGGATAAACTCTTTTTTGGGGTGACTTCTATGGAGTTTTCTGATCTTGAAAATGCGTTCAATAGGTCCATGCACTTCGCTTTTTGTCGGAGCAAGATTCTTTTTACCTTCCCCTTTTTGCTTCTTTGCGCCGCGATTTTCGCTTTTTGCCGCGCGATCTGCTTGCATGCAGATCCTTGGATCGCTCTTAGCATGCTTTTTGCTCCCTTTTTGCTCTCTTCTGGGGTTTTCCTTTCTTTAGGGATTTTACTGATGCGGATGTATTACCATGATGTGAAGCGGCTGCCCTATACGATTCGGAAAATGTTGACACTCTCCTTCGATGTACTGGTCGCCTCTGCCTACTTTTCTGTCCCTTTATTTCTCGGGTATGTGTTTCTATCGATGGTCCTAGGTATCTTCATGGCATTGAGACTGCTCCCCTATCTGGGAGCTGAAATGGGAGCTCTTTTCGCATTTGGCCCGTTTTTCTTGATCCTCTCTTCTCTATTGCTTTGCCTCGGGAACTTTATCTTCCTCTTTTGGGGCACCCCTATATTTGCCTTGCATACGGGCAAACAAAAAGAGCGAGGACTTTTGGTTTTGCGCGCCTTTTCACAAAAGACCTTCCGCCTTTTGGCCTTTTTTTTCATAGGGTCTCTCCCGATTTTTCTCGTAGGACTCCTCTTAGGAGGCGCAGCGCAGCTCACAAGTTTGAGCTACTTGCGCGATCTCGATGGTATCTGGCTTGTAGTGAGCTGGTTTTTGATCAGTCTGCCCGTTGCTTGGATCCTATCTCCCTTTGTGATTTTCTTTTTCCATTTCGCAGCGGAAAGCCATCAGTTGATCACTCGGCAAACTGAACTATGAAGCTTGCCATTTGGGGAGGGGGCTACGCAGGGTTAAGCGCTGCGGTTCATGCCTTGGATCGCGGTTTTTCCGTTTGTGTGTACGAACCAGGTTATTCCCATAGCGGCTCTCTTGCGTCGACTGGTTTTTTGCATCCCTATACAGGCAAGTTCCCTGTAAAACCACCCGACGCTGATTGTTGGATGCAAGCTACCGAAGAGCTCTTGGAGCGAGTGGAAAGAGGCTCATTGTATCCCTTTCGTAGAAGGCGCGGGCTTTTTCGTCCCGCTCTTTTCCCTGCTCAGGAAAAACATTTTGTCAAAATGGCACGCAAATACGCAGGCATTACCTTTTGGTCTAGAGAAGAGGCGAACAAAAATATTCCAGGCATCAAAACAGCAGGGCTCTATCTGCATCAGGGCCAACAGATCGATAGCGCAGGTTACCTGAAGGCTCTCAAGTACTACCTCGAAAAGAGAGGTGTCTCATTTTTTTCGTCTGCCCCCGAGCCTTCTTTGCAAGAGTACGATCGGATGATCTTAGCTAAGGGCGCCTGGACCCGCGAGTTCGCTCTTCCCTGCCGCCTTGTAAAGGGGCAAACTCTTCTTTTTACTTCGTCCTCTTTCTCTTTACACTGCCCCTTAATCGGGCATCCCCACATTAGCCGAGGGCCCCTACCTCAGCAGTGGGTGGTAGGCGCAACTTACGAAAAAGAGTATGCGAGTCCTTGTCCTGATGAGTCAAGCGATCAGCTCTTGCAGGCGCTTTCCTATATTACTTTACCCGAAGACCTGCAAATCATAGATCGCAAAGCAGGTGTGCGTCTTTGTAGAGAAGGGGGGCAAGGGCCTATTGTGAAGAGGGTGCAAAAAAGAGTGTGGGTCTTTACCGCTCTTGGCTCGAAAGGCCTTCTTTGGCATGCCTATTTTGGAAGGCAGTTGATCGAAGAGATCGCTGCTAGCTGATTCAAAAAAAGCCCATTGAGACTGGTCTTAACCCTCCCAAAAAGCTTCCATTTTTTTGAGCTGTTTGTGCAAAAAACGTAGCTGCGCTCCTGCGAGTCGGGGCGCTGTAGGGCGGTAATTGCCGGTAGGAAGGGAGAAGTAGCGCATGGATGCTTGGATAATCGTAGAGCTACTTGCAAGTGCCAGAGCTTTGAAGAGAGGAAAAAGTCGGTCATGAGCGTCTTTCGCTCCCCTTCGATCGTCTAAAAATCCGGCGCGGATCAAGCGCGCAACCTCACCTGGAAAAAGATTCGCTGCAACCGATACAGCTCCTACACCACCACCAAGTATGTAGGAGTAAATCCAAGTGTCGTGGTCTGCAAAAATGGAGACCATTTTTTGTAAGATCCGCTCTTTGAGGTGGACATAGCTGTGCGGGGCCTCTTGTATCCCGAGTACTTCAGGAATAGATCCCAATGCGAAGAGAGTTTTTACCCGCAACTCTTGCCCTGTTTTTTCGGGAATATTCCGTACGATCATGGGGCATTGCGTAGCGCGTGCTATGGTGGAAAAATGGCGGTAAGCGCCCTCTTGAGAAATCAGGGGATGATCGGGAGTTGAGACGAGGGCGGCGGCGGCTCCCATATTTTGGTAGACTGCGATCTTGTCGATGGTCTCCAGAGTGGAAGATCTGCCTGTGCCCACAACGAGGGGGAGATTTTTTCCGCATGCTTCGAGAGCAATCTCTAAAACAGCTTTTTTCTCTTCAAAAGTAAGCTCAATTTCTTCTCTTGCATCGCTCCAAAGAACAACTGCTTCGACGCGCGCTTTTTTTTGCCGCGCTATTTGGAAGGAAAGACTTTTGGCGTCCACCGATCCGTTGGCTTTGAAAGGAGTGGGAAGAGCCGTGAAAAGACCCTTAGGATAGGCGCTAGCTTTTCTCATCAGAAGCCTCTTTGTAATCCACACTTTACGGGAGTAGAAAAAGAGGTGGGGTTTCTTGTGAAAGGGGAGGAAGAATAACTGGGATAGGACTGCATTGCCTCTTTCCTAAATATTTCTTTCAACCATAGCTGGGTATTGTACTGACGGTCTAGAAAAATCGGCAAAAAGCTAGTGCTAGTCGATCTAGACCAAAGCAAAAAAGTGCTTTTTGGAGAGGGAAATGAGAAGCAGATCTTTTTTCTTTCCTCGGCTTTTTCCCCGATTTTGTTATCATCTTTTTACATGAAGGGTAGTTTTCTATTTTTAGGTTCTGGCGCCTCGTTAGGGACGCCCGTTGTAGGTTGCGCTTGCGCAGTCTGTCGGGGAGAAGATCCAAGGCAGATGCGTCTTCGCACAAGTGGCCTCCTTCGAATAGGCAACAAACAGATCTTGATCGATGCGGGTCCCGACTTTCGCCAGCAATGTCTTCGTCATGGGTTGAACGCCTTCGACGCTCTTTGTCTCACCCATGCTCACTACGACCACATCGGTGGTATTGAGGACCTTCGGATCATCTACTACCAAAGACAGGAAAAAATTCCCTGCTTTTTGTCTGAAGATACCGACAGTATCCTCCAAAAAAAGGTGCATATCCGGGACTATTTTTCCTTTTCTACCTTTCCTACCTCCTTTGGGACAGTTCTCTTTGAAGGGATTGCTATTTCCTACTTCCATTACTGGCAAAAGCAGATGCAGGTGACCGGTTTTCGAGTGGGAAATTTCGCATATGTGACCGATATTTCCCACTATGATCCTACTATTTTCGCTTGCTTAGAAGGGATTGATACCCTGGTCATTAGTGCCTGTTCCTGGCGTCATTCTGCGGTACATTTGGGTTTGCAAAAAGCTTCAATTTTTGCGCAGAGAACAGGAGCCAAAAGAACGTTTTTCACTCATATCTCTCACGAGATCAATACGGAAAAAGCGCGCCCTTTTCTTGCCCCTACAACGGATTTTGCATATGATGGACTAGAAATATCTTTGAGGACTTGATGGAATTTCAAAGTGGATCGAAAGAAGGACGTCTGCTAGAGGCACAAGAGTTGGGAGCCTCCGCGATCCTGGTAGGCACCTACGTGGAGAAAAAAGCAGAGACTCTCTTGCACGTAGAAGAACTTGCCTCTTTAGCAGAGACTCTTGGTTTGCATTCTGAAGAAAGAATCGTATGTCCACTGCGCGCACCTTCCGCAAAAACTTTTCTCGGCAAAGGGAAGGTAGAGGAGATCCGCCAAATCGTGCAAGAGAAAAAACGGACTCTTGTCATCTTTGATGATGAGATTTCTCCTCCTCAGCAAAGGAATTTGGAAAAGGCAATCGGTGCGATGGTGGTCGACCGGACCGAGCTGATCATCGCCGTTTTTGCACAAAGAGCGCATACAAAAGAGGCCAAAACGCAAGTCTCCCTCGCGCAGTACCAGTACCAGCTTCCCCGATTGACAAGGCTTTGGACACACTTAGGCCGCCAAAAAGTAGGGAGCGGATCGGGCGGTTTCTTGAAAGGTGAAGGCGAACGGCAAATCGAGATCGATCGCAGGCTTTTGCGCAGTAGAATTACAAGATGCAAGAAACAGATCCAGGATTTGGAAAAAAAGCGCGCTCTTACAAGAACAAAACGCAAGCGACAAGGCATGGTCAGCTTTGCGGTCGTAGGTTACACAAATGCGGGCAAATCGACACTTCTCAACGCATTAACCGACGCAGGAGTGTTTGTAGAAGATAAGCTCTTTGCTACACTCGATACTAAGGCGAGCTCCTATGTTTTGCCCAACCAGCAAAAAATTTTGCTGATCGATACGGTGGGGTTCATACGCAAACTCCCTCACGGCTTGATCGCAGCGTTCAAAAGCACTTTAGAAGAGGCGCTACATGCCGATGTTTTGCTCCATCTTTTAGATGCTTCGAGCTCCAATTTACTCGAGGAAATAGAAGCCTGTGAAGCGGTGCTCAAAGAGCTCGGAGCCTCGAATAAGCCGCGCATCTACGTGTTGAATAAGACGGATCTTCCCCCTGCAAAAGAGGTACATTTGCTCCGCTTCCGTTGTCCTGGTTTGGTGAAAATCTCTGCTCGCGAGAAAAAAGGATTCCAAGAACTGACCGACGCGATGATCGAACGCATGCACCATCTCTACAAGCATGCGCGCTTTTGCTTCCATCAAAAGGAGTATCGCTACGCGGCAAAGCTGATCGAAGAGGGGGAAATCCTATCGAAAGTGTATGAGGGAGACTATCTAATTATTGAGGCCAATGTGCATGACTCTTTGAAGAGCCAGTTGCACCGCTTTTTGATCAAAAGTTCTCCTGCACCATCTGAATGATCCCAGAAGAGAACATCTGGATCGCAATCAAAATGACCAGCATGCCTCCCAATCTTTCCACAGCTTGCATTCCTTTCTCCCCTAAAAAGCGTTGAATGTAGGGAGAAAAAATCAAAATTAAGACGGAAGGAACCCAGGCAAGGAGAACGGCCAATGAGACGAAAAGGGGGCTGTTTGTCTGACTTGCAAATGTCATGGACATGGTGATGGCACCGGGGCCTGTGATGACAGGGATGGCTAGAGGAACAACCATCGGCTCGAATTTGGTCAGAGACTCGATGTCCTTTTCCTTAGGGAAAACCATATCTAATGAGACCAGGAAAAGAAGAATGCCTCCTGCCATACCGATCACAGAATGCGTGATGCCAAGGTAGAATAAGACGCTTTCTCCAAAAAAGGTGAATACGAGCAAGATGCAAAGCGCAATCATCATCTCGCGTAAAATCAAGAAGGTCTGTTTGCGGGCTTGATAAGGAGCCAAAATTGCCAAGAAAAGGGGGATTTGTCCTACAGCGTTCATGATGAGAAAAAGGGATGAGGCAATATTGATTAGACTAATTTCTTCCATAAGTATTTTTCGGGGATATGTATCATATTCTAATAAGATAGATTATACGGAGCGCAAAACAATCCCTGCAAGAACTATTCTCACCATTAGCAAGGGAATCGCATATAAATCTTCTTACAGAAAACTTCTCTCAGGTTGCTTCTATTCACGCAGAAATATACCCATCTTGACCGAAGATTTGCATAAAGAAATTCTCGCGCACGCAAAAAGGCGGGATTTTTTCACAAGATTCGTGATGACTTATTCGACTCCAGAAGAAAAAGAAGCTTTGAAAAAGCAACATAAAAAAGAGCGAGACGGCCGGATCCAGGATCGGATTTAAGTCTATGATTCTTCGAGAGAAGGGTTTGGCCCTTTCATCAAATTCCTGAGACACGCTTGATCAAAGAGGGACAATCCGGTTACACATTTGGGATTAGGAAGCATCGAAGAAGCTTCATACAGAACATGGAGGTTCTTACGGCAAATTGCGTGAAGAGCAAAGGGCTCTTTGATGTGAACACCTTAGAAGAGAATACTCAGCTCTATGAGCAAGATATTGCTGTCTATGTTTTGCCAGTGTTTAGGGTGAAGTACCCCATTTCGGGAATGCATTCTTGGCTGACACCTAATGGTTTTACCTAGTAAAAGCCCGCAGTTCTTCCAGGAAAAGTAGATGTAGAGAAGCAAAAACAATGGTTAGCGGCAGTACCGCTGTCTCGAAAAAAGACTTGGTGAAAACGAAGCGATTTGCTTCATCGATCGAGTGCATTTTACTCACGAGACAAAGACAATTTGTGGATAGATCAAAAAGGGCTTGCGTAGAACAATTCACACGAATATTGGTAGACAAAGAATCCGCCTGTCTGGTGCTTTGGATATCAATAAGCATAGAGTCTTGATCCAAGAAGATACGACGTTACACGCGGCGTCTACGATCGCATTTTTTAAGAAAATAGAAAAATCGTGCGAGAATTTTGTGACGATTTGTCTATTTTCTGAAAATGCGTATCGCTGTAAAAATCCATTCGTTCAAGACTATGAAAAAAACTCTAGAATTGCACTCCGTTTTTTACCTCCATATAGTCCGAATCTACATCCCATGGAGCGGTCTTCGAAATGTACGCATGAGAAAGTGTGGTGGAATCAATAATGCAAAAAATTTTCTGCATGCGGTGATGGGATGTTTGGAGAGTTTGTCCTCGCCCGGTTCAAAGATTTTACATCAACTGAAGAAGCGAATTGCGAATCGCCTTCACTTTTATTCTTTTGTCTCACCCCATTCTTCAATTGAAGCGGGTATATTTCGGAGCATTTTACTGCGTACTTTCCTAAAATTGGTCAGCGACTCTCGTTTCGTTCATAAAATGAAAGGGCTGTTTATCTTCCTGTTTGCTTGAGCCATGGGTACACTCAAGTGGAATTTTCTAGTTGAGCAATTGACTCAAGAATTGGAGTTTTTTAGCTGTTTGTAAATTTTTGCACTCAGTAAGCTCTCTTACCTGCCTTTGGGCAATTTTAGAGACTATTCTTGGTGTTCTAGCTCCCAGTTCGCTATGTAAGTGCAATTCTTTTCTCTTGCTAGATGATCGTGAAAAATCACGGCTATTGGCATTTTATTGTGGTCAAACTTTTGTATGCGATCGCCTTGGTTCCATTCAGGGCATGAGATTGGGCAAATCTTAAGGGAAGGACACTCATGTGCATGTGATATTTTCCGTGATTTTCCCTGCCGATGTTTTGTACACTAGACTCTTTGGCGTGAGGAACAAGTGGCAAAAAAAACCTTTTCTATTCTGACTCTTGGATGCAGAACAAACCAGTATGAATCGGGAGCGTATCACCAGCAGCTTTTGCAGATGGGGTATGCGCCTGTGCAAGCGGGGTTCTCTCCCGATCTTTGCATCATCAATACCTGTACGGTAACACATTCGGCTGACCAGCGATCCCGAGCAAAGATCGTGCAAGCGATGAAAAAGTATCCTGGCACAAGGATTGTAGTGACTGGATGTTTTGTCGATAGTGCGAAGGGTGTAGAAGAAGAGCTCATCGCTTTGGGGCAGGTCCACGGTTGTCCCGTGCAAATCGTGCCTAACCAAAAAAAAGAGGCGCTTGTCGAGGCCCTTTTTCCCGATGAGAGAGCATATCCCGAGTTCAAGATCGAGCAGGTGGAGGCGAGAACGCGCGCCTTTGTAAAAATTCAAGACGGCTGCAACTCCTTTTGTACGTATTGCATCATCCCGTATGTCCGGGGGCGCTCTCGCTCGCGCAAAACAGACGATATCCTTCGAGAGATCCGAACCTTAGCCGAAAATGGCTACAAAGAGGTAGTGCTTACAGGGATCAATATTGGCGACTTTTCCGATGAGGGAACGACCTTAGCAGATCTCGTTTGGAAGGTCGATGCGATCGAAGGAATCGAACGGATTCGGATCTCTTCGATCGATCCTGATGAGATTGATGATGCTTTGAAAGAGGCGGTTTTGTACGCAAAAAAAACGTGTCCTAGTATGCATATCGTACTCCAGTCGGGATCGAACGCGATTCTCAAGCGGATGAATCGCAAGTATACACGGCAAATTTTCCTAGATGCAGTTGATACCTTGCGCCAAGAGCGCCCCTCTTTTGCTGTCACTACCGATGTGATCGTCGGGTTTCCGGGAGAAGAAGAAGCAGACTTTCTTGCGACAATCGATATGATGGAACAAGTCGGCTTTGCTCGCGTGCACATGTTTCCTTACAGTCCCCGCAAAAGAACAAGAGCCGCTCTTTATAACAATCGCGTACCTCCAGAAGAGATACAAAAAAGAAAGATGCAGCTCTTGCGCCAGGCGGAGCAAGTAGCTTTTCGAGTGCGGGCGCCGTACGTCGGTCAGAAAATCCCCGTCCTCTTGGAGCATAAAGAAGGCAGCCGCTTTTTCGGCCATACTCCAGAGTTTCTGCCTGTGTTTGTCCGAGGCGAGGGTTTGCAGACCAATCAGATCGTATCTGTCGATATTCTACAAAATCACCCTGAAGGATTGGAGGGGATATGTCGGTAAAGATCACGACAACCTGCGCGCCTTTTTCCCAGGCTTTTGGGTGTTTTGTACCCCTTTTGAAGACCTCTTGGACGGTGCAGATCTACCCCACATGCCTTCTTTTTCAGGGGGAGGGGAAAGGAGCAAAAGTTACATTTTCCATGACCGGGCCTTTCTCCTCTTTTCTCTGTACGCTCGCTCCCGATCGGGAACGGATCGAAATTCGGGGAAAAGGACAGGAGGGGTTTTTCTCTTTTCATATTGTCTCGGAAAAGAGTATTCGCCTTGTCGTTAAAAAAAAACCTGACTCGTGTTCCTTGCACTTTTCCGGTACTCCTTTAGAGGAGATTCCGGTATATTCCGTGCCGAAAAATCGGGAAAAACTCTCTTTGGGAGTGCACAAAAAGCAGGATATCGAGGCGATCCGGAGAAGAGGAGATCTACAAGAGATCCTACCGATTTGGCATGGGATTGCTCGTCTCTATCCGAGAGAAAAAGAGGCCATATTCTCTGATCTTTCCCTCTTTTACCGAACTTTTTGGGCGGAATTTGGGGGAATTTTTTGCCCTCAGGAAGATCCTTTTTTACTCAAAATTCCTCAGAAAATTTCCCAGCCTTTTTCTTACGGCAGTCAACTCATCTCTTCGCTCTTTTTCCAACAAAAAGGAAACACGCTCCATTTTTTGCCCAAAATGCAATTTCCCTTCGGTAAGATGACGGGTATAGAGGCTGAGAAGATCGGCATCCTCGATTTTGCTTGGTCCAAGAAGAAAGTGCGCAAGGTCGTTTTGCGGGCCACTACTTCTACAGAGATCACTCTTCGGGTCTCTGGTATGCGGCATTTCCGGTTGTTTGAGAATCAAAAGCTCCATACAAAGAAGATGCTCCTCACAAGAGCGATTGAGATCGCAAAAGGGCGTCTCTACGTTTTCGACCGATTTGAGCGTTAGGAGGAAGATGAAAGAAGCAGAGTACAAAAAGCTCGTAAAAAATCTGATCTACCACGATGAGCTCTATTACGAAAAAGCAGATCCCGTCATCTCCGACTACGAGTATGACCTACTGCTGCGCCAAGCTGCGGAGTTTGAGCGGCTCCATCCCGGAAAAATCGATCCGAACTCTCCCACAAACCGCATTGCCGATCCCCTCGATGCAGGCTTCCAAAAAAAAGCGCATCGTACTCCCATGCTTTCGCTCTCGAATACCTACTCGCCTGAAGAGATCCAAGAGTTTATCGATCGCGTAGAAAAACTTCTTTCCAAAAAGGAGATTCTTTTTCATGTCGAGCTGAAGATGGATGGTATAGCTGTCTCTGTACGCTACGTGAGAGGGCGGTTAGTTTGTGCACTTACTCGAGGCAACGGGGAATGGGGAGATGATATTACAAGCAACCTCAAGACGCTCCGCTCGCTCCCCCTAAGCCTAAAAGGAGAGGAGATACCCGAGGACTTCGAGGCGCGTGGAGAGGTTTACCTACCGATCCAACGCTTCGAAGAACTCAACCAAGAGAGGGAAGAAAAGGGGCTACCTCAATGGGCTAACCCGAGAAATGCGGCCGCAGGCTCTTTGAAACTACTCGACTCGCGTGAAGTGCGCGCCCGCAAGCTCAAAGTCCTCTTTTATGGAGTGGGACAGTTTGCAGGGTTTAAAAACCAGCACGAAGTCTGCCTCTCTTTACAAAAAATGGGATTGCCCGTTGCAGAAAAGGGGCATACAGCTCTTTGTCGCAATTTGCAGGAGATATTAGACTTCGCAGATACGATCCAAAACAAACGCGCCCATCTTCCCTTTGAAATTGATGGAATTGTCATCAAAGTAGATGCGCTTGAAGAACACCAAAGTCTAGGGATGACAGGAAAATCCCCTCGGGGATCGGTTGCCTACAAATTCACTCCTGAGCAGGAGAAAAGCGTGATTCGCGCGATCATCCTCCAGCTTGGAAGAACGGGCATCGTAACACCTGTAGCAGAGCTAGAGCCGACTCTGTTGAGCGGCAGCACCATCACTCGAGCCACTCTGCATAACCAAGAGGAGATCGCACGCAAAGATATCCGTGTGGGAGATACCGTTTTGATCGAAAAAGGGGGGGATGTGATCCCCAAAGTCGTATCTGTTGTGAAAAGCGCGCGTCCCCCGTGTGCGACGCCCTGGTCGATGCCCGATACTTGCCCTTTTTGCAACGCGCCTCTTTTCGACTCTGTAGGTGAGGTGGCTGTGCGCTGCATGAATGAGGCGTGTCCTCAAGTTTCTTTGCAAAGGCTGATCTTTTACGTTAGCAAGCAGGGCATGGATATCCCCTTCTTGGGAGAAAAAGTAGTACAGCGCCTCTTTGAAGCGGAGCTGTTCAGGAGTTTTCCCGATCTTTACCGCCTTTCGAAAGAATCTCTGCAAAGGTTACCCCAGTTCCAAGAAAAATCGATCGCCAACCTGCTGTGCAGTATCGAGAAGGCAAAACAGCCTCCTTTATACCGGTTCATTTTGGCGCTTGGTATCAAATATGTTGGTAAGCAAACAGCTCGCGCGCTTGCAAAAACAGCGGAGAGAATAGAAGACTTTTATACGATGCAAAAAGAGGACTTCCTCGCAATTGAGGGGGTTGGAGAGAAAGTTGCTGACTCGCTACTTACCTTCTTTTCACAAGAGAGCAACCGAGCAGAAATTGCAGAGCTTGCCTCTTTGGGCGTAGTCCCTTTGCCTCCTCATGGCAGCAATGAGCAGACGGGACTCTTCGCGAAAAAATCATTTGTTCTTACGGGCTCTTTGGAGGGTTACACAAGAGAAGAGGCAAGAGAAGTGATTGAAAGTCATGGAGGTACTGTGAAAAGCAGTGTAAGCAAAAAAGTCGACTATCTCCTTGCTGGAAAAGATCCAGGATCGAAATGGGAAAAAGCGAGAAAACAAGGCGTTACGATTCTCTCCGAAGAAGAGTTTCACCAGCTGCTCAAACAGAAGGGGAAATCATGAAAGGAGCGGGGACGCAATGAGCGTCTGGTGGTGGAAACCGGTCACCTCGACTACTACTTCTTGACCGATGAGCGACTCATCACCTTGAGCGATCACTTTTTTCCAACAGCGAGTTCTCCCGTAAAGGTGTTTCCCATCTTTATTCTTTCGTTCGAAAAGAACTTGGACTCTTTTCCCAAGGAAAGATTCCCGTTTTTTCTCCGTGATTGTGGCGTGTAGTTCCATCAGCTCTTGCAATCTTTTGGCTTTGACTTCTTCAGGTACATCGTCTTTCCAACGCATGGCGGGCGTTCCTTTTCTAGGGCTATACGTGTAAAGAAAAGCGACGTCGTAGCCAAGTAGACGAAATACATCGCAAGTCTCTCGAAATTCTTCGTCTGTCTCGGTAGGAAATCCGACGATAATATCGGTGCCGATCGCAACTCCAGGTACAATCGATCGGAGTAAGGAGACCTTTTCAAGGTATTCTTCTTTTGTGTAGATCCGGTGCATTTTGCGTAGAATACGGCTCGAGCCTGCCTGTATGGGGAAGTGGACTAGATGGCAAGATGTGGGAAGATCACGCACAGCATACATCAAGTCTTGGGTAATATCGACCGGATGTGAAGTCATGAAACGGACACGAAGTAGACCGGGAATTTTATCAATTTTGTAGAGAAGATCATGGAAAAGGCAAGACCACTCGGGCCTGTCTTTGCCGTAGCTGTTTACGTTTTGCCCTAAAAGAGTGATCTCCTTGTATCCCTGACCGACCAATTTTCTGCATTCCTCCAAAATGCTCTCAGGAGGCCTGGAGACTTCTTGCCCCCGTGTGTAAGGTACAACGCAATAGGTACAGAATTTGTCGCAGCCACGAATAATCGAGACGTGCGCCTTGATCGGATCTTTGCGCTCTGCAATCAGGTAGTTGAGATTCTCTTCAAAACGGTCTTCGGTTCTGAGCACTTGCCTATTGAGTTCGAGCACTTCATCTAAAACTGCATCCAAATCGGAAAGATTGTTTGTTCCAAGTACGAAGTCTACGTGGGGAAATTTGCGAAAAAGGGACGATTTTTTTGCCATTGCCATGCAGCCCGTTACGCCGATAATCTGTTTTTTTCCTTTGCGGCCTAGCTGTCCCAACTTCCCCATGACTTTTCTCTCTGCCAAATCACGAATAGAGCAGGTATTGAATACCAAAAGATCTGCATTCTCTTCACTTGCCTCCTCCATGCCACGACTTTGCAAAGTCCCGATCATCATCTCGGTATCGAGTTCATTCATCTGGCATCCATAGGTCCGGAAATAGTACGTTTTCAAGGATTTTTTCATGTGGATTTTCCCCTAATTGCTTCCAAGCAAGGTAGCATGAAATGGAAAAATTCTCCAGGAGTTCTTCCCGCTCTTTCTTGAGGCGAACTACTCTTTCAAGAGCCAGCAATGAGAGCAAAGATCTCGACACATGTCCGTCCAAGGGGGAGGATGAAAACGGGGATATTGGGTAGGTATAGAAGGGAAAGGTAAGGAGAGAAAAGCTTTGAAAAAAAAACACTTCTATCCTATGATGAAAGATCATAATTGACTATCGGAATCTAGAAAAATGGGAAATAAAAATACAAAGTTTGTTAGCAAAGAACAAGCTATGCGTGAGAGAAAGTGGTACATTTTTGATGCAAAAGGGAAGGTTTTGGGTCGTTTTGCATCTGAGATTGCCAAAGTGCTTCGTGGTAAGCACAAGCCCAACTTTACTCCCAACCAAGATACGGGTGATGGAGTTATTGTCCTCAACGTGCAGGAGCTTTTTCTCAGTGGAAACAAAGCAGCACAAAAAAATTACTATCGCCACTCTGGTCGTGTAGGGCATCTTAAAGAAATTCCTTATGCTGTCATGAAAGAGCGCAAGCCAGAGTACATTTTGGAGCATGCGGTAAAAGGAATGCTTCCAAAAACAAAGTTGGGCCGGGCCCAGATCAAGAAAATGCATATTTTCCGAGGATCTGAGCACGACATGCAAGCGCAGCAACCCATTCGAATCAACATTTAGCAGAACAGAGGATCATGAAAAAATCATCTATAAAAGAGACCATCGGTGTCGGTAGAAGGAAGACTGCGGTCGCATCAGTCAGGCTTAGGCCAGGATCAGGAAAGATTGTTGTAAACGGTAAGCCTTTCGTTGACTATTTTAAGATTTCTTCCATGCAAGAGACTCTCAAATCTCCCCTGGTGCATTTTTCTTTAGAGAATCAATACGACGTTCTTGTCCGTGTGAGTGGAGGAGGACTTGAGGCTCAGACAATAGCAGTGAGACTAGGAGTTGCGCGAGCCCTGGTAGCAGAGAAAGAGGAGCTGCGGAAGGCGTTGAAAGATCTGCAATACCTAACGAGAGATCCTAGAAGAAAAGAGCGGAAAAAATACGGATTGGCTGGAGCGAGAAAGCGCTACCAATTCTCCAAGCGTTAGAAGAAATATCTTCCTTCGCATTGGGCGTACACAACCTCTTTTTTCAGTCCCTCGAATTTCCGTTTTCTTCCGAGGGACTGACTCTCGTAACTCATTTTTCCCCCTAAATAAAATCCCCTTGTCACTTCGAGAAGCGCCCATCCCGCTACTTCTTGGATATGAGAAAATCCCTCCTCTTTCTCCTCAAAAATTTGCTTGTCGAATTGGTGGCTTGTCTTCAACCTACTTTGTCCTAGTTTGTATGTGTAAGAGGCTTTGAGTACAAATCGTGGAGGTTTCCAAGGCTCGTAGGCAAAATGCATTCCCAATATTGGCATCACATTACGCAAGGAGAGAGCTCGTTTGGGGAAGTTTCGAGGTACCGTTCCTTCAGTTGCTTCTAAGTGATGTCGGTTCCAGACAGTTTTTTCAAGAAAAAGCCCTAGAAAAGGTGTGCCGCATAGAGGACCAAAGCGCACAATGTATCCCAATTTTTGTTCAGCTCCGTATGTATATCCTTTCGGAATGTAGGAGTAGGTGGCTTTTAGTGTCTGCGGGGTCTGTACGGTAAAAAAGCAAGAGGCATTGTTAGCGACAGCAAGCGCTCCCAATAAAGAGCTTTCTGAGTAGAGCGATTGTTGTTTTTCGTACAAATAGCTAAGGCGCATTGCCATGCCTCCTATAGTTTTCATTTGCTCTTGTATTTCGGAAGACGCTTTTGCGAAGCTAAAAGAGGCACGTGCACTTGTATAGCCTATATCGTAAGATAGGCTATGGCTAGCAAACATAGAAGATGTGAAAAGAAGAGAAAAGAGGTATTGGCAGCGCATGGTAATGCTCGGTAAGTAATCTAGAAATCAAAGCGTAGGCGTAGGGTTCCTCCTATGAGGTAGAGATTCCCGTATTCCTCATCGACTTGATTTTTTTTGACAAACGAGTTGCTGTAGAAAAGGTGGTGGCCATTGAATGCTTTGAGGTCGAATAGAGCAGATATGTCGAGATAAATCCGGTCTTGTGCCAAGAGTCCTCCCCAACCAAACCCGGTGGACATTTCGAGATTTGTTCGTAGAAACTCGTCTTGTTCTAAATGGAACCTCTTCGACTCTCCGAGCGTATTGGTTTCATAGCGGTAGTTGTCTGAGCAGTCAAAGTAGAGGATCGATCCTGAGGTATTCAAAAATGCGCGGACCCCATATCCTAAAAGAGCGTGGACATCTACTCCAAAGCGAGTCCCTAAAGCCCACGACTGAGAGGAGTATTCCGAATGTTGCGAAAGAACAACTAGGTCGAACTCGCGCGGTTCCATGAGTTGTACAAAGGGAAAAGAAGTCGCCTCGATTGCAAATTGCTGGTCGAGAACGTAAAACCGTGAGCCAATAAACGGCCTACAAATCCAAGTCTCTTCAAAGACAAATTCTTTACCAAGTTCTGCATCGAATAGATCCAGCTGTACTAACCAATCAAGAGAGGCAAACTGTGTTTTCATATCTGTCTCAAAAACATGCGGAATAATCACCTGCGTATTTTTTGTTTGTAGAACCTGGTCTGTAAGTGAGCGGTACCAGGTATAAGTGCAGGTAGCATCCCATAACTCTTCATTCGGGCTATATACCACGAAAAATTGCAATCCTGGATGATAGGAATAATCTTGCTTCACACTTTTGGTGCGCATGCTACGCCTATTTTGTTTCATTTCTCCGATGCCCGGAGTATGGTTCGCTTTCCAGTAGACGAGTCCACTACCGAAGGAAAAATTCCAAGAGGGAGAGGGAGCGTATCGTGGTAAGTCTATTGGATTTTGCGTTTCTTCATAAAGGTAGTTGGGATTGGAGGATAAAGAGGGATCGTTTTCTGCGGGCAGGCTTACTAAGTATGTAGGTAAGATGAAACAGAACCAGCTGAAAATTTTACGCATAAAAACACCTCTTTGGATATCTTATAGCATTCGGTGTGATCCTGCAATATAGGATTGCCTTCCAAAGTTTTTCTGGGACAAGAGTGTTTTCCTATCTCGAAATCCTAAATGGAATAAAAAAAGAGAGCCTTTTGGCTCTCTTACGAATGATAGTCTTGGAAGTCACAAAGAAGAACTTCTAAAGCATCAAAGATCACTGTGCATTAACGTTTAGAATTCGTGCACTCGCACGCACTGCCTGTGAGAGATGATCACAGAATTGCTGCTCATTAAAATGACTCAAGAATTCTGGAACAATCTTGTTGCCGACAGTAGCAAGTACATCGAATTGTATCAAGAATACCGGGCAAGAAATCATCATGATGAGTCTCGCCAAACTGCCTAAAGTTCGTAAGGCATGCGACTGAGATTTCTGCTCTTCGCTCTCATCCAAGCATGTTTTCAAATGGGATGCAAAATTGTAGATTTCCAGTACGTAAATAGGGAGACGAATCAACGTACCCAAAAGAGCAAAATCAGGAATTACCTGAGAAGCTCCAAAGAACCAGCGGGAGACAAGCGCAGTTGGTTCGTGCGTAGAAGAATGCTCATTTTGGGAATTCGGCCCTTTTCCTGCAGGACGTTGATCAGAAACTGGATTTGTGTGAGGGCCGAGCAAGCCAAAAGCGCAATGAACTTCCGGGGGGATAAAGGAGATACCTACATGTGCTGCCATAAAAATACCTATACAATTTGAATTTTACGAAAACTATGCAGAATACTGCCAATTGATGTATAGGCATTTCTCAAAAAACACCGAAAAAATCAGTAAAAGAGATTTAGTTTCCGTTGAACACGTATTGCAAACTCGGAAATTAGAAACGGAGAGTCTTTGTTCTCAATAAGAAGAGATTGTCAGACTCTGCAGCTTGCAGATAGGGAATGTGTTCTCGAATTTCTATAAATTTTTTCGAGAAAGAAGGAGTTTTTCTTAAACTAGCCTTGGACATCGCTGTCTAAGGGTGTTATTAAAGCGCTCAATATATACCCGTTTCATTTGAAGAATTGGGCTAGGCAGCAGAGTAGAGATAAAAAGCGATTTGTAATCCGTTTCTTCAATTCGTAGAAAATCTTGGAAATGAGTGGATAAACTCTCCCACAACTCCTTCTTTTTGTTTCTAGAAAATTTCCTCGCACAATTTTTCAGTTAAAGATGGGTATACAAGATTTTTCTCAAATTTTCTTAGCGTGCGCACTTTTTGCGAAAAAAACGGTTTCGTCTTTTGCTCGATCGCTTGTCTCCAGAAACAGGGGAGAGAAAAGTGTGGACGAGGACCGTTTCCAGTCTCTGCTAGTTCGAGCTTTGTGGAAGCTTTTTTATTTAGGTGGTGATCTTGGATAGAAGAGAGCTATGGAAAGACATTCGATAGGTCTTGATTTTTTCTAGAGAAAATACTAGATTTCTAAAAATTTTTTTCTTCTAAGAGGTTCTTGCCGATGCTGTTCATCTACTTTTTGCTGTTCTTTCCTGGAATCATCCTTTCCGCAGGACAGTCTTCTTTTCGCCCTGACCCCCACTTTTTTTCTACTTTGCAGGAGAGCCCTATAGCGTTAGTCGATGGATGCATCAATCCGATTACCGGCGACTACCTTGCCTTCGAAACAATTGTAGTGCAAGGAGCAGAACCCTTGGAGTTTCACCTGCGCTATCTGAGTGTATCTGGCCGCGAATCGGGGATTTTCAAAGGGTGGTGCGCAAATGAGCACCTATTTGCTTTAGGAGCGCGGGGGGCGCAAGAGGCTGGTAGCTCTAAGGTCATAAAGGAGATGCGCATCTCCCTTATGGGAAAAGATGGTATGCCTTACGAGTACATTTGCCAGAAAAAGGGGAACTGTAGAAATGCTAACGAAGACTTTTTCTTTGGTATCGATCAAAGTGCTTTTTTGCGCAATTTGGTTGAATATGGTTATACGAATATGGCAGAGAAATTTGCGACTCGGCACGATACTGTCCGAGTAGTGCGTTCCGGGAAATCCTTCACAATAAAGAGTGCTTCTGGCCGAGTACGCCGGTACAAGCGGATCCCGCACGCTTCTACAAAAATCGATGACAAGGCGCCCTGGGTCTACCGTTTAGAAGAGGAAAGAGTGCCGAACGGCAATCGAATCTTCTACAGATATCGTTCTATTTACTCTACTCAGCTCATTGAAATCGAAGCCACTGATCCCGCTTCGGAATGGGTCTTGACATGGATCCGCTTTCACTTTACCGACGATGCAAACGGCGCTCTTCAGATCGAGACATCTGATGGGCAAAAGATCACCTACCATTCTCAGGATATAGGTGAGCAGGCAAAGCGCTTGCATTCAATGTCGCGGGGAGAGGGGCATCTTGAAAAGTGTATCTACCATCCGGGCACTACACTGCTCCACGAACGTCTTTCTCCTGAAGGGGTGCCTAGGAAGATCCATTATTTTCGTGGGGAGGGGATCAACCGCCAGAAAGTACACAGCCTCCAAGAGGTCCGCGGGGGAAAGACCTGTGTTAAATACACCTTTTCTTACTATCCCGCAAATTATGGAAAGTTAGGGGGGTATACCGAGGTTGTAGATGCAGCGGGCAACAAAACCATTTATAGATACGATTCCCTTTTGCGTCTGGAGGCGATTGAGTACTACTACCTGGAAATGGAGGCGCAGTGCCTTTCCCATAAAGACCTTTTTTTATGGGGAGAAGATCCATCATTTTCCTTACAAAAACTAGCACGTGAGATGCACCTCTCCTCTATGGAGAAAAAGGCCTTGGAGCAGAGGCCGAAACTCCACTATTTACTAGCACGATCTCGGGTCGACGCGGAAGGCAACTGTCTTAAATCTATGCGTTATTTTTACGATGCTAGAGGAAATGTGCGAGAAACGCGCGTTTACGGCGATATTCGAGGCAACTCCCCACCTATCTATCTCCAAGACGGACTTCCCACTGGGAGTGATCTCGAGTACCGTGCAACTATCAGAAATTACACGAATGATGGACGCAATCTACTCGCCTTTGAAAAGAGGGGAGATTTGGAAACCCACTATTTTTACGAGCCAGATAGCAGTCGGATCCAGTGCAAGATTGAAAAAACGCAAACGCACTTCCGACGCACATTTTATCAACGTGACAGGCGTGGGCAACTCAAAAAGATCATCTACGATGATGGGAACACTCCGAATATAGAAGATATGAACGGTGTTACAGAAAGGCAGATGACCAACTATCAGCTCCGCTCCGAAGGAGCCTTTCCTGGATTTGTCGACACAGCAGAGCACTGGTGTGTCGATTTTCAAACAGGGGGATCTCGACTCCTTGGCTTAACGAAATATACGTACGATATATCAGGCAAGGTTTCTAAGAAGGTGGTATGCAATCCTGCAGGAACCCCCTGTTATGAGGAGCCAAAAGATCGTCTTCTTGAGAGAACTTTTGTCGGTTCTTTTGCTACTTTTTCTGGTGCAAATTCGGATTATATCCTATCTATCTTACACAAACCAGACGCCCTTATAGATCCTTTCAAACAGGATGGCTGGGCTCAAGAATTCTTCGAAAAAGTGTCTCCTGTCGAGCAGTGTTCTTGGAGAGCTTGTCACTACAATTCCTTAGATACGGTCCAAGAGGAGGTAAACGATCTAGGAGCGTCAACGCTTTATACCCACTCCCGATTAGGTCAGATGCGCACGACTTTGCACGCTCCTATTGAAGCGAATGATGGGGTCGTGCGAAGACCCACTACAATTCATCAGTTTGATTGCAATGGCTGTTTGACAGAAGAATTCATAGGGCGCAAGTTGGAAAAAAAGATTCGCTATACTCTCGATGGTCATCCCTATTTTCTGCAGAACGCGGATGGGACCAAAAAAGAGATGAGCTACGACCTCGAAGGGCGCCTAGTTCGCTTAGTCAATGAGCGTGGTGTCATCCAGGAATATACGTACGATGGTTGGGGAAGGTGCCAGGAGCAAAGAACGCTTTCTCCTCAAAAAACTCTTCTGAAAGAGAAACGTTTTTTCTACAACGCTTTGCACCTCATCAAGGAGATCGACGGAGAGGGGAACAAGATATTTTATGAGTACAATGCTGCAGGTCGAAGGAGTGCAAAGCGAGTTGCAGGTAAAAAAGAGTCCTATCGATACGACTCTCTCGGTAGGCTAACGCATATTTTTTATGAAGATACTTCTCTCAAATTTCATGAAGAGTATCTGTGGAACAGCGCTGGTAAGGTAGTAGAAAAAAAGGTCCACGAAGACTTTCCCAGAAATCGAACTATTTTCCGAGAGCAGTATACTTATTCTCGAGAGGGGGATTGCACTGCTACCACATCGTATGTACACAATCAACCTTGTGTAACGCAGCGTGCATTTGATTCCATCCATCGCCTCCTTTATACAATCGATCCGGAAGGAAAAAAAACAGAGTATACATATGAAAAAGAACAATTGAAAAGTGGGATCCATGTAGAGAAAATCTCTGAAAAACTCCCCTCTGGTTTAGAGGCGATCGAGTATAGAGACAGCCGCGGCACACTCCTCAAAACCTGCAAAAAGCAAGGAGATCTTGTTTTGGAGCAGGAGCGTTATTTCTACGATTTTCGCGGCAATTTGATCGAACGTCGTAGAAAGGCGTTGGCACGATCAGGCGCTTACCAGTTTTCTAAAACTGCTTACCAGTACGATGTGATGGATCGTGTAGAGGCGTGTCAAGAGTTTCCTGGATCGGGACAGAGGCGCAATTTCTACTATACGTATACCCCGACGGGACAGTTACACCAAACCTACAAGCCAGACGGCGTGGTATTGACAAGTGAGTATGACTTTGAAGATCGCCTTGTACGCATTTCCGCATCTGATGGAAGCGTGGACTACGAATATGCTTACGATTTGTATGGGCGCCCCGCTCTTTGTAAGAATCACATTACAGGAATGGCAACAAACAGATGTTACGATGAGCAAGGACACTTGGACCGTGAGACATTTGAAAATGGACTTTCTCTGAGTTTTCGTAGGGATGTCTTTGGACGCAAAGAAGAGATCCAATTTCCCGACGCGTCTGCCATCGTGTATGAGTATGATCCAATCTCCTTGTATGCAGTTCACCGCTATGATAAATACCAGCAACGTACCTTCTCTCACAAATGCTTGCAATACGATCTTGCGGGCAATATTTTGCGGGAACAATCGGCATTCGATACGTTCTACGAATACGACTCTCTTGGAAGGTTGCGCAAAAAATCCCAAGATCATTTCCAACAAAACATCGTAGAGAGAGAAGAGAGTGGAGAGATTTCTCTTCTCGATACCACTATATTTGGTGAGTCTATTCGACAGGCTTTTTCCTACGATCTCTTGGGATTGCCTCTTCAGGAGAGCGGATCTATTTCCGTAGACTACTCGGATCAGGTGCGCTACCCGTTTTGGAACAGCGCGAAAGTAAAAGAGCGCGGCGAGGAATGGGGAAATGAAAAACGGATCCAGTTTCTCTACGATGAAAATGGGAATGTGAATTCAGAAATTCTTGGAAATACGACTATTATGTATACCTATGACGCTCTCGATCGGCTGATTTCTTATACCGTTTATGGAGTCTTCAAGATTGAGTATGTGTATGATGGATACCACAGAAGAGTGGCCATGCGCGTCTATTCCTCGGAAGAGGGGAGATGGAAATGGGATTACGAGACCCAGTTTCTCTACGACGGTGAATATGAAATCGGCCGCTACCAGAACGACCGTATGGTAGAAATGAGGATTATTCGAGAACGCTCTTCGAAAAAAATTCCCAGCATGCTTTATGTCGAATTATTCGATGAGGTCTACTATCCACTACAAGACTGCTTTGGCAATACAGTGGGAATTCTCTCGGAAGATCTTTCTTCACTAGTAGAACATTCCCACTTCACCCTTTTCGGGCAGGAGACAAACTTTCTCGGTACACCTCTGCTCAATCCTTGGCGGTTTGCTTCTTCTCGGGTTGATCTGCAGTCGGGTAAGATTTACTGTGATCGTCAGATTTACGCCCCTGGCCAGGGTTTGTGGATTACGAGGGGGCCGGACCGCTTTTACCGAGCCCAAAATCCGAAAGCAGATCGGGTGATCAAGAGACCTTGTATCGAGATAGCGCCCCGATTGCATAGCACAAAAAAAATGTGAGGGAAAAAGACGTAAATATGCCTCCCCAAAATAAGGGCGTTTGCATGCAGTAGGCGGCCCCAACCAGTAAAAACCCACCCCATTTCTCTTTTGAAGAGCTCTGCTTAGGGTGAGGTACAAGCAAGATCGGAGCAAGCAAGCAAGCTGCTAAGAGAGGCAAAAGAGGAGGCACTAACGAGCAGAGTGCGGCCTGTAGCAGCATTTTTCCAGGGAAGATCCCCTCCTTTAGATAGGCAAAACAAGATAGAATAGGGGAGGCTGTTGCGCTTAGCAAAGGAGCAAAAGGTACCTTTTTTTCTTGCCAAGATTCTGTTTTTGCAAATTCTCCTCCTTCTTGTTTTTGAAAAGAGTCGATGTATCTCCCCATATTTCCTGGAAATAGCTCTACTGCATTCATGCGCCAGAATTCATGTTCGCTTTTAATCCAGTAAGCCGTAAGGAGCTGCCTTCCTACATTTCTTGCATAGATGAGGGTCGTGCCATCTCGGAGGAGCAATTTTACCGGAGGAGGAGACTCTCCTTGGAGTTCGTAAAGAGCAGCTTGGAGGCGGGGGTTGAGGTATTCCTGATGGAAAAACAAAGAACCACACACGAAATACGCAACTAAGAGATGTGGTATACATAGGTGCCGTTTGGGGAAACCTTGCGAGGCGAAAACCAACCATTCTAGTGAGCGCTCCATTTGCATGTTTGTTAGAACAAGACTAGATAAAAAGCTCATTAGGCCCAAGAGCTGACCTTGCTGAACTGTTCTATACAAAAACCACCAAATGCAGGCGTCAAAAGTGCATTGCGCTCTTACCTGACGAAAGGAGGCAAGAAGATCGATCAAAAGGTATAAGCCAGAAAAAAGGCAAAAAAAGGCCAAATTTGCAAGGATCAACCGGGAAAGTAGCCACCGTAACCAGATTTTCATATACTACCTTTTGCACGACCAAAAAAGGAGCGTATTCCTGAAAGAATACAAGTAGCGTGCGGAGCAAAAAACAGGATGCTTCCCCAAAGGCCTCCTACTTTTGCCAATTTTGCATAGAAGTAGAGTAAGAAAAAAAGAAAGAAGTGGATAAATATCTTCATCCAAGAAGTTTTTTCCGTAGATTCCCTTCCGCGCAACATGCTGCAAAACCCGAGCCAAGTGAAGCTAAGAGGCGCGCAGGCAAGGGCGACCCTCCGCAACATTTCGTGCTGGCACTCTTTCTCACTTAGTCCTCCTGCCTGGTAGAAAAGCGCAAGAAATCTACTAGAGTTCGGTTTGCACTTTGCAGGGGGAGAGATCCGGTTGAAAGCGCCCTCTTCTAAAGCAACTTGACAATAGGTGCTCCAGCGCACCTCGGGAAAATCCAGAGTGGGGCAAAAGGCAATGAGCGTACACTGCCCGAGATTCTCCTCTCCTCGAGAAGTTCCACCACTGAGAAAAAACTCTTCGTTGCCCTTTTTCCCTAGAATCTGGAATTCCCCTTCCCTCTGCTGAGACCACCAAACGGTATTTCTGATTGGGGATGCATGCAAAAAACAGCCAACAGGCGAGCGCTTCGCTGCCTGGTGCAGTAGGCCTCTTCGGAGAGCTTTGCCTTGGCTGGCCATTTCTCCTGCACAAAAGCAAAGAGCTGCCATTATGCAAGACGAGAAAAAAAAGGGGAGAAAAAGAAGAGGCAAAGAAAGACCAGAAGTACGCAAAAGCACCCACTCTTTTCTTCTCTGTAGATCTGCGATCGTAAGTGCGGTCGCTACGAGGCACGATATGGGCAGTGCGATCGGAATAATATAGATGATTTGGTAGAATAAAAATGCTATGAGGGCGTACCCATCCGGGCTTAAGGAGAGAAAATTTCCGATCGCGGGAGCTCTCGTGGCAGTTAAGCCAAGGATGCATCCGATAGCGACTATGACAAATCGCCGGAAAAACCCCCGTAGCAGGTAGATAAATACAATCATCTCTTTACTATAGGTCATCTCTTTGAGAAAACCCAGCTTCATTTCCACCCTGTCTAAGTGGGTTTCCACTCTCTCTTGCGATACTCCTTTACTAGTGGCCTATTCCGGCGGTGTCGATTCGAAGGCGCTTCTCTACGCGCTACGAGAATACCATCCAGGCCTGCCTTTGGTTGTTGTTCATGTGAATCACGGGTGGCGCCTTGAGTCGGATCAAGAGGAAAAAGAGATCGGCCAAGAGTGCGCTGTTTTACACATTCCCTTCTACAGCGAGAAACTTGTCACCCAAAGCAGGGATAATCGAGAAGAGAGAGCTCGTCAAGATCGGTACGCCTACTTTCATCTCCTTGTGAAAAAGCTCGGCGCGCAAGGAGTAGTTTTGGCGCACCACGCACAAGATCAAGCAGAAACCGTGTTGCAACGTGTCTTAGAAGGTGCCTACTTCCTCCGATTTTCTGCGATGCAAAAAGAAATCGTTCTCAAAGGTTTGCGCATTTTTCGCCCTCTTTTAGAAGTGGAGAAAAAAGAGCTCGAGCTCTTCGTAAAAGAGAGGAGACTCTCCTATTTCCATGACTCTTCAAACTGCGATCCTCGCTATCTCCGTGCACGGCTCCGCTCTCATTTGTTTCCCCTGTTTGAAGAGGTGTTTGGGAAGAATTTCCAGAAAAATCTTCTCTTTCTTGGCAAGACTGCTCAGGGCTTTTCAGACTATTTGGCAAGGAGAGCTGCTCTATTAAAAGAGCATAGTGTAGGTGGCCCTTTCGGACAGGCGCTTTTCCGGCTCTCTTCTTTAGATCCATGTGAACGGGAGTATCTGATCCGCCAGAAACTGGAAGAAGGGCAGTATCTCTTCTCCCGAGCCTCTCTTTTGAAGGTTCTGGCAAGCATCAAAGAGAAAAAGTCAGGGCTCTTTTTTCCATTTGGAAAAGAGCATGTTTATCTCTACAGGGATATGCTTTTTTTTTGGAAACGACAAGTAGCGATGGTCCATCCGAAGACGATCGATCTAGGGATGAGCGACCCAGAAAAGCGGATATGTCCGCTATCTTGGACCGATTATTTTCGGGGAGATGTCCGATTCTTTGTGCCTGTGGGTAAATATTATACCCTCCAAGTAGCTCCCGCCTCCTGCATCCGATCCTGTGCTAAAAAAGGCATACCTCTTCCCTTACGGAAACGATTTCCAGTTCTCGTAGCAGATACGGGTGATGTGCACGCTCCTTTTTTCTCTACAACTGCTGTAGGCAAGTGGATCACACTTCCTCTCTCAGAGTGCGCGTTGCTTAGAAATACCTCCCCAGAAACTCCTTTTTTTGGTATATTCCAGAATGGGGATGAGGTGGTGACCTAAGGGGTATTTTTTTCCACGGAACTTTTTTCCGGTCGTGCAATCTTTACGAAAAAAGCACGCCTATGATGTAATGAATTAATTTTTTTTCGTCGAAAACCAATTTACACAAGGGAAAGTATTGATGGCAGATTTCAAAAATTCCTCACCAAAGCGTGGTCTTCCTGCAGGATTTCTTGTTTTTATTTTCGCAGTGATCCTATTTTTGTTGACCTTGCATAGTTTCTCTTCAGGGAAAATGGGGCGCGTTTCTTATAGCCATCAACTTGAGCATTTAGAGAATTTGCACCTCATCGATCGCGATCAAAGCCGCAAGATTGCTGTAAAAGAGAATCTTGTAACTTTCTCGGGGCAGTTCCTCGATCGTGTCAGCGAGGAAGGAGAGAATCGCTTCCGGTATTTGACTCTTTTGAAGCAGGAAAAGGACTTGCAACAAAACCTAGCTGATCTTGATTCCGCGCTTGTAGCGTTCCGGGACAATGTTCTGCGAGCTGCGAACTACTTTTTGAGTATTTCTGGGGAATCTCTTCCTGAGGGGGGGTATGTTGTTGTAGATCGGAGGTACGACACTGCAGAGCGCAAAAATGCGATTGTTATTACACAAGCTCCCACGAAAAACCGGATCCATCTCGCTCAGTTAGAAGAGCGATTCTCTTCGCTGAGGAACTCCTCTGATCTCTCTTTGTTTCAAAATGATCTTTTAACGCTTATCCAACTCTACCAATCCCCTTCACTCGGAATCGGCGATCAGAAAAATAAGGACACCTTGAAGAATCTTTATCAGGAGATGTCTCAGATGAATGCGAGTTTTTCTTCCCTTGGGAAAGTAGGAACGGCTCTGCAATCTTTGAGAGCGATCACGCGCAATATCGACGAGATGCAAGAAGGTGTACGCCTTTTGCCCTTGCGCTCAGTTCGCTCTTATACAGAAGATTTGGCGCAATATGCGCTTGTTGCCGATCAATTGCGGTCGCAAGTGCCTCTTTTGAGAAAAGCGCGCACCAAGGTAGCAGATGCTGTCTGGTTTTTCAACAACCAGGAGATCAGCACGAATGCTCTTGAAAACCAGGACCGGGAGGCTTTCCTCCAGTGGTTCAAGCAGAGCAAGCAAGAGTGGGATAACTTTGAGCAAAATAAAGGACTTTATTTCAAAGCTCCAGATCAGCCAATCAATACTGTGCTTCAGAAAAGATACAAAAGTGAAGAGCCCTCTCCCAACTACTTCGGGTACTTTTTCACGTTTTTGCCAGTGATCTTGGTCGCTATGCTCCTCTACTTTATCTTCTCCCGTCAGATGAAAGGAATGGGATCCACTGCTATGAATTTTGGCAAGTCGCCTGCCCGTTTGCTGACAAAAGAGGCCAATAAAGTGACCTTCAAAGACGTAGCAGGGGCAGAAGAGTCAAAAGAAGAGCTCAAAGAGATTGTCGATTTCCTACGCGATCCCTCCAAGTTCACCGCATTGGGCGCAAAGATACCTAAAGGTGTACTTTTAGTCGGCCCTCCAGGCACGGGAAAAACATTGATTGCCAAAGCTGTAGCAGGTGAGGCAAATCGTCCTTTTTTTTCTATTTCTGGTTCTGACTTCGTTGAAATGTTCGTGGGCGTTGGGGCAAGTCGCATCCGGGATATGTTCGAACAGGCAAAAAAAAATGCTCCCTGCATTATTTTTATGGATGAAATCGATGCTGTAGGAAGGCATAGAGGTGCAGGAATTGGGGGAGGGCATGATGAAAGAGAACAGACTCTCAACCAGCTCCTAGTGGAAATGGATGGATTCGATACACGCGAGGGTGTGATTTTAATCGCAGCTACCAACCGTCCCGATATTTTGGATAAGGCGCTACTACGTCCGGGACGATTTGATAGGCGCGTTGTTTTGGATTTACCTGATGTGAAAGGGCGCCACGAAATCTTGAAGGTGCATGCGCGCCACATCAAAATTGATGCTTCTGTCAACCTCCTCAATATTGCAAAAAAAACGCCTGGTTCTTCAGGTGCAGACCTGGAGAACATACTGAACGAAGCAGCTCTTTTGGCAGCGAGGAAGGGGCGTCTTGCGGTCACCGAGGCAGAAACGCGTGAAGCTTGTGACAAGGTACGCTTCGGCAAAGAGCGTAAAAGCTTGGAGATGGACGATACTGAGAAGAAAACAACGGCCTACCATGAGTCTGGCCACGCCATTGTGGGTTTGAAAGTCGACCATTACGATCCGATCGATAAAGTGACCATCATTCCCCGAGGCAGTTCTCTTGGATCGACCCACTTCATCCCGAAGAAAAACCGTCTAGGCTACTGGAAAAAGGAGGTGCTCGATATCCTTGCGGTTTTGATGGGAGGACGTGCCGCGGAAAATCTATTTGTGCAAGATCAGTCATCTGGAGCTCGCCAAGATATTTCCCATGCGACAGAGCTCGCTCGCAGTATGGTTTGCGAGTGGGGTATGAGCGATGCAGTTGGGCTTGTTTCTTACGATGAGCGCTCAGAGTCAGGGCAGTATCTCGGTATGCAAAACCGCTCTGAGAAGAGCTATTCAGAGCAAACAGCGCAGCAAATCGATGCCGAGATCCACAAACTTTTGCAAGAAGCCTATGAAAGAGCTTACCAAATTGTGGAAGAGCATAAAGAGCAGGTACAGCTTGTAACCGACATGTTGATGGAGTTTGAAACCCTTAGCGAGGAGGACCTGTTGAAAATTCTCGACGGAACTTGGGATGCCGAGGAAAAGCGGCAAAAACTCAAAGAGCTCGAATCTTTACACAAGATCGCACCTCCCAAGCCGCCTTCTTTTGATGAGAGCGCTTCCTCTGAGGCGATGGGCACCCCAAAACCTCGTTCCGTATAGAGCAATTCCTAAAGGAATAAATGTTTTGCAAAAGGCAGGCGGTTCTCTTAGATAACCTGAGTTTCGAGTTTTTCTTAACTAGCCTGGGATAACCCTGTCTAAGGGCGTTATTAAAACGCTCCATATAGCTTGTCTTACCAGTCCCTTTTCTAATGGATTGATGTTCTTTCCAAGGAAGAACTTCGTAGTACATATTGAACTTATCTGTGCAAAAGATGGTTTTTTAGGTCTTCGGGCATTTTCTTAAGCAACAGTTCTGCAGACTCACGATTCCGTTGATGTGCATGGCGTTGTTGAAAAAATCTCTAGGAAAACCTTGATAAAAAGCCCATAAACAAGCGAAGCTCCTTATCTATAAAAAATCTAAGGAGCTTCTGATGCGAAAATGTGATTGGAAAAGAGTTAACCGAGAATTGGTAAAAAGAG
>JBCDEZ010000008.1:0-37511 GCA_039179045.1 Chlamydiota bacterium | reverse complement strand
TTGATCCCTGTAGCATCAAGGATGATTCCTTGCGGTCTTCGGTTTGATAGCTCGGGCCTCCCCATTCGAGAGCTTGCTTACAGAGCAACGAATCAGTAGGCAATAGGATGCCTTTCTGCAGGAAAGGAAGTAAGGATTTGGAGAACCCTTCCCATGCAGAATAGGTGAGTCGATACTGGATGTTAAGAAGGAGCAGGAGTTGAATAAGAGGGTGCGCGGTAGAGCTTGGGCCTACCTCGCATTTTCTTCCGCTTCAATGGCTGAGATAAGCAGGCTTTATCTATAAAAAAGTGAGACTCCCTCTTTTTACCAATTCTCGGTTAACTCTTTTCCAATCACATTTTTGCATCAGAAGCTCCTTAGATTTTTTATAGATAAGAAGCCTCGCTTGTTTATGGGCTTTTTATCAAGGTTTTCCTAGAGATTTTTTCAACAACGCCCTAGACCAGGTAAAAACAGAAGACAAACCCAATGAAATCAAAGCGATTCCTAAGCTACTGGAAATGCTTGATCTCTCAGGGGAAGTAGTCACAATCGACGCCATGGGGTGCCAGCTTCATTGTGGAAATTTGTTGAGAGGTTTAGTTTTACCTCGGACTATAGACTAGATGTTCCCGCCAATAGAAAACACAAGACGAGCAAATTAAACAACAAGTAAGAGCTATTGTAGAACAGTCATTGCCAAAGGCAATTATGTAGAGTGTAAGAAAGAAATGTCTGGAATATACAGATCCTATCCAGAAATTTGCTCTTTTGCCGCAACAGAGGCGAGCTTTGGACACAGTACCAGGGGGGATCCAGAAGTGACTTCACAGTACTTTACAAGCTAACCAAGGAAGGAATAAGAAGTCTTTCGCGATATGAATGATCTCCCGGTCCGTCCAGTTCTTTTTAGGAAGAAAATCGGAAGGCGCGCGGCTTCTTGGTAAGAAATTCTTCTCGTAGGGCTTCGCAAACATATCCTTGTAACCCTTTTGCTGTCGTATGATCAGGCAGGGGAATATTCTTCGTGAATTGTTTCTTGCCTAGAGTTCTCTCTGCGACTAGGTACCCATCGAAAAAACGAAGTTTTGTAAACTGATGTTCTGCTCCAAATAGGCGAATTTTAGTCAGCTCGAGGAGGCTATGCGCTTCGTTGGGTAAAGGACCGAATCTGTCCACAAGCTCTTCTGAGAATGCCGCAATTTCCTTTTCTGTAGAGGCCTCACCCAACCGTTGATAGAGCTCCATTCGCAAGGTTTTTTCGGGTATGTAATACTCGGGAAGGGAGGCTGCAAAAGAGAACTCGAGCTTTGTTTCTGCGAAGGAGACTGGTTTGTTTTCGCGAAGAGAGCGGAGCGCTTTTTGCAGCAGCTTGCAGTAGAGGTGGAATCCGACGGAGGCGACCTGTCCCGACTGCTGGGTGCCTAGAATATGCCCTGCACCCCGAAGCTCCAGATCGAGCATGGCCAGGCGCATGCCGCCTCCGTAACCACTCGTTTCCAACAGGGCTTGCAGCCTTTTTTCTGAGGATTCTTGCAAAGAACGGTTTTTGGGAAGAAGGAAGTAGGCATACGAGGAGCGTTCTCCTCTGCCTACACGGCCGCGCAGCTGGTAGAGATCGGAGATCCCATAGCGGTGTGCACCATCGATCAAGATCGTATTGGCGTTGGGGATGTCGATGCCATTTTCTACGATCACGGTGGCAAGAAGAACGGTGATCTTGCCCATCCGAAAATCGTGGAACACCTCATCGACGAGGTGGGTGTCCATCTGTCCGTGTGCGATTCCAACTGTAATTCCTGGCACGAGGCTCTTGAGATAGGCAGCGCGCGCTGTGATCGACTCGACCCGGTTGTGGATGTAAAAGACTTGTCCTTGGCGAGCTATCTCTCGGAGAAGCGCATTTTTGATGAGGGTATCGTCTGTCTCAGCTAGGATTGTTTTGATCGGAAGGCGGTTTTGCGGGGGAGTGGCAATGGTCGAGATATCCCGCGCTCCGACTAGGGACATGTAGAGCGTTCGCGGGATCGGGGTTGCAGAAAGGGCAAGGCAGTGCACGGACTTTTTCCGTACTTTGAGTGCCTCTTTTGCACGCACTCCAAAACGCTGCTCTTCATCGATGATCAGGAGAGTGAGGCTCGAGAAGGTAACATCTTGCGATAGGAGTCGGTGTGTGCCAATCAAGATATCTACTTTCCCGAGGCGCACCTCTTCGAGGATCTTCGCTGTCTCTTTGCGCGTATGGAACCGGGAGAGGACACGGACCGTGATGGGGTAGCCATGCATTCTTTCGAGGAAGGTTTCATAGTGTTGCATTGCTAAGACAGTTGTGGGAACAAGAAGAGCTACTTGCCCCTGGCCATCTACCACCGATTTGAACGCAGCACGTATCGCCACCTCTGTCTTGCCATAGCCCACATCTCCTGCGATGAGGCGGTCCATGGGCCTGCCTCCTCTCAGGTCTTGCTTGATCTCCTCGATAGCTCTTTTCTGGTCAGGAGTCTCCTCGTAGGGGAAGTCCTCTTCGAAGGCACGCATCAGATCAGAGTCTTCCGTATGAGGAGGGGCCTGGTCGAGCTGTCGCTCTGCATAGAGGTGGAGGAGGTCGGCTGCGTAGCCTAGGATCTCTTTTTGCGCTTTGAGTTTTGCTTGGTGCCACTTTTTGCTGCCCAATTCTGTCAAAACAGGGCTTTTTTCAGTAGAACCGATGTACCTCGAAAGGAGGTGAGCCTGCGAGATGGGCATGTAGAGAGTGCTTTTTTTGGCATATTCTAGGACGAGAAATTCGGCTTGTACTCCCAGATGGTTTTTCTGCTTTTCGATGCCGAGATAGCGCCCGATTCCGCTGTGAAAATGGACCACGAAATCTCCCACCTCCAGGTTATGAAAATCTGAGATGCTGCCATGGTGTACAGCGCGCCACTTCTCCGTTGAGACCCGTTTTTTCTGGGTGAGGGCATTTCCAGAAAAAAAGAACTTGCCCTCGTAGAGAAAGCTCGAGGAGAGATCCCCTTGGAGAAGGGTGTACGAGGAGATGTGGTGCGTCTCGAGCCAGGAGAGGATCTCTTTTTTTTGGTTCTCTTTTTCGTAGAAAAAATAGAGGGGGAGCTCCGCTTCCTCCTCAATCATCTCCAAGGAGGCGGGGTAGAAATTGTGCGCGTAGCGCTGGGCAAAAAGCGTCTCATCGAACAGGGAAAATTGGGTATATTCCCTTTGAGGGGATATGGGAGACAGACGCTCTAGCGCCTGTGGAAGAAGGTAGAGAAGATCGTACTTCGCAATTCCCTGGAAGAGGGTATCGGCTCCCATCATCCAAGGAGAGGCGTATCCGGGCAGGCTTTTTAGAGTAACGAAGGCATCTTCGAGAGAGGCTGGATCATCCAATACAATGAGGGGGGGCTTTTGAAAGAGCTCCCAAAGGGGCTTTTTCCCCTTTTTCTGGAGCTGTTTTTTCTCATCGGTAGGCGCAAGCAAAACGCGCTCTTTTTTCTCGATCGAGCGCTGGCTTGCCAAATCAAAGGTACGCAGCGTATCGATGGTATCTCCAAAAAACTCGATCCGGTAGGGTTCGGGAGAGGAGATGGGGAAGATATCTACGATCCCATGGCGGAGGGCAAATTGCTTTTTATCGGTAACCATGGGAACGGGCAAGTAGCCGAGAGAGGTGAGTTTTTGGGGAATCTCTTCCCAGGAGCAGTGCGCTCCTTTTTCCCAAAGGAGAAAGTCGGAGGGTTCAAGACAAGGGAGGTACTGCAAGGCACTGCCCATTTCTACCAAAAGGATGGGGTGGCTTCTTTGAGAAAGCTCGTAGAGTGTCTGCATTCTTTTTCCCACAAGATCGGCATTGGGAGGGATCTCTTCTCCAATCAGGGTGTCCCATGCAGGGAGAATTAAGGGAGGAGACTTGAGTAGAAATGTGAGGTCGTGGCGCCAATCTTCGATAGCACCCGAAGGAGCAATGATGAGCAGAGGCCGCGTGAGCGCTTGGAGCAAAAGAGACTTCGGGGCGCCTGCGATCTCTTCTACGTAGAGTTTCGATGATTTGCGAAGCGCCTCTTCGAGGGAAGTCGAGGGAAAAAGAGAAGAGATCTTCATGACCCTTGGAGGAAAGTGCGTAGCTCGCTGAGGGCGAGGGGAAGTGCTTCTCCCTTTTTCCCACCTGCCTGGGCAGCTGTTTTCGAGCCTCCACCACCGCCTTCAATCAAAGGGGTAATGCGTTGCAAAAGCTGCTTTGCATTGTACGAGAGCTGGGGGCTGACGCGGATGATGAGCTGGCAGCGGCCTCCCACCTTTGCTCCCAACAGAATGATTCCATCGGGAAGTCTTTTCGCAAGCTCATCTGCGCAGGCGCTCAGCTCTTTTCCCTCGAGAGATACAATCTCAGCGACAGTGAGGGGGAGGCCAGAAGCTTTGGAAGCGAGGTCTTCTACGAGATGCTCGCGCGCCTTTTTTTCTAAAGCACGGCATGTTTTCCTGAGGGCCTCTTTTTCCGTTTGCTCTTTTTCCAGCTTCTCGAGAAGAGTGTGTGGGGAGGTATGGAGCTTTTCCTGTACTTTGTAGAGAAGGCGCCGCTCTTCAAAAAGGTGGTTAAGAGCTGCAAAAGAGGCTTTTCCCTCGATTCTCCTTGTCCCTTTACCAATGGCAGACTCTTTTGTGATCAAGATCAGCTGCAAATCTCCTGTCTGGCATGCGTGAGTACCCCCGCAGAGCTCTTTAGA
The DNA here is from genome assembly GCA_039179045.1 of Chlamydiota bacterium. GTDB lineage: Bacteria > Chlamydiota > Chlamydiia > Chlamydiales > SM23-39 > JBCAXK01. Next base: position 32,811 of record JBCDEZ010000008.1, on the reverse strand, counting down.
ACATTGCATGTCGACAACTCGGACAGTATGGGAGTACTGGTCAGCGAAAAATTGGAGGATCTTGGGATCTTTTTGAGCCTCTTTATAGGGAATTTCGTAAGTAGCAATGGGGACGTTTTGTCCGATTTTTTCCTGTATTTTTTCCTCGAGCGCGAATAAGTCCTCTTGGGAAAGGCTTCGGGGAGAGGAAAAATCGAATCGAAACTTGGTCGCATCGACCCAGGACCCTTGCTGCGCTACTGCGGAACCTAAGTGTTCTCGGAGAGCCCACTGTAATAGGTGCACAGCGCTGTGGTGCCTTGCGATCGCTCTTCGCATTGGTTCATCTACGAGAGCCTCTCCTATTTCGTGTAAGAAAAGAGTGCCCTTTTGCACTACTCCTTTGTGCGTGATCACCTCCTCTAAAGGGCTTTGGGTATCTTGCACAAAGAAAGTACCGCCCTTTGTGTGGATGTAGCCCGTATCTCCCACCTGACCTCCCTTTTCTGGATAGAAGGGAGTGTATTGCAACAAGACTATGCCCTCTTCACCTTTTTCCAGCGAAGAGGCTACCTCTCCTTTGCGGATGAGACCAATCAAGGGAGAAGAGAGCGAAGTGGTTTCATAAGAAAAGCGGCATTTGCCCTGAAAGGGGCTCAAGATTTTTCTTAAACACTCTTTTTCTTCGGTAGGTGCTTGGCTTTTGGAGAGAGCGCGCGCCTTTTTCTCGAAAGCGATGAAGGCGGGCTCATCGACGCGCAGTCCACTCTCTTCTGCTAAGAAAAGGATCTCCTCGAAGGGGAGTCCGTAGGTGTCTTTGAGCTTGAAGGCCTCTTCTCCCGAAAGGATTTTTCCTGTAGAGCGGAGGCGTGCTTGCTTAAATAGCTCTTCTCCCTTTTCCAAGGTACGCAAGTAGAGCTCTTCTTCTTCTGTGATGAGGGACTCTGTCCGGCTTTTCGAAGCGCTTAGTTCAGGGTAGGAAGATCCCATGCACTCTTCGAGAGTAGGCAAAAGCCTTGCCAAAAAAGGGCCCCGAAAACCGAGCGCCTTGCCCGCGCGAGCCGCCCTTCTCAAGATTTTGCGTAGCACATAACCCTCCTTGGTATTGCTAGGCGAGGCGTGGTCTGCAAGAGCGAACGCAAGGGCGCGCACATGATCTGCAATGATTCGGAAATGGGCTGCCTCCTCGGGTGCGTAGGGGCGAGCTGCAAGCTTTCCAATCTCTAGGATCAAAGCTCCTAGGGTATCGGTTTCAAAAACCGAAGACTTCCCTTCCATGAGAGCTACGACCCTCTCTAATCCAGCGCCCGTGTCGATATTTTTGGCAGGAAGCATCACAGTGCCCGTCTCAGTTTTCTCCTGTTCCATAAAAACAAGATTCCAAAACTCGACGTAGCGGGCACCTTCCGGATCAAACAGGGGGGAGCTCGCTTGGGAAACGTGCTCTCCCCGATCGTAGTAGAGCTCGGAGCAAGGACCACAAGGGCCAGTGTCTCCCATCGACCAAAAATTGTCTTTTTCTCCCATAGCAACGATCCGCTCTTCGGGAAGATACTCTTTCCAATGAGTCCATGCCTCTTCATCTGTTGTGAACACAGAGGCCCACACCTTTTCCAATGGGAATTGGAAAATCTCTACCGCAACATGGAAGGCAAAGTCGATCGCCTCTTTTTTCCCATAGTCTCCAAAGGAGAAATTTCCCAGCATTTCAAAAAAGGTGAGGTGCGTTGTGTCTTTACCCACATTTTCCAAATCGTTGTGCTTACCTCCCGCTCGTAGACATTTTTGTACACTTGCAATCCGTGGATGGGGTGGGGGAGTTTTGCCCAAAAATGCCTCTTTGAACGGATTCATGCCCGCGTTGACAAAAAGAAGGGTAGGGTCATGAGGGGTAATCAAGGGAGCAGAGGGAAAAATCTCATGCCCTCGACTCGCAAAATAGGCGAGGAATTTTTGCCGAACTGTATGGGAAATCATGACTATTATGCTAAAAGATCTGTAGGGAAAAGTCAAAAGCCTTGAAGGATTTTTTTCCGGGTCGCTATAGTGAGAACAAGAGTGGGAGAGGTAGATGGATGATGACCTAAAAAACACATTGGGGAAAGTTGCAAATACTATTCGTGGCCTTGCCATGGATGGGGTACAAAAAGCGCGCTCAGGCCATCCAGGCCTGCCAATGGGGTGCGCTGAGCTCGGCGCCCTTCTCTACGGAGAGGTGTTGCGACATGACCCCAAAAGCCCCGCTTGGGAGGGGAGAGACCGGCTCGTGCTTTCTGCAGGACACGGGAGTATGTGGCTTTACTCCTGCTTGCACCTATCTGGTTACGCGGTTTCTTTAGATGATCTGCAGCGCTTTCGGCAGCTTCATGCGAATACTCCAGGGCATCCCGAGTATGGGATCACGCCAGGTGTCGAAGCGACAACAGGCCCTCTTGGGCAAGGCATCGCCAATGCGGTAGGTATGGCTCTTGGGCTGCAAGTGGCGCAAAAGACCTGGGGTGATGGCGCTCCCCTTTTTGCAAGCAAAGTCTTTTGTCTCTGTGGCGACGGTTGCCTTATGGAAGGGGTCTCGTCTGAGGCATCCTCTTTTGCCGGACACATGCAGCTGTCCAATTTTGTGTTGATCCACGACGCGAACCAAATCACGCTTGATGGGAAATTAGATGAGAGCTGCTCTGAAGACACGAAAGCTCGGTATAAGGCGTACGGATTTCGAGTGTACGATGTCGATGGTTATGATTTTGAGGCGATGAGTCAAGTCTTTCAAGAGATCCGCACCTCGCAGAAGACCCCCGTATTTGTCCAAGTGCACACCACAATTGGGAAAGGGTCTCCCAACAAAGCAGGATCCCACAAGGTCCACGGCGCGCCTCTAGGAGAAGAGGAGGTAGCTCTTGCCAAAAAACAAATGGGTATGCCCGAGGCAGCTTTCTATATCCCACAACAAGTCTTGGCCTACTTTGCGGAAAAACGGGAGAAGTGGACCCGAGCGCACGAAGCGTGGCAAGAGACCTACCAGCGTTGGAAAAGGGAGCATGGAGATCTTGCCGGTACTTGGGAAAAAATGCATGCCTCTTTAGATCCACAAGAGCTCTTGCATACTCTTTCTAACTTGGAGATCTCCACTCCCATTGCAGGCAGATCTGCCTCGCATGCGGTTTTGCAAGCGCTCGCTCCCGTTTGTCCGCAGCTTTACGGAGGATCTGCTGATCTCTCCGGTTCAGACCAGACGATGCTAGATGCTTATCCTCTGATTGTGAAAGAGAATTTTTCCGGACGCAACTTCAAATTTGGTGTCCGCGAGTTTGCCATGGCAGCCATGATGGGCGGCATGAGCACTTTGGGCGCTTTTCGTCCCTTTTGTGGCACGTTCCTTGTCTTCTCCGATTACATGCGCAACGCGATCCGCCTCGCGGCTCTTTCCCACTATCCTGTGATCTACCAGTTCACACACGACTCGATCTTCTTAGGGGAAGATGGCCCCACGCACCAGCCGGTAGAACACCTCATGGCTCTTCGCGCTATCCCGCATTTACGAGTTTTCCGGCCCGCAGATACGCACGAAGTGAAAGGCGCTTGGATCTCTGCTCTTTGCTACCAAGGTCCAAGCGCTATCATTTTGTCTCGGCAAAAACTACCCGATCATCAAGAGACGGACGTTCCTTACGAAAAGGGCCTTGCAAAAGGGGCCTATATCGTGCGCCAAGAGGAGGGTAAAGCAGACTGCACATTGATGGCTACTGGCTCAGAGCTCGGTCTTGCTTTAGAGGTAGCAGACCGTTTGACAAAGTTGGGCAAGAACGTGCGAGTCGTCTCCTTTGTCTGCTGGGAGCTGTTCGAACAGCAAGACACTGGCTACAAACAGACAGTGGTCGGAAACAACCCTGGAAAAAAAGTGAGTATCGAAGCGGGTAGTGATCTTGGTTGGTACAAGTACATTGGAGAGGAGGGAATCGCAATCGCTTTGGAGGGTTTTGGAATGTCCGCTCCAATGCCTGACCTACAAGCCGAGTTTGGTTTCCATGCAGATGCAATTGTAGAAAGAATTCTGTGAACTCGTTGTTTCTAGAGGCTCTTGCAAGGCGCCCCGTTGCGCGTCCGCCTGTTTGGCTGATGCGCCAAGCGGGGAGATATCTCCCCTCTTACCAGGCTTTGCGTAGACGCTATTCCCTGATCGAGATGTTTACGCATCCTGCACTGATCGAAGAGGCAACCCTACTTCCCATGCAAGAGATTGGTCCCGACGCTGCGATCGTTTTTTCGGACATCACACTCATCGCGCTATCTCTCGGTCTTGCGCTCTCTTTTGAAGAGGGCAAAGGGCCCGTCATCAGACCGAGGATTTCTACGGAACAAGACGTGGCAGACCTCGAGGGGCGCTACGAGCCTCTTCCTTTTTTAGGCGAGGCAATTGCCTCTTTGAAACGGCACCTTCGCCTCCCTTTGATCGGTTTTTGCGGAGCTCCTTTTACCCTTGCTTGCTACTTTGCGGGTAAAAAATCGCTCTACCGCAATCCTGCGATGTTCCACCGACTAGTGCAGCTTTTGACACGCTGCACCAAGGCGCATTTAGGCGAGCAGATTGCAGCAGGTGTCGATGCGGTACAGATCTTTGATTCGAGCGCTTACCTTTTGCCGCACCACTTGTGGCGGCGCTATTCTTTACCCTTCTTAAGTGAGCTGGTCGCTTTTTTAAAAAAAAGAGGGATCCCCAGCATTGTCTTCGCTCGAGGCGCGTGCCTCTTCCAAGAAGATCTGATCTCTTTAGCGCCCTCTTGCATTTCTTTTGATTGGCACACCTCGTTTGCCTCTCTTCGAGAATCGGTCCCCCCACATATTGCGATTCAGGGGAACTTTGATCCTGATCTTCTCTACGCTTCTCCTCAGACGATCCGAGAGGAAATCGGAAAGCACCTTCCCTTAAAACCAGGCGTTATTGTAAATCTGGGACATGGGCTCAAGCCTGATATGGACCCGGAAAATGTGCGCCATTTTGTGCGCGCCATCAAAGATTATGGATGATCTCGCCTCTCTTTCTACCGAAGCGTTTTTGCGCTTCAACCGGCGCTTACCCCGCTATACAAGTTACCCAACCGCTCCTTTTTTCGAAGAGTTTTCTCCTGCGAACTATAGAAACATACTCTCTTCATTGAACGGACCTGTTTCTCTCTACATACACATCCCATTTTGCCGCAAGATGTGCCTTTTTTGCGCCTGTTCTGTGGTCCTCAACCGGAGTCAAGAAAGGCAAGAGGCGTATGTGCAGACGCTCCTAGACGAGATCCGCCTTGTTGCCTCATTTCTCTCGGAAGAGGTGACAATTCGAGAGGTCCACTTTGGAGGAGGAACGCCGACCAACTTGACTGAAGAGCAATTTGTGGAGATTTTTACCACGCTAAAGACTCATTTTCTCTGGGAAAAAGAGGTGGAGTGCTCCATAGAAATCGATCCGAGAACGGTCTTTGAACAACACTCGCTTCCCTTTTTGCGAGGCTACTTTTCCCGGATCAGCTTGGGCATTCAGGACCTCAGGGAGAATGTGCAGCGTGCTGTCAAAAGGATCCAAAGTCAAGAGCTCATTGCAGATGTGATGAGGCAGGCGCGCACTTTGCGCTTTGCAAGCGTGAACTTCGATTTGATCTACGGGCTTCCCCTACAGACTCCAGAGAGCCTGGAAAAGACAGCGTATGAAGTGGCGACCAAATACGCTCCCGAGCGTATTGCTCTTTTCTCCTATGCCAAGCTGCCCGAGCTCAAGCCTCACCAAAAAGCGATTCGTGATCAGGATCTGCCTACAACCCAGGAAAAGGGAGAGATGTACTTGCGCACGCGCACAACCTTTCTAAATCAGGGTTACCGCGCGATCGGGATGGACCACTTCGCGCTTCCCCAAGATTCACTCTCGATCGCTTATAAAGAGAATCGCCTCTACCGCAACTTTCAGGGGTACGGGATCAAAAAAGCGCCTCACATGCTCGGTCTTGGTGTCACCTCGATCGGATTTTTCTCAGGGAAAGGGTACGTGCAAAACACAAAGGACCTCTCTCTTTGGCAAGCGAAAATTGGGAGAGGAGAACTGCCTGTTGCGCTCGGTAAATGGCACTCAGAAGACGACCAAAAAAGATACCGGGTGATCCAAGAGATCATGTGCCGGTTTTCCTACGTGTTTTCTTCTCAAGAGGCGCTCTATTTTGCCAAGGAGATCGCGCGCCTGCAAGAGATGCCAGAGCTTGTCACCTTCGAAGGGACCGGGTTTACTGTGACGCCGCTCGGGCGTCTTTTTGTGCGCAACATCGCCTCTGTTTTTGATGCTTACCTCCGTGCGAGCGCCTCGACTCGCTATTCCCATTCCCTATGAAGCGGGTGGCTATCGTAGGAGCGGGAATATCGGGGCTCGCTTTTGCCTACTACCTGCAGAAAAGGTGCCCCGACTGGTCGATCACCTTCATGGAACAAGAAAGATGTGTAGGGGGTTGGCTCAAAACGTGCAAAATCGGCGCTCTCTCTTACGAAAAAGGCCCCCGATTTTTTGCCCGGCACAAATCTCCTCATCTCCTTTCTTTGATCGAGGAGATGGGGCTGGAAAAGCGGTTGGTCTATGCAGCATCTCCCAGAACGCGCTTTGTCTACCAAGAAAATAAGCTTTTTCCCCTTCCGAATTCTTTGTTCCATTTTCTCCGCTCTCCCCTTACAAAGCATACTTTTATGACCTGCCTCCAGGAGTGGTGGCAAAAAAAGGAAAATCTCCCTGAAGAGACAGTCCACGCCTTTTTCCTCCGCCGCTTTCGATCGGAAAAGATTGCCCGTTTAGTTGCGGTGATGGCGAAGGGGATCTATGCAGCAGATACGCGTCATTTATCCATGCGCCTCTCGTTTCCTGCTCTTTATAAGGCAGAGCAGGAAAAAGGGTCGTTACTCCAAGCTTTTTTCTCTTCCCCTCGACAGGATCGGCGTCTATTTACTCTGGAAGGGGGAATGGGGGAGCTCTCCTCTTCTTTACAGAAGAGGATCAAGGCAACTTGGCACTTTGGTGTCCGTGTGGAGAAGGTGCAAGGGAAAGTGCTAACTACCGGCCGAGGAGCGTTCGAAGCAGATTTGATCGTGCTTGCTCTTCCTTTGTCTAGTATCAAGCGCTTGCTTTCACATCCCGCTTGGAACTTCCTACCCACGCACCCCTTGCATGTTGTACATATGGCATTTCGAGAGAGCTGCGTGCCCGTGCAAGGATTTGGCTACCTAACAGGTGTGGGGGAAGCAACGCCGATTTTGGGAGCGGTATTCGATGGAAAGATGTATCCCCAAAGAGGGGAGAAGATCACCATGTTCTTGGGGGGAGATGCTCATCCAGAGCTCTCCATCTGCCCAGAAGAGAAGCTCCATGCTTTGGCTTTGCAGGGGTTACGAGAGCACCTCGGAATCACACAACGGCCCGAATGGATTGCCTGTGTGAAGGGAGAAGAGGCGGGCGTGGCCTACCGGGTAGGCCATGAACAGCATGTGCGCTCCATTTTGCAAAGCCTCCCTTCGCATACTTTATTGTTGGGGAATTATTTGGAGGGCGTCTCCGTAGATCACTGCATCAAAAGAGCCGTAGACCAGGTAGAGCGTGCCTACGCACTCCTCTAAAGTCGAATCTCTTCCCTGTGTTTAAGGAGACATTTCCTGCGATTTTCTACCGCGATCTTCAGGATCTGCGCACACTTCCTGGTTGAGAAAGTTCTCGCGTAGGTGCTTTCAAGGCGTTTCTAATTTAAAAAACCCTTTTTAATGAAGGTCTGTGCTAGTATACTGACTATGTTTTTTGATAATTTTTCTCTCCTGCCCTCCCTACAAAAATCCCTTACCGAGATGGGACATACGAAACCGACCCAAATCCAGGAGAAAGCGATTCCTCACATTGCTGCAGGTGGTGATGTGCGCGGTTCTGCTCCTACAGGGACAGGAAAGACGGGAGCCTTTCTTTTGCCGAGTTTGCACCGCCTGGCCAGCGCACCTAAACAAAGAGGGCCAGGCCCTCGATTGCTCGTCTTGGTTCCCACAAGAGAGCTGGGGATGCAGATCGCAAAGCAGTCAGAGCGCTATAGCAAGTACCTATCCAAGGTGCGTACCGTTTGCATTGGAGGAGGCGTGCCTTACCCCAAACAGATCGCTCAGCTGAGGCGTCCCTATGAGGTGCTTGTGGCCACGCCGGGCAGGCTGCTCGATCTTATCGAAAGAAACAAAATCTCTTTTCCTCGTCTCGAGCTTTGCATACTCGACGAGGCGGATATGATGCTCGATATGGGCTTCCTCCCCTCCGTCGAGAAGATCTTTACTCACGTGCCACAAGAGCGGCAAACCCTGCTATTTTCAGCTACGATGCATGCAGGGGTTGAAAAGCTCTCTCGCAAGCTCTTGCAAGATCCCATCGATGTGACAGTCGCCCCCGAGAAGAACCGGCACGAGACAATTGTTCAAAGTCTCTATTACGCAGAGGACCGAGCGCACAAGTGCGCGCTTTTGGACCGCCTTCTCGAAGAGGAGAGCTGGGAGAGTATGATCATTTTCACAGCAACCAAGATGCAAGCAGATCAGCTCGCATCCAATCTCTCAGACAAGGGGCATAAAGCAGAAGCCTTCCATGGGGACATGCACCAGAGGAAGCGTACAAAGACGATGCGCAACATGCGCGATGGGAGAGTCGACATTCTAGTCGCAACCGACGTCGCGGCTCGAGGCATCGATATCGATTCGATTAGCCATGTGATCAACTTCGATCTTCCCAGGACCGCCGCCGATTATGTCCATAGAATCGGTAGGACGGGAAGAGCCGAAGCCAAAGGATGCGCGATTTCTATGGCCTTTTTCCGAGAAAAGCGGATCATCGAGCAAATCGAGGCGCTGACGCAAAAACCACTAGCTCCTAGCACTCTAGCAGGGCTTGAGCCCTCGAAGAAAAAGTTGTTCGGGAAGAAAGTGCGTCCTTCTTTCTTCAAGAAGAAAAAGGGTTTTTCGAAGCGACCTTTTCGCTAGGGTTTGCTGCAACTGATTGTATAGCAAAGGATAATGAAGCATGACTTCTACAGTAAGCTTCAGAGATAGGGGTGAATCTCGTGCGCTAACTTTTGAAGGGTGGTACGACCAGACTCTTCCCGAAGGAAAGATGGGCTCCGATTAAGCACAATTATCCCCTTTTGTTCTTCGAAATAACTCTCTGGAGCAAAGTCATCGCGTCTATCTCGACCAACATTCCCCAAAGGCACCTCTGCCTGAATCTGTATTCCAATCTATCGGTGCTCTTGTAGACAAGCATTTGACACCTAGCATTTTTGGTCTAGGTAAAGAACTTCTTTTCGATGCTGTTTTGATCAGAGTCTATCAGTTGTTCAGTGGAGTTGTTTTTCCAAGAAGTCGTCCTGAGGGAGGGGAAAATGCTCCTTGGGACCAATCGAAGACACGAACATTCTTAGCAAACCTGTACCACAAATCTTTTTGGATGGACCTGTATTTTCGGTCCAACAATTTTTGTCGGAAAGAGGAGATGCGCGAGCAAATTGTGCAAGAGCTACAGTCTGCTTCTGAGACGATCTCCTCCGTAAAACAAAAAAAAGCCAAGGATCTGAAAAGTTTGCTAGACAGCCTCTTGACGTTGCTGCAGGACCCAAATGCCTATGCGCCCTTATTCAGCAAACCCCTCTGCTTTTTCCGTGCGGTGCCCCAGACTCCGTCAACTGAAAGACATGCCTGTTTTGATTCCCTAATTTCTCGTTTAGGGCTCTATAGCGAAGTCTTCCGAGGGTTAGCTTTGATAGGTCGTTGGAAAAAAGACACCCCACCTTTTGATTTCTCAGGTAAATGTCTTGCATTGCTCTCTCGTATTCCTGGAAAAAGGAAAAAACAACAGGTGAAACATTTAGAGCCTTGGTACAAAAAATTAGTTGAACTGTGTATGCTCGTGCAAAAAAAAGTAGAGCTACCGACTTCCACCGACCGCAAATGGAAGGACCTGTTTTCCCTCTCTTTTGCCATGCTTTGCAGCCTATCTAAATATTGCATCGAATATGTTCTTCCGATCTATAGTAGCAGCTTTTCCATTGCAAAAAGTTGCCTAAAAGATCGAATAGGGTTCAACTTAGTCTTGACGACAGAATGTATTCCCAACCAAACGCCTTATTCTTCTTCCTCCAAACAGAATGTTTTAGTAAAGATAACTAGTGTATTCGAAGAAAATACGAGAGGCCTCCTAGCGTCAGCTAGGCAATGTATTCCTGATTTTGATAAGATATTTGGTGAGGGGGATATGATTGTCGAAGGACATGAGGTTGAACATCGTCTTAGTCGCCCATCTGCTGGAGATCAAAAAAAACAAAAATCAGAACGGATCATCCAGAAAAAATTGCTGGCGCAGGTTGTTGGGGAAAAAGCTATTTGCAGAATACCACTACCTCAAATCTTCAATTTCGCAACACGCCTATCTTTAGGCGAGGAGTTGATTGCTCGGATAGATGATGCTTTCACATCTTCTTTGAACTATCTTGATGAAGAAAGAGGAAAGCAGGACTTCACAGCTCCACAACAGAAAACGCTTTTGAAGAACTGCCAGCTCCATGCAACCCTACTCATTCGACTGCGAGTCTTGCTTCAAGATTCTCTCTGGCTTCTCAGTGACACCCCTCTTCCAAAACTAACAGAAAAAGATCCTCTGGGACTGGGGGAGCCTTTGATGCGTCTTCTTTCCCTCAAACCCCTGGTAACTGCAGCAGCAGGAAAGGGAAAAAGAAGGAAAGCGAAAAAACCTTCCAGTACATTCCCTGCAAAATTTCCAAAGAACAAAGTGGCTCCAAAGGATCTGCAGCCCTGGATGAAGGTAAGCGCTATTCTCGATATTCTAGCAGAACTGGGTTTTGAGAAGGTGCGTCAAAGGGGCAGCCATGCGCAGTTGAAAAAAACTACGCCTTCAGGAGAGGGAGCTACAACTGTGACGGTTCCTATTCATGGAGGAAATATGCCTCTTTCTAGAGATACATTTGGTGAGATCAAAAAGCGGGTGCAACCGTTCTATGCTCAGGATGGGCAAGCTCCATCGCTCTGTTGATCTTCCGAAAGCTTCAATCGATGAGTGTCTGCAAGTAGCGCACAGCGCCTTGCCCGAACGACTCCTCTTCGCCTTTTCCCGCAAGAAATGCTTCTTGAATGCGGAGGGGCATGAGGCGCATTTCGTAGAGAGATTCACTCTTGGAGAGGTGGAAGAACGTCTCACAAAAGTGGACGACTCGTTGTAGATCTTGGAAAAAACAGGAGATCACGTAGGCCTTTTCTCCCCCTGCTAGCCCAGAAAATACTTTCCCGAATAGATCTTTTGCTCCCTGTTCAATCCCTTTGCGCAGATTGTGTGGAAGCTGTACCCAAAGAAGCTGCGAGGTGGGATTGTCCAGGAAAAAGGCCTCTTCCAATTCTTTCAAAAGGTGGGCGATATTCTTTTCGCAAGATCCCAGGTCAAACAGGAGAATTTCTGGATTCTTATGGGCAAAATCGTACCGGCAGATTTTGTGGAAACACTCTTTTAGAGCAGTATCGAGAAAGTGGGATCTGCCTATAGCTACTCTTTCTATTAGGGAAAGTGCGTAGTACAAGCGATTGAGCAATTGCGCATTTTCCGCAAAGGTGCGTTGCTCTATGTAGTAACGCGCTTGCTCTGCTCGCACTCCGAGGTCTGACAAAAGCCTAGCGATCTGTCCATCTAGCTCCCAATACTCTTGCCGTTTTTTCTCGCAGGATTTGAGCAGACGGAGCGCTTCTTTACGCTCTTGAGAAGAGCACTCTCCTTGCAGAAAATGCATCAAGTGGTCTGAGAGTTTGTGCACACTCTCGATGCTGGTGCTCTCGCACAAGCTCTTTTCAATTCCTTCTAACAAAGGTGTCATGAAACAACTCCCCATATAAGAAATAGTTTACCATAAAACTTGGAAAAAGTCAAGAAAAATAAGGGTTTAAATTATTTTAAGTTACTATTATTTAGTTACTTAAGAAATCTTCTATGGAAGAGCTTTTCTAGAAAAGCAGGGGGCAATCTTCTTGGCCTACCAGATCGCCTGGTTGGTATTTCGACATAAGGTGGTTGGGAAAAAGGCTCTTCGTGTTTTTCCTGTAAAGTGTGCGAAGTGCTCCGTATCCGATCAATAAAAAGTCTCCTAAAGCGCAGGAGGGATGGAAAAGCTGAATCTCTTGATCGGGATGAAAAAAAAGGGCATCTCCGCTCTTTTTCGGAAGAGAGGAGAGAGGGATGACCTCCGTAGGCAAGGTGGTTTTTTGTTCTTCGAGCGCCCCGTCGGGAAGAGAGCTACCAATCCGAATCAACAAGAGCAGACACAATCCTTGAAAGGGAGAGAGAAGGGAGAGTTTGACGGGTATCTGTAGAGGGGGAGGGGGAGGGCACCTGTCCAAAAATGCCTGATCAAATAGGAGGCGTAGGTGGGGCGTTTTCATGTTCAATAGATCGCGCGCGATGTGCGCGCACCTTCTACTAGTCGAAAGCTTTTCCATGCGGGAAGAGGTGTGAAACAAGTTGTGCAAAGCGTCGAACGAGGTGTGGGAAGCACAAGCGTCCAAAGCGCCGTCTACCACCGCGATCTCCTCAAATGCGATGAAACCGTGTTCTTGAAAAAATTGCACCTGTCCTGGGGTGATCAGATAGCGCAAAACATCTCCCGCTCTATGTTGGTCAAGGCCTTTTCCAAGAGGGGAATCTCGGGGAATGCAGAAAAGCGGACAAATCCCTCTCCATAGCTACCGAAGCCCACGCCGGGGATGCAGAGCACGCCCGTTTTTTCCAAAAGGAGGTCGAAAAACTCCCAGGAAGAGAGGTTTGGTGGAATCTTGCACCAGACGTAGGGCGCATCTGAGCCTCCCACAATGGAAAAACCGCGTTCTAAAAGGCCTTTGCGGAGGTAAACTGCTTGCGCTTGGTATTCTTGGATCTGGAGCATCAGCTCTTTCCTTCCCCGGGAGGAATAGAGCGATTCGGCGGCTTTTTGCACGGGGTAGGGAACGCCCCCAAACTTGAACTGGCATCGCCTCTCCCAAAGCTGTCCCAAGGCTATCCCTTCAACTCGGCACTCTTTAGGAATCACCATATAAGAGCAGCGAAGATTGGTGAATCCCCCTTTTTTCGAGAAGCTGCGCGCTTCGATGGCGACTTTTTCTGCGCCCGGTATCGCGTAGATAGAGCGGGGATTGCCCGAAGTGATGAATCCCTCGTAGGCAGCATCATAAAAGAGGAGCGAACCGTGGTTGTGCGCATAGGCAACCCAACTTTCTAACGCTTTTTTGCAGAGAGAATGGCCTGTTGGATTATTGGGGGAACAGAGGTAAATCAACGAGCAAGGCTCATTCGGTGGGGTAGGCGCAAAATTGTTCTCTTCTAAGCATGGCAAAAAGAGCACCTGCATGCCAGCGATTCTACTCGCACCCAGGTAGACCGGATAAGAGGGATTTGGAATGCCTACCCGGCTTCCCTTTGCAAACAGATCGAGTAGATCGGCAGCTCCATTTTTTGCGCCTGCTCCGATGAAGATTTCCTCTGGAGAAAAACGGTTTGCGTATTCGTGGAGTGCGATCTTTTCGCGGAGAAATTGGTAGCCCTGGTTCGGAGGGTAGCCTGGTAGGGTAGAGCGCTCAGTCATCTCTTCTACCGATTTTCTCAGAGCATCGATGCAAGAGGCAATTGGGGGCTTGCTTACATCTCCTACTCCTAGATTGATTACATCTAACCGGCACCTTTTGCGCTTTTGCGCAATTTTTGCGAAGAGATAGGTCTCTTCAGTGTGGAGGAGATGCGGATTGAGTGATGGCATTTGCTTTCCAAAGGGTAAATACGTATCATACCCGTTTATGGTATTCTACGAGAGTTTACAAGAGAAAGTTACGAAAATCAAACAAATGATCGGATACGAATTTTCCGACTCTTGCCTCCTTGTACAGGCCATCACGCACAAGTCGTTCATGAACGAGACGCGCATGGACTGCCTCAGGGACAATGAGCGGCTGGAATTCTTGGGAGATTCGGTTTTGGGGCTTGTTGTGGCCGATTTTCTCTACCAGGAGTTCCCCACAGCAGAGGAGGGGGATCTTTCGCAGATGCGCTCACGCCTGGTCGACATCGATGCCTGCGCCTTTTATCTCGAAAAACTTGGGATCTCATCCCACATTTTGCTGGGAAAGGGGGAGCAAAAAAATGCAGGGCAAAGGAAGACCTCGATTTTGGGCAATGCGTTTGAAGCGCTGATCGGTGCGATCTTTCTCGACGGTGGCTTGCCTGCTGCAAGGAGTTTTCTCGAACACCACTTTTTTGAAGAGATGCGGCGCCTTTTAAAGAGCTCCTCCCCCAATTACAAGGCAAGGCTCCAAGAATATACCCAGAAACACCACCAAAAAGCGCCCCTCTATCGAGTAGTAAAAGAAGAAGGGCCTGATCACGCGAAAACTTTTTTTGTATCGGTCTATCTCGATGAGACCCTCCTGGGAACGGGGAAGGGTATGTCAAAAAAAGAGGCGGAAAAGCAGGCGGCCTGCGCCGCTCTCAATCTTTTGAGTAAGGAAACGGGGTGAAGCGATCTAAGTGGCGTTGTCAAACATGTGGCAACCAAGAGGTAAAGTGGGCAGGAGTCTGTTCAAAGTGCAAAGAATGGAATACGTTTGTCGAAGAGCGCGCGCCTCCTGTTCCAGGTAGACAAGTGGGTAGGCCCGTTGCGCTCCACCAGGTTTTTCCCGAGGTAGAAGAGAGGATGGTTGCTGGGTGGCAAGAGTGGGATCGCCTCCTTGGTGGGGGGGCCGTGCCTGGCGGATTGCATCTCATCGGAGGGGCCCCTGGTGTCGGCAAATCGACCCTCCTGTTGCAAGTAGCGCATAGGTACGCAATGCAAGGGCACAAGGTCCTCTACATTTCTGGGGAAGAAACAGAGAGGCAAGTCTCTTTGCGCGCAGAGCGCCTCAAGATCGCATCCCCGCATCTTTTTTTGTTCAGTGAGACCCGCTACGAGGCGATCGAGGAGGTGCTCCGAGAGATGCAGCCCACCTTTTTGTTTGTCGACTCGATCCAGATCCTATGGAGAGAGGCAATCTCAGCTGCTCCAGGTTCCATTGTTCAGGTGCGCGAGCTTGCATCTTGCTTCATGCGCCTTGCCAAAGAGCAAAGCATCACAACGTTTTTGATCGGCCATATGACCAAAGCAGGAGATCTAGCAGGCCCTCGCGTTCTGGAGCATCTTGTCGATACAGTCTTCGAATTTGAGGGAGAGAAAAAAGAGGGTCTACGGTTGCTTCGTTCGATCAAAAACCGGTTTGGAGCGACCGATTACCTAGCTGTCTTTCAGATGCAAGAAACGGGACTTCAAGCAGTTGCTAACCCCTCTCGACTCTTCTTGCAGGATCGAGGGGAAGCCTCTTGTGGAAGCGCAGTTGCAGCAGCTGTTGAGGGGACGCGCGCTTTTTTGATTGAAACGCAAGCTCTTGTTACCCGCTCGTTTGCTACCACACCTTGCCGCAAATCGACCGGTGTCGATCAAAATCGTATCTCTCTATTGCTTGCTGTGTTAGAGAAAAGTGTAGGGTACCGAATGCACGCGCAAGATGTGTTTGTCTCTCTTGCGGGGGGCATCAAGGTAAAAGAGGCGGCTATCGACCTTGCGATTGCCTGCGCGATCGCCTCTTCTTTGACGCGAAAACCCCTTCCCGCAGGTACTCTTTTCCTGGGGGAAGTGGGTCTTTGCGGCGCTCTCAAGGGGTGTTCGCAGATAGGCCTACGCTTGCAAGAGGCGAGGCACCTGGGTTTCACGAAAGTGCTCGTCCCGAAGAAGCAGGAAACAAGCCCCGCAGTTGAGAAAGCGCGAGGGAAAATGGAGGTTTTGGGTGCAAGAACAGTGGCAGAGGCAATTGCCCTCATGGGAAGTTAAGGTAGCGCTACGTGGCTCGGCGTTGAGTCGCAAGCAGCTAGAGGAGGTTTTTGGGGAGATGCGCTTTTTTTGGCCTCGCATCTGCTTTTTCCCTCTTTTTGTCACTACGAAGGGGGATCGTGACCAGACAACCCCCTTGAGTCTGATGGAGAAAACCGATTTTTTCACAGCAGAGGTCGATGAAAAAGTCCTCGAAGGTTCTGCTGATGTTGCGGTACACTCGGCGAAAGATCTTCCAGAAAAACTTCCCCAAGGCCTTTGTATTGCTGCTCTTACAAAAGGTCGCAATCCTTCAGACAGCCTTGTTTTTCGCAAGGGCTTGTCGCTTGCGACATTTCCCAAAGGGGGAAAGGTGGGTATCTCAAGTGATCGTAGAGAGGAGAATGTGCGCGCTTTTCTGCAAGAAAAGCGCCCCTCTTGTCTCCACATCCGAGGCGCAATCGACAAGCGCTTAGCGTATCTTACTCAAGAGGGTTTTTCGGCCGTTGTTGTAGCAAAAGCTGCTTTAGAGCGGCTTGGGTACACTCTTCCAAGTATCCTCCTTCCAGGGCCTGTACCTCCACTACAAGGCAGGCTTGCTATCGTGGTGAAGCAAGACGATCTATTCTTGCGGCGACTCTTTGAGAAGATCGATGCCCGCTAAGTGTGTTGTCTACTTGGGGCTGGATCCCTCCCGCTACCCCGATCAGACATCTTTGGAGCACGTCCCTTTGATCCAGACAAAAAGAAGAGGCATCTCAGAGCTGAAGAGGCACTTTTCTAAGCTCTGTAACCATACGCATGTGCTACTTACAAGCCGCGAAGCTGCTCGTTATTTTTTCTCCGTTGCAAAAGCGCTAAGGTGCTCTTGGCAAGGCTGCTGTTTTGTTGTTGTGGGCGAAGCTACCCAGGAGGGTTGCCTGAAAAAAGCGGAAAAATTTCTCGTGGCAAAAGAGGCGACGCAAGAAGGGGTCATTGCTTTATTGGAAAGAGAAAAAACTCCCCCCTGCTTTTGGCCTCACTCGTCGAGAACGCGCCCTTTTCTTGGGCGCTTTCTCGAGAAAAAAGCGCCTCTTTCCTACGCTTTTGCTCTCTACGATACCCATACGATCTTTGGTAGGATTGCTCTCAATCGGGTAGAGAAGCTTGTTTTTACAAGCCCTTCTACTGTCGACTCTTTCGCCTCGCAGTATCCCAAGGTGCCACCTGGAGTGGTTTTCGAAGCTTTGGGGCCTGTGACTTGGAGGTATCTCTTGTCTAAATACCCCTCTCGTAGTATGTTGAAGATTTCCAAAATTTCTTTGAGGTAAGAAAAGTGAGTTCACATACATCTTCGCATACATTGCCCGATCTCCCTTACGATTACGGAGATCTCGAGCCTGTGATTTCCGCTGAGATCATGCGCTTGCACCACACAAAACACCACCAGGGTTATGTACAAAAACTCAATGAGAGCCTCGAAAAGTACGCAGACGCGGAAAAAAGGGGCTCTCTTTCCGAAATGGTTGCTTTGCAGCAGAGCATCCGGTTCAACGGAGGTGGGCACATCAACCACACCCTTTTTTGGAAATCCCTTTGCCCTCCAAGCCGCTCTCAGGGACAACCTGGAGGAAAGCTGGCCGAACGCCTTGCAAGGGACTTTGGCTCTTTCGAAAAATTCCAGCGGGAATTTCAAGCCAAGACGGTAGCGATTCAAGGTTCTGGTTGGAGTTGGCTCGGTTGGAGCACACAAAAAGAGCGTCTAGAGATCGCCTGCTTGCCCAATCAAGACCCTTTGAGCACTGTACATCTTCTGCCTCTTTTCGGAGTAGACGTTTGGGAGCACGCTTACTATCTGCAGTACCAAAATCTGCGTCCTAAGTACGTAGAGGCAATTTGGAGCATCCTAGACTGGGTAGAAATTGCCAAAAGATGGGAAGAGGCCACGTAAGAAACAGACTTTTTTCAGGAAGGCTAGGCATTAATGTGAAAAATACAGTAGAATCGTAGTCAATTTACGGTTAAGGTACATGGGTATCTTTTTTAGAAAGCCAAAAATTAAAGTTCGGTCTGGAAAGAAAGACCGCTTCCGTGGTTGGATCAAATGTGTTCAGTGCCACGAACTCGTTCATGCAAACGAGCTTAGGCAACAATACCATTGTTGTCCTAAGTGCTCTCATCACTACCGCGTCTCTGTACAAGAAAGAATTGAACAATTGTGTGACGCAGGTTCTTTTCAAGAGAAGTTTACAACACTACAACCTGCCGATCCTCTGGAATTTCAAGATATCGATTCCTATAAGAATCGGATCAAAGAGGCGCGGAAAAAATCCCAAAGAGATGAAGCTGTCTGCGCAGGGCTCGGTATGATTTTTTCACGGCCTATCGCCTTAGCAGTTCTCGATTTCACCTATATGGGGGGGTCTATGGGTTCTGTTGTGGGTGAGAGAATTACCCGCTTGATTGAACATGCTACGTGCCAGCGCATACCCTTAGTGATCGTATCTGCCTCTGGAGGTGCTCGCATGCAGGAATCGATTTTCTCCTTGATGCAGATGGCAAAAACTGCTGCTGCTCTCAAAAAATTCCGCAGTCAAGGACTTTTGTACCTCTCCGTTCTTACCGACCCGACTACCGGCGGCGTGACCGCTTCTTTTGCCTCTTTAGGTGATATCAATATTGCAGAACCAGGCGCGTTGATCGCTTTTGCAGGCCCAAGAGTTGTGCAGCAGACCATTGGGGAACAGCTTCCCGAGAACGCGCAACAAGCAGAGTTTCTTCTCGAAAAGGGGATGATCGATTGTATTGTTCCCAGAAAGAACTTGAAGTCCGCGCTCTCTTTTTTTCTGCAATTTTTTGTGGATGCGTCTCCTAAAAAGAGGGTGTCCCCCTCCTTTGTCCCGACATCTATACATTGATTTTTCAGGTACTCCCATGCATATTCCTCTAAAAATTCGAGCCAAACGCCTCTCTTTGCTCCCCAAGTATTGTTCTTCGCAGGCCGCAGGAGCGGATTTGCGTGCCGATATTTCCGATCCCACCATCCTAGAACCCCAGGCATCTATCTTGATTCCTACGGGAATCTATTTAGAAATTCCCGAAGGGTATGAAGTGCAGATTCGTCCTAAAAGCGGGCACGCTTTGCACCACCAAATCACTGTTCTCAATACACCAGGCACTATCGACGCAGACTACCGGGGAGAGGTGGGTGTGATCCTCATCAATCATGGAAAGCGCGCTTTTGTCGTACAGCCTGAAATGCGCATTGCACAAATGGTGTTGGCTCAGGTATGCCGAGCAGATTTTATTGATGAAGAGGCTTTTAGTACTACAACAAGAGGAGAACGCGGTTTTGGTCATACTGGATCAGATTAGCCATCAGAAAAGACGCAAGTGGTTTCGTAGAGAAGACACGCCGTCTATCAGCTCATATTTATCGGAGGAGTCCATTACATTCCTCCAAGCAAAAACGCGCGATGATGCTCTAGAGCAACTTGTATACACGTTAAAAAAAGCAGGCAAAATCCAAGATGCACCCGCTTTTCACGAACTCATTTTGAAACGGGAGCAAATTGTTTCTACAGATATTGGACTCAATGCAGCTCTTCCCCATGCAAAAAGCGCCGATTTTTCCGAGTTTTTCATTGCTCTTGGTGTGCAAAAAGAAGAGGAGGGAATTCGTTGGAAATCTCCTCATCATCACGCTTCCGATCACCATTCTGCAGTCCGCTTAGTATTTATGATCGGTGGGCCGGAAAACCAACCCAAAGAGTATCTAGATCTTTTATCGAATTTGACGCGTATCCTCAAAGACGAGGATCTGCGCAAGTCACTCTTGTCCATCGATACAATTTCTGCTTTGTACCGTCAGATCTCTTTGTATTGAATGGGAGCGGCTGCGCCTACGATTGTCCTGGTAAAATTTTTTTCCAATTGGTAGACTCATTTTTTAGGAGAGTGCTTATGGATTTGCGTATTCAAGATGTAGCGAAGTTGTTGCGGGTTTCAGAAACGACTGTGAAAAGGTGGTTGTCCCTGGGAAAAATTCCGTCCTACCGGCTCGATCACCAGTATCGGTTCAGCAGAACAGAAATTGAAGATTGGGTGCTCAGCAACCACGATTCTCACCTCTTCGAATCGGATACCTGCAATGAACCTTTGGGACCCCAAGCATACGGCTTGTACCGTTCTTTGCATAAAGGCGCTTTCTTGAAAGATGTACCCGGAAAAGAAAAAGAGGCTGTGATCCGCGAGTCGGTTGCTGTGATGGCCGAGACCCTTGTCCTCGATGCTAATGTCCTAACAGACCTATTGCTCGACCGTGAGCGTTTAATGCCTACCTCTTTAGGCTGCGGGATCGCAGTTCCCCATACACGTGATTTTCTTTTCCCCGGAGCCTCGGATTTTGTGTCAGTCGTCTATCTAAAAGATCCCATCGAATACGGAGCGTTGGACGGCAAAAAAGTGCATACGCTCTTTTTTCTGTTTGCCTGTGAAGACAAAACGCACTTGCATCTTTTAGCAAAGCTAGCGCATTTCGTAAACTCAGAGCAGAATCGGGAGTTTCTCGCAGGGCGTCCCGAGAAAAAAGAGCTTTTGCAGTACGTAAAGCTCTGGGAAGAGGGAAAAAGTCCTGTGGCTGCGGTCGCTCAATAACCCGATTTTCCGATTTTACGTCATCAAAAATGGGCTGTCTGTAGGTCAGATATTGAGCGGTGGGTTTTTAAGCTAGTGAGTGTATGCACTCATTTCATTTGAAGGATTGGGTTAAGAGGAAAAATAGAGGTGAGAGCTATTTGTCTTTTTAGCTCTTTATAAGTGGAAAAGCTCTGTACTAGGTGGAGGTAAACTCTCCCAAAACTCCACCTTTTTTCTGGAGAGTTTCCTTACACAATTCTTCAGTTAAGATGGGTATACCTTACACCTACCAGTTTGATTTTTGAGCCCCAAAGTAGCTAAAAGTCGCATATTTTCGTCAAAGACACGCAAAGTCTCCGCTTCTGGCATCCCTACTGAATCGAGGTCTCCTGGCGTCGTTTATGGATTTAAAAAACCAAACTTTGATACCAGGTAGAAATCTTTTCTCAGTAAAGTTTTTCCTATCTATCCAGGTCAATAGGAAAAATTCCCCCAAGTGCGGTGTTTGTTCCTTGAGCATTGCAATTTTAGAGCCATTATCCACAGTCTACCTGCCCTGTGGTCAGTTAGGGGGGGCTTTTTCATTCCCCTCAGAGGCAAGCACCTGTTCTTCTGTAGGAGTCTGGTCTACAAAGGTGAGCTTTTCTCCATCTGTTGTGATCAAAAATTTGCAGTTCTCTACAGGCTCTGCGAGCAATTTCTCTGCTAGAGGATCTTCTAAATGTTGCTCAATCGCTCTACGCAATGGTCTCGCTCCCATTTCAGGCTGGTAGCCTTTATCGACCAAAAATGCCTTTGCTTTCGCATCCATTGTTAGCTGAATCTTCTTGTTTTCGAGACGCTTTTGCAATTTCCCAACTTCAATATCCAGGATAGCTGTCAACGATTCTTTATCGAGCATATTGAAGATCACAAGACCGTCCAAACGGTTGATGAATTCGGGCTTGAAATGTTTTTTCACAGCCTCTCGAAATTTTTCCTCGCGCAGTTTGCTGCTCATCATATCGGTTGCTTGGAAGCCTAACTCCGATTTTGTAATCAGATTGGCGCCCAAGTTGGAAGTCATCACAATGATTGTATTTCGGAAGTCGACCTTTCTTCCTAAGGAATCGGTTAGTTTTCCCTCTTCAAGAATTTGCAAGAGAAGATTCATTACATCGGGATGCGCCTTTTCTACTTCATCGAAAAGCACGACACAGTAAGGGCGACGTCTTACCTGTTCGGTGAGCTGTCCCCCTTCCTCATGGCCTACGTAACCGGGAGGAGAGCCTGTAATTCTGCTGGCGGCGAATTTTTCCATGTACTCGGACATGTCTACCTGAATCAGGGCATCCTCTCCTCCAAACATTTGGGTTGCGATTTGCTTTGCAAGCAGTGTTTTTCCCACGCCTGTTGGTCCCAAGAAGAGGAAAGCGCCAATCGGTCGATTGGGATCTTTAATATCCGCCCGACTACGCCGAATGGCTTTACACACTTTGCTGTGCGCCTCTTTTTGGCCGATGATCACCTCGTTGAGGACTTGTTCCATATTGAGGACTTTTTCTGTCTCCCCTTCCGTCAGCCGTGTCAACGGGATTTTTGTCTGCTTGGCAATGACAGCGGCGATTTCTTCTTCATCTACGATGCTTTTTTGTTGCTCTTTATTGTTTTCCCATTCCCTCCTCAACTCTTGGAGTTTGTCGCGTAGTTTTTTTTCTGTATCGCGAAGGCGCGCAGCTTTTTCATATTCTTGCGAGGAGATCGCAAGGTCTTTTGCTTTGCGTGTCGAGTCAATTTCCCCCTCAAGGGCGACCACTTCATTAGGCTGGCGTCTCGTGTGGACGCGTACATTGGCTCCCGCCTCATCGAGCACATCGATCGCTTTATCTGGAAGAAAGCGTCCTGTAATGTACCGGTCAGATAGCTCTACCGCACTTTTGATACAAGCATCTGTATAGGTGCAGTTGTGGTGTGCCTCGTATTTCCCTTTGAGACCTGCCAAGATTTTTGTGCTCTCCTCTCTAGAGGGAGGACGCACCATAATCTTTTGGAAGCGTCGCTCAAGAGCGGCATCTTTTTCGATATGTTTGCGGTACTCATCGATTGTAGTAGCTCCAATGCACTGGATCTCTCCACGCGAAAGGGAGGGCTTCAAAATATTGGACGCATCGATCGCCCCTTCTGCTGCTCCTGCTCCTACAATGGTGTGCAGTTCATCAATGAATAAAAGGATGTTGCCATGTTTTTTGATCTCATCCATGACAGCCTTGATTCTCTCTTCAAACTGCCCCCGATATTTTGTTCCTGCGATCATGAGTGTGAGATCGAGGGAGATAAGTTTCTTATTGCGCAAATTGTCGGGAACGTCACCACTGACAATTGCCTGAGCTAGTCCCTCCACGATCGCCGTTTTACCAACTCCCGCCTCTCCGATGAGTACGGGATTGTTCTTGCGGCGGCGGCAAAGGATCAAGATGAGACGCTCTACCTCTTCTTGCCTTCCAATCACGGGATCCATTTTCCCTTCACGACTCAACTCTGTCAGGTCGTGTCCGTAGGCACGCAGAGCAGGCATCTTTTCTGACGCTGCAGAAGTAGTTCTCTCGGAAGTATTTTTTCCCGCATGAGCTGCCCCTTCATTGGCACCAATGGGAGGAAGTTGTAGGTTAAAGGTCTCAAGTTCTTTGAGTACTTCTTTTCGTACCTCTTTGAGGTTTACGCTAAGATTTTCGAGGACTTGAGCAGCTACGCCATCTGTTTGACGCAAAAGTGCCAAGAGCAGATGTTCTGTTCCTACATAATTATGACTGAGATTGCGTGCCTCTTCATTGGAAAGATCGAATACTTTTTTTACCTTCCCTGTCAAAGCGGGATCTCCGTAGACCTGTACCTCCGGTCCAAAACCGACCATTTTTTCTATTTCAGAACGGATGGTATCGTAATCCAAATTGAGACTGCGTAGAACGTTTACCGCAATGCCTTGACCCAATTTCAGCAGTCCCAAGAGAACGTGTTCTGTTCCTAAGTAGTTGTGATTTAGTCTTTGAGCCTCTTTCTTGGCGAGTTTGATGACTTGTTTTGCTCTGTTAGTAAATTTGTCGAACATAAATTTTTCCCACTTCCTTAGCGCCTTCGTCCTAATCTTGATTGTAAGCAGTCTTTCAGATTTTTGTAAATGTGGAGGGAGTAGTTGTGGGAGCGAAAAGAACACATTTTTTTGCGAGAAAGGCGGAACGAACAGGGAGAAATACTCGTCCATCGGATGACCCCCATATGCTCATTTTCATGAAGGAGAACGGAATCGCGATTCTTGGGTTATGATCTCATCTCAGGCATCTAAAGGCAAAAAAAGAGGGGTAAGCTAGCATCGCACCCAAATCAGTTTCTCGGATAACGTTTCAAACATCCTTTTCAGGAAGAGAGGGGAGCTCTCTCCTGTGCGACATTTCCAATCAAGCCCAGAAAGAATCGCGGTCAAGAAAAAAGAAGCGCAGGGGTTGAGAGCACGTGGTGAGATTTGTTCGAACCCTAAAATCCCGGGCACAGAGGATCTGAACAATAAGGCAAGGACCAGGGAAGTAATGCCCGCGAGACTTTTGCAATCAGTTATTTGCCGCAACAAGGAAAAAATCGCATGATACATCAGGGTCACACTCGAGCTAAACATCGCGCAAATTAAGGAGTCGGTGGGTGAACGGGAGAAGAACAATCCAAAGCTAAAAGAGAAAAAGGCGCTACAAGTAACAAATGAGATGAGCGCGCTGCAGTTAACAAGATCCCAGTTGTTAAAAAAACAGCTACCTCCATCAGAATCGTTGGTTCTTCGAACAACAGCCATGGTAAATCCCGCGTGTAAATAAAAAAATACATATTACCAGAAATTTGTGTTTATTTCTAAGGTTCCTTTTAGGAAAAATCAAAATTATCAGGGGGGTTATTGTGCGCTATATATTTTTCCTCAGTCGAGGTTTCGAAAATGGGGGCATAGAGTATTTTTTGATCGAAATATACTCCAGATAGACACTTTTTATGTGGGTTAGCGCTTCAAAAGCCATCCACTTAGAACAGCACGCAATATCTTTTTTGAAGAAGTGCGATTCTCCATGATGTAAAATCCGAAACTCAAGTTAGTAGGCTTTGCCGTTCTCGAAAAGCGCTCGAAAATTCCCCCAGGCTTTGGTTGGATCGAGCACTTTAGGAGAGTTTCTAATAGATTTTGAAATTACCGCGAGTTTCGACTAAAAACACGGCGCAAATTGCTCATTTCATGGTCTTTTATGCCATGCAGACGCAAAGGCGCTCTCCGACATCTCCAATCAAATTTTCCACGGAAATAGAGTAATTATTTGAACTTGCAAAGAGCTGGATGCTCCTAACGAACAATTGACAACAGATGATAGCAAGCGTTCCCTGCCAGCCCAGAGTTCCCATTTGAAACATAGCCCGATAAGTAGGATCCTGGTTGGCGATAGATCCAGTTACAAGAAAAGAGACCCAAGCGGAAAGAAAGGCATTGCCTACGCGCGTATTGATGAAAATGCGATTGAAAAAAGCCAAAGCCATATGATGAACGCTAACAACAATTGCAGCCCCAACAGCACACCCAAGGGACGGAAGCAGAGGGTGGACAAAGGCAGCACTTACACAAAAGCTAGCCAAAGCGCTGAAAACCACCGAGTCAATTGTTCTTTGATAGGAGAGGGAAGAAGAAGCGAAATCAAATGGGGTAATTTGATGCAGAAGGGTGTTTAGAGAAGAAATCATCTGAAATCCAATTAAATTACAAATAAGATTCTATTTGATTTTCGATTGAAAAAGCAATAATTTTTTCTAAAGAATTTTAGGAATCGGATCTCTTCTATATTTTTTATATTTATTTAAATTTTGGTTATATTACCGAAATTTAAAAAAAAATAGAACAAACGGATTCCAAAACACTAATCAAATAAGAAAATTTATACTTTAAACTAATATACAAAATTCATCCCAAAACTCTTTGAGTAATTTGTGCTGGCTATCTGTGAAGTGGTATGCGTTTTAGCATCTTAGCCCTCTACTATTGGATTGTCGAGATTCAAAAAAGTAATGAACAGTTTCTGTGAGATCATCTACCCCACATTCCTCACACTCCTTGTGGAGAGGGTGCAGAATGTGGGATCTACCTTGGGTCCTTCAGCATGTATCCAAACCCTTTCTTAACATTCCTTAGCTGCTATCACGGCAATACTTTTCAGGCTGTCTTTAAGAATGTATCGGTTCCGTTTTTCTTTTAATTTCAAATCTATTTTCTTATAAAAATAGATACTTCTAAAGCTATGTGAGTTGACCAGAATTATCTTTCGGTACTGAAAAAAGCGCCTATTGATAGAGCTTCGTAGAGAGAAGAAGAACTCGAAATTTTTTCTGGGAAATTACCTTTCCGCCTTTTTCAAGGTCGACTAATCAATGCAACCCGAAATTCAGGTTGCCACGCATGGAGCCAAATCGCCATGGGTTACACGCGGTAGAAAAGGACAGCTTCAATGCAGATCTTTGGGAGTATTTGAGAGCAACAAGGATCTCTTTTCCTGGAACAATCGGAGGACGGTCAAGGCAAACAGAGAATGCGAGACCAAAGTAGGGGCGTTTTTTCCGGGTCATACTCAGCGTGCGAGCAAGAAAGGCTCTGAGGAGAGGCTCCTTTCCGATTGATTCGGTAAAAAAACGTAAGAGAGCTCTTTTCCTCTCTTTGATATCCGTGAAGAGCTGTGAAGGGGATGTGACACGCCATCCAGTATTTCCCGGGAGAGATTTTCACATCTACCATTCCCTCTTTTTCTTCGAAGAGGGGATGCGTTTCTTCTGTACGAAACTTCGTCACCTCTTGAAAAAAGGCTCCATGGACTGCCTCAGGAGTCAGAACAAAATGGTGACAAAACTGGGTAAAAAATGTGCGCGGGTCATCTCCTTTCGTATTGAAAAATAGTTCGATGGAATCGCTTTTTCGTCTATCTTTTCCTACTGTAGGTTCCCCTGTCACGAAGAAGTGAAAAAAAAACCCAGCCTCATCCCAAGAAGCGCGCACTTCTGCAAAATTTTCCTCTGCAAAATGGCTTTGGAGCGCGGGCAGAAGGTACACTTTGTTTAGAGGAAAGCCCCTCTTTTTTCTAGGAATTTCACATACAAGACCCAAAAAAGGAAAAGGGAAAAGCTTGGGGAAAGAATCAGGTAGCTCGTTCAATATTTAGCAAACCTTTTTCTTTAAATATGTGAAGAAGCTTGGATCCTGTTTCTTTACGCACCTCTTTTGCCAGAGACTCTTGCATGAGGCGATACTCCTCTGATTCGGAAAAAGGGAGGGTCTCATAACGAAGAATTGTAGAAAAGTGAGGGAAAGGAAGGTGTTTCACTGGAGAGACTTCTCCCTCTTCGCAGGAAAACAAAAATTGCGTACCCTCCTCTTTACGAAGACGCTTTTCTGTGGATTGTAAGCAAAACTGCTGGGCAAGAGTATTGGCATACTCTCCCCCTGTAGAGTTTTTTCGGGCATTTTCGACATATGGCGTGAAATACCGAGATATATTTTCTTCTGGGAAAAGAGCTTTTGCAAAAGCATTGTTGATTTCTTCCCGATGCTGGTCGGAAGCAAACAGATCGGGATGCGTTTTTTTCAGTATGGAGGTTCGGGCTTTTTTCTCCGCTTCGAATAGCTCTTGCAGCACTCCCAAAGAAAGTGCATCACCGTATGTAAGAAGTTCCTCTGACGGCTCTTTATGCACCACCTCGATACGAAAGAACCCCTCCTTCCCGTCGGGAAACGCCAGGAGTTGTCTTTGCACGTCTCCCTCTTCTTCGGAAAGCGCAGACTGCCCCTTTAAAGGAGCTTTCGCGAGAAGATGAGCCAGCCCGTTCGGATCGACCAAGTTGAGGCCGAAAAGGCGCCCGTCCGCCAGAATTTTGATGGGTACGCATCGTGCAGATTTTTTTTGCAACTGGTGGGAGATTAGATCGGGGAAATCTTGCAACATGTGCCTCTGAGAAAAAGAGGTGATTTCTCGTTGCATTTGAGGATCCAACGATTGTAGAGTACGGCGTCTCTCGTCTTTTGTTACCGCTGCCATACCATCCACTTGGGGGAACTGACGCAAGATCAATTGAAAGGGGAGATCTTTCAATTGCCAGGACCAGATGCTTTGCAACGGAATGTGCGCGGAGCACTCCTCAACGCTAATGTATGAAACCTGCAATGTGTACTTACGGTGTACAAGCTTGGGAGCGCTTTTTTTCGCGATATCCACGGGGAAATAGTGCGCAATTTCCGGGGTGGTATCGGGAGATACCGCCCTTTTGTAGAGAGAGAAATAGGCGTAGTCCAAAGGATCTCTCCAGCAAAACTGGGGAGCCATGCTCTGTTCTCGGACGACTACAGACTGCAGAGAGTCGGTGAGTATCGGCTCTAAAAGGGCAGAGGAGGCTTGCGCCCTATCGCGCAAATCATCAAAGTAGCGTTCTAACGTGTAAAGAGAAGCCAAAAGGTTGGCGAGTTCATGTTGCTGAAGACCGAGAGAGTGTATTTGCCAGAGCAACAGCTGTTCGGGAGAGATTTTTTTTATGGAGCATTCCTCTTGTAGGATCAAAGAGAGTTTCTTTTTTACCAATTCTGGCTCGCACAAGATCCCTTCATCTCGAGCGAACTCCGCTGCGTTCATTAAAAAAAGAGCTGCTTGCTCGAGAAGCGCGGCAGGAAACCAGTCTTGCGCTGTTACAAAGCCAAAAAGCGCCACATTCCTCTCGGGAAGATTGAGGTCTTTCGGTAAATTTGCCTGCTTTTCACAGTGCAACAACATCCTTTTAAGAAGTGAAGGGGGGAAGGCTCTTTCCTCCTCGTACAGACGGAGCAAAAGGGGAAAGGTCTCGGCGCTAAAGGTTTCGGGAAGCTCGTCGAGGGTTTTGAATAGATTAGGAGAAAAATTTTTCCATACGTTTTTTGCCGAAATCTCTTCGCTTTGAGGATGCCGGTAAAAGCGGTGCTCTTTTATCTTACTCCACATCTTTTGGTAATGTGCCGTATACTCCTGTTCGTTCGCGGTAAAAAGTTGTTGCATCACTCCTGTACGAAAAAGCCATTCCACGAGTATGCCTGGATTCAGTAGATT
This sequence comes from Chlamydiota bacterium, assembly GCA_039179045.1. Classification (GTDB taxonomy): domain Bacteria; phylum Chlamydiota; class Chlamydiia; order Chlamydiales; family SM23-39; genus JBCAXK01. The sequence goes on along the minus strand of JBCDEZ010000008.1, from coordinate 4,193 downwards.
GACTTCATGAGCTAAATCCCCATCTTTTTCAAGAGAAATAAAGCGCACCCACTTTTGTAGCTCTTCTTGCGAGATGCCTCTGCCATGCCAGGTTGTCGCAACAGGAGCAGATTGACCAGAATAAAGAGAAAAAGCAGAATACACTCCTGAAAATAGAAACGAGAAGATAACCGACATCGTAATCACAATTAGAAGAGATTTTTGGTATTTGCGGAAAAATTGTAACATGAGATCTCCAAGAATCAATAAGCTTTGGCAAACACGGCGCGCTGATTCGTTTGTTTACCGCTCAATAGACAGGGGCCCGAAGAGCCCTCCTGATCAAAGGGAATGCAGCGTACCGTCACCCCCAACTCTTTTTGTAACACTTGTGTGCTCGCTTGCTCGTCGTAATATCCCAAGGCAAAGCCTCCAGTTGGGCAAGTAGCAGCATCATTGGGGGGGGTAAAAAAAGCGTAGAGCTCTTCAAGAGTCTCTACTTTTTGCGTGTGCTCTTCTTGGAAGCGCTCTGCGTTTTCCAGTAAAAGAGCCTGCATTTCTGCTAGCATATAGGGGGTCTTTGAAATCACCTCTTCTCGGGGAAGGATGATTTTTGTAGAAACGGGATCGATCCTTCTCGATAAGGAGACGGTTTTAGAAGCGCACTCTTTCGGTCCAACTTCTAAACGCAAAGGAATCCCCTTTTTAACCCAGGACCACATCTTTTCTCCCCCTCGGATATCTCTTCGATCGATCTGAACAGAGATCGATTGCCCGAAACATTGCTTTTGCTGAAGAGCGGATTGCAGTTTCTCCGCGTATGTGAACATCTCTTTTGCCTCTTCAGATCTACGAACAATCGGAAGAATTACAACATGCTTCGGGGCGATTTTGGGAGGTAGCACTAGGCCATTATCGTCGCTGTGCGTCATAATCATCGCTCCGATCAGACGCGTTGTCACTCCCCAAGACGTGGTCCAAGCATAAGAGCGCCCTTCTCCGGAGGATTGTCTTGTTTGAAACTGGATACCGCAAGACTTTGCAAAGTTTTGTCCTAAAAAGTGGGACGTGCCTGCTTGGAGAGCTCTGCGATCTTGCATCATCGCCTCTAGAGTGTAGGTCTCTACAGCGCCTGGGAAGCGTTCCTCTAAGGGTTTTCTCCCATACAATGTGGGCATTGCAAGATAATTTTTACAAAAGTCGACATATAAGTTTAGCATCTGCAATGTCTCTGCAATGGCTTCTTTTTCTGTTTCATGGGCTGTGTGTCCCTCTTGCCATAGAAACTCGGCTGTGCGCAAAAACATACGAGGACGCATCTCCCAGCGCACTACATTGGCCCACTGGTTGATCAAAATGGGAAGATCTCGGTAGGACTTCACCCATTTAGCATAGGTCTCCCCGATGATCATTTCTGATGTGGGGCGCACAATCAAAGGTTCTTCGAGCTTACCTCCAGGTACAAGACGCCCCTCTCCATTCTGCTCGAGCCTGTGGTGGGTAACCACAGCACACTCTTTAGCAAATCCTTCCACATGCTTTGCTTCTTTTTCAAAGTAACGCAAGGGGATGAACAGAGGAAAATAGGCATTTTCGTGACCAGTCTGAGTGAACTTTTTGTCGAGTACCCGTCGTATATTTTCCCAGATAGCATATCCCCAAGGCTTGATCACCATACAGCCGCGCACCTGCGTGTGCTCTGCCAGCTCTGCTTTTTTGACGACTTCCAAATACCAGTCAGCATAGTTCTCCTCTCTCGTGGGGGAAATCGCAGAACGGGAACTCTTTGCGTTCTTCATTACAGCACCTCAAAGCCTTTCAGTATATCCTAGCAGAACCTTTCCCGAAAAGGATTATCCAGCGCTTCTCGGAAATGCTTTGCCAAGACCTCCCGCAGTGGGCCGCGTAGATTCTCTATTTCTTCTTCGCATACGCCTTGGAAAAGAGCATGAGAGGAAGCAATAATCGCTCTTCGCATTTCCTCTTTAGATGGGAGAAATAAGGACAAAAAAGATTCTCTTGGAGGTAGAAGAGAGATAGTCCCTTGGTGCAAGTATCCCAGCTCAGTTGTTCTTTGGGCGGCTCCTACAGCTTTTTTCCCTTCTACAACCAAATCGTATCTCGTAGCTTTCCCCATACAGAAAGGCACCACCTCACCAAAGGGGTCTTGTCCGGACACACTCCCAATATCTCGGAGAGAGAAAAACTCTACTAAAGCATGTTGAACAACACCATTGACGAACTGGTAATTCTCTAGAGGACGCGAGGAAAAACAGGGATGTCTAGAGGGAACCGTTAGGGAAAAAGCAAGATCGCCTGCATGGTCCACAGCCCCTCCCCCTGTCATTCTTTGCCCTATTTGCACGTTACTATTTGTCGCGATTTTCTCTAGATCTAGATACTCTTCAGGCTTGAAAAAATAGCCATAGGTAATGCTTTCAGGTGCCATCCATGAGTAGAAATGCAATGTGGGATGGGCGGAGAGACCCACCTGACTCAAGAGATCGCGGTCTACCTGCATGTTGCCGTCTACAGAAAGAGGGTTTGTCTTAAGAATTTTCAGCATAGAGTGCATTTTCCTTGCCGATTTCTTTTTTTTCAACGACTTTGCTAGCAAAGTTTAGGCTGTCCCAACTACAGTTCCTCGCAAAAAATTTCTTCCAGATTGATTCCATTCATGCAGAAATAGTAGCGTGTCCGTTTCAAACGTTTCTTGCCTTCAATAGCGCGGACAACATGCAAAGCCCATTTTTAGCTAGAGACATGTTTTTAAGGGAGTGGTCTTTGGAAGTCTGTGACCTGTCTTCACCGAAGGTGGTACCTCACACTCAATGTAACTGGGTTTCTATACTCCAATGAGATCGAATACACCTACCGATTCGCTTGGCATCCCGCAGTAGGGAAGAAACGTAGAGTCGTTTTTCTGCGGTTCTTTTCTTCTTCAGTTCTCGTATCGATTTGAAATAGGATTTTCGAACGCAAACCGGTTCATTGATGTTGCTGCAATAGATCTTCTAGATTTTCTATCACTCATGTAGTTGATTTAAATTTATTGTTTATAATTGCAAATTAAAGAAAAAGGAAATAAAATGCATCTTTTCCGAAGTGTCGATCAAATAAGTAAATGTACCATTTAAAATACTATACAACTTTGAGATAGGATTGAGTTTCAAAACGATCGATGAGTGTTTTTGAGCAAAGTATGCGCAAGATGGCGACTTTTGGGTTGATTTAGAGCTCCTCACAAAATGAACTTGAGAAGTCATTTCCCGTAAACGGTACGAATTCTTGCAGCTTTGTAGGAAATGCAGAGCATTATTGGATTAAGCGGAGGTATTCGTTATGGTTCAAAAGAGCCTCGTACTCTTTTCGCTCTACTCCAGTTAGAATAAACAACCAAAGAAGGGTTTTTTCGTAAAGAAGAGCAGGATTTTCCGCAACAGAGAGATTCACCTCCTTCACAACACCTGTCAGAGGAGAATAAATCTCAATGGCAGATTTGGTCGACTCGACAAGCACAGCCTGCTCGCCTTGCAGCAAAGCTGTTCCAAGGCTAGGTAATTGAATATAAACGATGTTCTCAAGTTCCCGTTTGGCAAGATTGTTGAGCCCCACCTTGACTTCTTCCTCCTCCCAAGAAGCCCACTCATGGGAGCTTGTATACTTCATGCGCATTTCCTTTTCCCCGTATTCTAGAAGGAGCAAGAGATTGTGTCTAGACAAGATTCCTAAAGATTTAGGTGCTGGTCCGTGTTTTTTTAGAAAAAAGTAGGACTTGCTTGCCTTTTTGATGTGGACAAGCAAATGTCATAAAGCCCGTTGTAGAGTGATTCAAATTATCCCCATCTCGACTGAAGAATTGTATAAGGAAATTCTCCAGAAAGAAAAAGGTGGATTTTGTAGGAGAGTTGATCCTCGCCTAGTACAGAGCTTTTCTACGAACTGAACGAACGCATCAAAAATAGCTCTCAGCTCTATTTTTTCCGCTTAACCCAATTCTTCAAATGAAATGGATATCTACATTTCCGTATTTGATGGATGCTTCACAAAACGTGTTTTGGATTTCGGAGTTCTTGAAAGTGTGATCATATAACCCACATTCCGCACCCTTTACATGGATTCGTATATTTTTTCAAAAGGAGGTCCTAATACCGTAAGTATATGGTGTTGAGTAGGATTAAGATTCAATACAATTTCGTGTATTTGAGATGCAT